>APCU01000068.1 GCA_000347575.1 Candidatus Caldatribacterium saccharofermentans OP9-77CS | reverse complement strand
ACATTGAAGGCATCATTCATACCCCCGCGGTGATGGCCTCTCCACGGTACTGGAACGACCCTTACGCTGCTACTTTTCTCAACGTTGTTGGTACCCTCAACCTCCTGGAATGTGCTCGTCTTTTTAAGATTCCAAAGTTTCTCTACGTGAGTTCTGGCGCTGTTTATGGAGAGACCAGAGACAATCCCGGAGAACTCACTCATCCTGTGAATCCCTCAGATCTCTATGGAGCAAGTAAGGCCAGTGCGGAGTACCTCGCGCTCCAGTACGGTCACCACTATGGTATTGACGTCCGCATTGTCCGTCCTTACTTCTTTTTCGGTCCGGGTCTTCTGCCTTCAGAAATGACCCCCGTTTTTCGGGTTCTTCTTGGATCCCTTGAAGGCCTTGAGGAGCTTGTTCTTGAAAGCGGGAGGGATCAGAGACTTGGCTTCACCTACGTGAAGGACACGGCCTGGGGGACGGTGCTGGCTTACGAGAAGGAACACTTAAGGCACCGTATCTTCAACATCGCTACTTCTGAGGTGACGAGCTTTCCCGATCTTGCCCGCCTTGCGCAAAAATACAGCGACCACCCCCGGGAGGTCATCCTTGGTCCTGGCAAGCTTTTTCCTCGCGGGGAAACGCTTGATATCACTCTGGCTCGGGAAGAGCTGGGGTTTGAGCCTCGCTACCGGATGGAGGAGGCTGTGGCAGAGTACGCTCGCTGGGTGAAAAGGGAATTGCAGAGGAGAAATCGGAAGAGGACCGTGCAGGAGTACGAACGCTGAGGGGGTGAGATTCTGTGGAATATGGCGTCGGGAAGCTCGAACGGGTTGTGGTGGTGAGCATTTTCCCAGGAGAGTACGTTCTTGAAACCCTTGAGGAGGTCATTCGCAGGGAGTGCATCGAACACGGGGTCATTCTCTCCGGCTTTGGGACCCTGAGCGAGGTTCATTTCCACTGGGTGACAACAACAGGCCTGCCACCCGTGGAGCGTTTTGAAAAGTACGAGGGACCCTTTGAGCTCCTTTCCCTAAGCGGTGTTATCGTTGGTGGGGAACCCCACGTCCATGCGGTGGTTTCAAATCCTCAGGGAGCCTATGGAGGGCATCTTGAGCGCGGCAACAAAGTCCTCTACCTTTGCGAAGTGGCCATTGGGGTTCTCACTGGGGTGGCGATGAGGCGAGAGCGAACGCCTGATGGCATCAGGCAGCTACGCTTTGATAAATAAGGGATGCAGTGTATGAGGGTCCGGAGGACAGGAGAGCTTTTTCGGAGCTTCTCCTTTTGTGCGTGCTGGGTTGGACTCATTGTTCTGGGTGTTACCTTTTGGGCATCTGCCTGTGGTACGGGAGAGGAAGTTGTGGCTTCGGGGCTTCTCAAACAATGGTTCCAGAACCCCGGCAGGCTCTGGGGAGGTACGGTTCCAGTCCGTGGCCGGACAGAATCAAGATCCGGGGATACATCGGGGAGGACAAGGGAAGGTACGTTGTTTTTGGAGAGGTGGAGGTGACAAGCGTTCCTGGCGAGGAGCAAAGGAGGAAGGTACTCCTTCCTGTGGAGAGAACTGGTGATCGATGGTGGATTACCGAAGCACAGAAACAGATTCTCGGCCTGGCCCTTCCTGAAGTGTATAGAGGGAAGGGGGGAGCGGGCATGGCTTCCAAGGTTGACACGCCCCCTTGGGAAACATATAATTCTTCCGATGCTGGAAAGCTGGAAGGGAAAGGTGGCACTGTTTCGATGGTAGAGGTGACAAAAAAAGAGGAAAAAGAGAAGCACGTCTTTGAGCTCGAAGTAGAGGTAACAAAAGAGCGGGTTGACCAGGTTCTCGAGAGCATTTACCGGGACTTCAACTTTCGAGTTACGGTGCCAGGCTTCCGCAAGGGTCGGGTTCCTCGAGCCATTCTTCGTGCTCGTCTGGGAAAGGAGGCCTTCCTGGATGAGCTGGTGCATCGTCTCGTTCCGGAAGCGGCAAAGGAGGTCTTGGAGAAGGAAGGCATTGATGTGGTGGGAGAACCTGATGTGGAAATCCTTCACGTGGAGGAAGGAGAGCCTCTCCGTTTCCGTTTGAAGGTCATTGAGAATCCTGAAGTTCTTCTGGCCCGTCCTGAAGAGCTCGAAGTGCGAAAGTACCGCCTTGAGGTTCGGGAAAGCGACATCGACGCGTACATTGAGGAACTCCGCAGGCGCTTTGGGCAATGGGAGGAACAGGAGGGGCCGGTGGTATCGGGGGATATGGTGATTGTCGCTGTAGGGGACAAGCAGTATACGGTGCAGGCAGGAGGTGAACAGCATCCCCTGGCTCAAGAGGTTCTTGGTATGCGACGGGGAGAGCGACGGACGGTTACTCTCGAGGGTGAGGAAAAAGAACTGGAGGTTCGTACTGTTTTCCGAAAGCGACTCCCCGAAGTGAATGAAGAGTTTGTCAAGCATTTTGGGGAAGATTACGCATCGGTGGAGGCCTTTCGAGAGGACGTTCGGAAGATCCTTGAGGGGCAAGCCCAGGAGATGGTGCAGGAACGCCTGCAGGAGGAGGCTGTGGTTGCCCTCTGCCAAAAGTCGCAGGTCTACATTCCTGAGCCCCTTCTTGAGGAGGAAACCCGGAGGGTCATCCAGCTTTTTGAGGGGCGATTGCGAGAAAGTGGAACTACCCTCGAGCGGTACCTTGAACTTATGGGGTATGATTTCGCCACGTTTACTGAGAAAATGCGCAACATTGCTCGCTGGAGGTTGAAGAAACACTTCGTTCTTCAGAAATACGCTAGAGAATATGGTCTTGAAGTGACTGAAGAAGAGCTCCATCGCCTTGTGGAGAGTGTTGCACAACGCACTGGAAAGCCGCTTGAAAAGGTGGCAGAACGCCTTGTTCGGAGCAATGCTCTGGTGGAGGCTGCGAACCGCCTCCTCTCGAGCAAGCTTGTTGAAGACCTCCTCTCGAGAGTGAAAATACAAGAAATCGCAGAACCCTTGAATTTTGATCAGTGGCAAGCTTTGGGAGATCCTGAAGAGGAGATGGTTCAGGGATGAAAGAACCCCGTTTGAGTTACCTTGTGCCCATTGTGGTGGAGCAGACCCCAAGGGGTGAGCGAGCTTACGATATTTACTCCCGGCTCCTGCAAGACCGCATCGTCTTTCTGGGAACGGAAATCGATGACACCGTTGCCAACCTTGTCATTGCCCAGCTCCTTTTCCTTGAAGCGATGAACAAGGAAAAGGATATCAACCTCTACATCAACAGTCCTGGAGGTTCGGTTTCGGCGACGCTGGCCATTTACGACACCATCCAGTACATCAAGCCTGATGTTGCGACCATCTGTATTGGGCAGGCTGCAAGTGGAGCGGCAGTTATTCTCGCCGCTGGGGCCAAGGGCAAGCGGATGGCGCTCCCCAATTCCCGGATTATGATCCATCAGCCCCTTGGGGGTGCACAGGGACAGGTGACAGACATCGAAATCCATGCCCGGGAAATGGTGAAGATCCGGGAGAAGCTCAATGAAATCCTCGCTCGCCATACTGGCCAGTCCATTGAGAAAATTCGCAAGGACACGGAGCGGGACTTTTTCATGTCCCCCGAGGAGGCACGGGAATACGGGCTTATAGATCGGGTTCTGTATCCGGAAGAGAAGGGCGAGAAGGAGACCAGAGAGGATGCCGAAATTTGAGGAGGAGAAGATTAAGTTGCGGTGTTCCTTCTGTGGTAAAACACAGCAGGAAGTGCGAAAGCTCATTGCGGGTCCAGGAGTGTACATCTGTGACGAGTGCGTGGAGCTCTGCAACGAGATTCTGAAAGAGGACTCCCGGAAAAGCAGGAAAGAGTTCGTCCTTGAAGAGCTCCCCTCGCCTCGCGAGATTAAGGCTTTCCTTGACCAGTACGTTATTGGTCAGGAACGGGCCAAGGTTATCCTTTCCGTTGCCGTATACAACCACTACAAACGGATTATGCAGCCCAGAGACTCTCAGGACGTGGAGATTGAAAAGAGCAACATTCTGCTTCTTGGCCCGACTGGATCGGGGAAGACGCTCCTTGCCAAAACCCTGGCACGCTTCCTGAACGTTCCCTTTGCCATTGCGGATGCCACGACGCTCACCGAGGCTGGGTATGTGGGAGAAGACGTTGAGAATATCCTTCTCCGCCTTCTTCAGAATGCAAACTTTGATGTTAAAAGAGCAGAGAAGGGCATTGTTTACATCGATGAAATCGACAAAATTGCTCGCAAAGGGGAGAATCCCTCCATCACCCGGGACGTTTCCGGGGAAGGCGTGCAACAGGCGCTTCTGAAGATTCTTGAGGGGACCATTGCGAATGTTCCTCCTCAGGGTGGTCGGAAACACCCGCACCAGGAATTCATTCAGGTGAACACTGAGAATATCCTCTTCATCTGTGGTGGCGCCTTTGTGGGTCTTGAGCGCATCATCGAGAATCGTTTGAAGGATCGGAAAATTGGTTTTGGTGCCCGTGAGAGCCTTTCCGAGAAGGAACTCTCCCGGAATATTCTCCACGAAGTGCAACCAGAAGACCTCCTGAAGTTCGGCATGATTCCCGAGTTCATCGGCAGAGTACCGATTATCTGTGCCCTTGACCCCCTCACCGAAGACGACCTGGTACGCATCCTCACCGAGCCCAGGAATAGCCTTGTCCGGCAGTATCAGAAGCTTTTCGAAATGGAGGGTGTGGAACTCATCTTCACCGAGGGAGCCTTACGACTCATTGCCCGTGAGGCCCTGGCCAAAGGTACTGGTGCCCGGGGGCTTCGGGCGATTATGGAGCGGCTCATGACCGACCTTATGTTCGAAATCCCCTCGCGGAGGGATATCAAGAAGGTCGTCATCAACGAGGCCTTTGTAAAGGGTGAGAATCTCCTCTTCCTCAGAGAAGCTCGGGAAGAGAAGCTCGCGTGAGGTACCATGGAGAAGTCCGTTGCCCTTCCACCAGTCTTTGAGGCTCAGGCGGTAGAAGAAAAGTGGTATGAGTTCTGGGAAAAGAATGGTTACTTCATCCCTTCTCCAGACCCTCAAAAACCTCCCTTTTCCATCGTTATTCCTCCTCCAAATGTGACGGGACACCTTCATATGGGCCACGCCCTGAACCTTACCCTTCAGGATATTGTTATCCGGGCAAAGCGCATGCAGGGGTACGCAGTCCTCTGGCTTCCTGGCACGGACCATGCGGGAATTGCCACACAGAACGTTGTTGAGCGGCAGCTTGCCAAAGAAGGTCTCAGCCGCCACGATCTGGGTCGGGAGAAATTCCTGGAACGGGTCTGGGAGTGGAAAGAGACGTACCATGCAAGAATCGTACAACAGCTCAAGCGTATGGGAGCTTCGTGTGACTGGACTCGGGAACGATTCACGATGGACGCTGGTCTTTCCCGAGCAGTGCGAGAAGTCTTTGTGCGGCTTTTTGAAGAGGGCTTGATTTACCAGGGTGAGTACATTGTCAACTGGTGTCCCCGCTGTGAGACGGCCCTTGCCGATATCGAGGTGGAGTATCGGGAAATCCCCGGGAGACTCTACTACATCCGCTACCCCTTCGTTGATGGGGCAGGTTTTCTGGTTGTGGCCACCACACGTCCTGAAACCCTTCTTGGGGACGTGGCCTTGGCGGTCCATCCTGAGGACCTGAGGTACCAGCAGGTTGTTGGGAGAAGGGTTCGCCTCCCACTTTTGGACCGGGAAATTCCTGTTATTGCTGACGAGTACGTGGACCGAGAGTTTGGCACTGGTGTCCTTAAGGTTACCCCAGGTCATGACCCTCACGATTTTGAGCTGGGGCGACGGCACAATCTATCGGTTATTCGGGTTATTGACACCCGGGGTGTGATGACCGAGGACGCAGGACCATTCGCAGGGCTTCCCCGGGAGGCGGCTCGGGAAGCGGTACTTCGAGCCCTTGAGGAAAAGGGGCTTCTGGAGAAAGTTGAAGAGCATCGTCACGCCGTTGGGCACTGTTACCGTTGCGGAGTGGTAATTGAGCCTCTCGTGTCCCGGCAGTGGTTCGTCCGGATGAAAGAACTTGCCCGTCCTGCAATCCAGGCGGTTCTGGAGGGGCGAGTTGTCTTTGTTCCGGAGCGCTGGACCAGGATCTACTTCGAATGGATGGAAAACATCAGGGACTGGTGCATTTCCCGGCAAATCTGGTGGGGCCACCGGATTCCGGTGTTTTACTGTCAGTCCTGCGGGTATGTTTTTGCCCATCGGGAAGCCCCGTTGAGCTGTCCCAAATGTAATGGCGTGGTGGTGCAGGATGAAGATGTTCTCGACACCTGGTTCAGTTCCGCCCTCTGGCCTTTCTCAACATTGGGTTGGCCTGAGAAAACTGAGGACCTGGACCGCTTCTATCCTACCTCGCTTCTGGTTACGGGTTTTGATATTATTTTCTTCTGGGTGGCTCGGATGATTATGATGGGCCTCAAGTTCATGGGAGAGGTCCCTTTCCGCAAGGTATATATCACGCCTCTTGTGCGAGACGAAGCCGGGCGGAAGATGAGCAAATCCCTGGGGAATGCTATTGATCCTCTGGAAGTTGTCGAAAAATACGGTAGTGATGCGCTGCGTTTTGCGCTGGCCTGGCTTACGGTTCAGGGACGGGACATTCACCTTTCCCTGAAGAGGATAGAAGCAGCGCGAACCTTTGTGAACAAGCTCTGGAACGCTTCCCGCTTTGTTCTGATGAACCTCGAAGGATATTCTTTCTTGCCTCTTGAGGCGGGAGAACTCGACCTCAAAGACCGGTGGATTCTCTCTCGCTTTCAGAAGGTGCTCCGTTCGGCCACGGAACAGCTTGAGGCCCTGGAATTTGGGGATTTTGTTCAGCTCCTCTATGATTTTGTCTGGAGTGAGTACTGCGACTGGTATGTGGAGTGGAGCAAAGAAGACCTCTACCGGGGAGGAGAGAGCAAGCGAAAGGCCACGCAGAACGTTCTCCTCTCGGTTTTGAGCGGCCTCCTGCGCCTCCTCCATCCTGTTATCCCCTTTGTGACTGAGGAAATCTGGCAGTACCTCCCCACCCCCTATAAAGCAGCAGAGAGCATTATGATCGCTCCCTGGCCGCAAGAGGATACCCGCTGGATCAGCGAGGACGCAGAGCGTGACGTTGCCTTTCTCCAGGAGCTCATCCGTGAAATCCGGTACTTGCGGGCGGAGCTCAACATTTCTCCTTCGGTGGAAGGCGTGGTATGGTTGAGCTGCGAAGAGGACGATACTGTGCGTCTTCTGTCTTCCACGAAGCGATATGTTGAGCAGCTTGCGAAATGCCGTGTGGAACGAGTTGGGAAACACCTCTCTCGACCAACCCAGGTGGCCTTGGGTCGGGTGCGGGGTGTAGATGTGTTCTTCCTTGTGGAGGGTGTTGTGGATCTCGAGAAAGAGACCCAGCGCCTTTTGAAAAAGCTTGCCGATCTTGAGGAGGATCTGGAGCGGCTGGAGAAGAAGCTCCAGAATGAGAATTTCCTTGCCCGCGCTCCTCAAGAGGTCGTGGGGCAGGAAAAGGAACGGTACAGAGAGGTGCGGGAAGAAACTGAGCGTCTTAAGCGACTCCTTGGGGGTATCCGATGAAGCTGCCGATGCCTTTGCGGCGGAAAGACCCGGTGGAGACGCTCATTGTCCTTCTGGGCGCGGTTCTGGTGGTGGTCTTTGCCTTCTTTATGGCCCGCGGGGATCTCGACCGTTACGCGGAACTTCTTGTGGCTCAGGAGCTTCCCTCCCTTGTTGAGGTTGTGGAAATGGAGGAGGTTGTTCCCGTTTCACCTCTTGAGCAGTGGGCGCAGGAATTCTCCCAGTCCTCCCCCGTCGGGATTGTGGAAGAAGTTCCCTCTCCAATTCCTCTGGCACAGGAGGAGAGTAGAAAGTCTGGGGAAGTACAGGAAAAACCACAGCCGCCTCAAGAAACCCGCAAGGAAACCCCTCCTCCTGTGGGGGGTCAGGCCTTTCTTCAGGCGGGGGCGTTTTCCCAAGAGAAAAACGCTCGAGCAATGGTGGAGACGCTCCGGCGGTTTGGGTACACTGCCACAATCGAGCGTGTTTCGGGGATGTACCGGGTGAGGGTGTACGGCTTTTCTTCTCTTGAGGAAGCCAGAAAAGCAGCAGCTCGACTTCGATCTCAGGGCATTGAGTGTTTTGCAGGGAAGTGAAAGGGGAACCACCATGACACTTCGGGAGGTCAAAGAGATTCTTGAAGCTGAAGTCCTGGCGTGTGAGGACCTTCTTGATCGGGAACCGAGATCAGCCTGCGGGAGTGACCTTTTGAGTGATGTTCTGGCCTTCACAAAGGAGAACTCCCTTCTCCTCACAGGTCTCACGAACCCTCAGGTGATCCGTACCGCGGAGATGAGTGATCTCATCGGCGTGGTGTTTGTGCGCGGGAAGCGCCCTGAACCGGCGACTATTGAGCTTGCAGTCATGAAAAAGATTCCCCTCTTGGCCACGAGGCTCCCCATGTATGAGGCCTGTGGAAGATTGTACATGCGAGGACTTCGGGGTTGCAGCGAAGTGGAATGACCGATGAGAAACCCCTTATCGAAATCGAGCGCAGAATCACAGGAGGGGATTTCCAGAGTGCTGGAGATGTGTCCAGTGAGCTCAAGAGGATTCTCCAGCAGATTGGCTTCCCGGCGGCCTTCAGCCGCCGGGTGGTGATCGCCGCCTACGAGGCAGAGATGAACGTGGTGATTCATGCTTTCCGGGGGGTTTTTCGAGCCTGGATTTTCCCGCAGCGCATTCACATCGAAGTGGACGACGAAGGTCCGGGAATCCCCGATCTTGAGCTCGCCTTCCAGGAAGGGTACTCCACTGCGCCTCCTCATATTCGCGAGATGGGCTTTGGAGCAGGATACGGCCTCTCGAATATGAGGAAATGTTCTGACCGCCTTGAGATTGATACCCGTGTTGGTGAGGGGACAAAAGTGATTATGGACTTTTTCTTGAATCCTGATTCTTGAGGTAGATGGGTGCGCGTGGAGATTTACCATTCGGTAGTTCTCGATGAAGAGAAATGTAAGGGATGCACGCACTGCATCCGGCGCTGCCCCACGGAGGCGATTCGGGTCAAGGGTGGGAAGGCTCGCATTGATGAAGAACGGTGCATTGACTGTGGAGAATGTATACGGACCTGTCCGAATCATGCCAAGTACGCCCAGGCAGACCCTCTCGAGGCTATTCAGAGATTCCGCTACCGGGTTGCACTCCCCGCGCCGGCCTTCTACGCTCAATTCAAGTTCACCATTCCTCTGGGAAAAGTTCTCAACGGCCTTTTGCGCCTGGGATTCCATGAGGTCTTCGAAGTTGCCCGGGGAGCGGAAATCCTCTCGGCAGAAATTGCGAGGTTTCTGAAAAAAAAGGACCTGGTCTTGCCGGTGATATCCTCAGCGTGTCCGGCTGTCGTTCGTCTCGTGGAGGTCAAGTTTCCTTCTCTTCTTGATAATCTCCTCCCCCTTGATTCACCTCTTGGTGTGGCGGCGAAAATTGCCCGTCTTCGGGCTCTCGAGAGGGGGTACCGTCCAGAGGAAGTGGGGGTCTTCTTCATCACTCCCTGCCCGGCAAAAGTAACGGAGGTTCGCCAAAGCGGAGAAGCCCTGGGGAGAATCGATGGGGCTATCTCCATGGCCAGTGTCTACACCCGGCTTGTAAATGAACTCCACCTTGTGGAGGACAGACCAGAACTTCAGATTGCTGGATTCCGAGGTATCGGATGGGCCCGGTCTGGAGGAGAGCAGGAATCTCTTGGCGAAGGGGAATATATGGCTGTTGATGGCATTCACAATGTGATTTCGGTCTTTGAGAAAATCGAAATGGGAGAACTCAGGGAAGTGGTGTACTGTGAGGCACAGGCCTGTGTTGGTGGATGTGTGGGAGGGGTCCTGGCGGTACAGAATCCCTTTATCGCCAAAGTCAACGTGAACCATCTCCTGAAGAAATACAGCGTGTTTCGCCCGTGGAGCGAAGAGGAAATGGAGACGTGGCGGAAAGCGGGTGTTTTCGTCCGAGAACGGGCCTATGAGGCCAAGGAGGTCCTGAAGCTCGATCAGAATTTCCAGCGAGCCATGGAGAAGTACCAGCAGATCGAGAAACTCCTTGAGCTCTTGCCCGGACTGGACTGTGGTGCCTGTGGTTCACCGACGTGCCGGGCTCTGGCAGAGGATGTCGTTCAGGGAAAAGCCGAAGAAGTGGACTGCCCATTTCTCCTTCGCGACAATATGCTCGAGCTGGCTCAAGAAATCTATGCCTTGGCAAGCCGGGTACCACAAACCATGGCGGGGAAGAGGAGGGAGGACATTGGCGATCAAGGTTCGAGATCTCGTGGAGCCCCTTGAGGCAACGGTGCTTGTGGCTGGAGATATGGAAAGAGAGATTAAGGGAGGATACTGTGGGGACCTTCTCAGTGATTGCATTGCCCACGCAGTTGAGGACAGCGTCTGGGTAACTGTACAGTCCCACCCCAATGTTATCGCTGTTGCCATTCTCGTCGGCATTCCCTGTGTGGTGGTGGTCAACAACTACGATGTGGACAAGGAAACCCTTGACCGTGCTCAGAA
>APCU01000067.1 GCA_000347575.1 Candidatus Caldatribacterium saccharofermentans OP9-77CS | reverse complement strand
ACCATTGAGCGCTTCACCAGAAACACCCTTGGACCTCACCGCTATCCCGGTGGTGAAAGAGCTCTCACACCTTCCCATCGTGGTGGATCCAAGCCACGGTACGGGCCTCAGGGAGAAGGTCATCCCCATGGCGAGGGCTGCTGTGGCCTGCGGAGCAGATGGTGTTATGGTGGAAGTGCATCCAGAGCCGGAGCGAGCGCTCTCTGACGGCCCTCAGAGCCTTCGCTTTGAGCAATTCCGTAAACTCATGAGGGACCTCGAGGTGATCAGCGTTCTTGTGGGCCGGGAACTCAAGCGAGAGGACATTGCTGGAATCGTACCGTGCTCTGGAAGGACCTCCAGAGGCCCAAACCCTGAAAAGCCGAGGGTGGCATTCCTTGGGGAGCAGGGATCCTTCAGCTCCCAGGTGGCTCGACGTTCCTTCGGGGAGGACGTGGAACTTCTTCCCTGCCAGAACTTCCGTGAGGTTTTTGAGCGTGTGGTGAGGGGTGAAGCAACTCACGGAGTGGTTCCCCTAGAGAACACCATTACGGGGAGCATTCACCACAATTTCGACCTCCTTCTGGAGTTTCCGGAAACGTTCATCGTCGGAGAGCGTTTCATCCGGGTTTCCCAGCACCTGGGGCTTTACCCAGGAACAGCGAGAGACACCCTTCGGGTGCTCTTTGCGCATCCTCAGGGGTTTGCCCAGTGTGGGAAATTCCTCGAGCGTCTTAAGGGCGTGCGGATCATCAACGTAGGGAGTACGGAAGAAGCGGCCCGGAGGACTGCTGAGTTTGGTCCCGGGAGTGGCTGCATTTCAAGCGATGAGGCCATTGCCAAATATGGTCTTGAGAAGGTGGAAGAGGATATCGAAGATAACCCTCGAAACTTCACTCGTTTCATCATCATTGCCACGCGTTTTGAGCCCCTTCCTGAACACGATAAGGTTTCCTGCGTCTTTGCCCTCCGGAACTACCCGGGGGCGTTGTACGAGGCTTTAGGGGTGTTTGCCCGAAGAGGTGTGAATCTCTTAAAGCTTGAATCCCGTCCATTCATAGGAAGGCCCTGGGAGTACCTCTTTTACGTGGACTGGGAAGGAAATCTGGTCGAGGAGAAGTACCGGCAGCTCCTTGAAGAACTGAGAACCCGGAGCACTTTCCTCAGGGTTCTGGGAAGCTACAGGAATGCCTGGAAACTCGAGGTGTGACATCCAGTTTCCCAGGGTTGTGGAAAGGGAGATGTAAGAGTATAATTTTCGACTGAACGGTCGGTTTACAGTTCTCTGGAGGTGGTAATGGATGGAGCGCCTCGCCCGGTGGGTTCGGAAGTACGCCTGGCCTATTCTTGGAGCAACCCTTTTCCTCACCCTGCTTTTCCTCTGGAAGCTACAGAGCATCCGCTTTGAAGACGACGTCACCAAGTATGTTCCTGAAAGCGACCCCGAAGTGTCGTTTTACAACACCCTGGAGGAGAAGTTTTCTGGTTTTCAGAAAAAGAGCATGATCGTGGCTTTAGAATTTGACGACCTTTTCACCCCCGAGCGCCTCGCCCTTCTCCAGAATGTGGTGGAGAAAATCGAGAGTCTCCCCGTAGTTCAGAAGGTTACCGCCCTCACGAATATGCCGGAAATCCTCACTACAGAATACGGCATCGAGGTCCGGGAAGTCGTGGAGGCCCTCCCCGAAAGCCATGAAGAAGCCCGGGCACTCCGGGAACGCTTGGTGGGTAACGACCTGGTGTGGGGGAAGATCGTGACCCCCGACGGCAGGGGGACCATTATTGTGGCCTCCTTTTTCGACAACGTTGACCAGGGGCAGGCCATCCGGGATGTGACGGAGGTGGTACGTAGCGAAATCCCCCCGGATGTTCGGGTGACCTTCTTTGGGGCACGCATTATCATGGAAGAGATGTCGAAGGACGCCCAGAGGAACATGCGGCTTCTGACACCTGTGGCGGGAGGTGTACTCCTTGCCATCCTCTGGTTTGGGTTTCGGAGTATTCGGGGAATGCTCTTGCCCATTTTTGTGGCTCTGCTTTCGGCCCTCTGGGCTATGGGTGTTGCGGTGTTTCTGGGAAAATCCTTCACCGTCATTTCGGCTTCGCTCCCTGTGCTCTTACTCGCCCTGGTCAGTGCTTATGGCATACACTTTATCAATCGTTACTATGAGGAACGGAGAATTGCAGAGAGCAAAGAGGCAGTGGAGCGGGCACTGCAGGGTGTTTTTCTGCCCATTCTCATGAGCGCTCTGACGACAATGGGCGGATTTTTGTCTTTGCTCACCGCCGAGATCCGGCCAGTTTCCGATTTTGGCCTCTATGCGGCTTTAGGCGTCTTCTTCGGCATGGTTCTTTCGACTTTTTCCCTGGGGGCATTCTATACGGTTTTCCCTATCCGGTACGTTCCCCATCACCTGGAGCATTCTGGAGAAAACGGGGGAGACTATTTCCACCGATTCTTGCGTTTTCTGAGTCACTCCTTACTCCACCGGAAACGCGCTGTTGTGCTTTTTCTTGTGGCCGTTACGGGTATCCTCTGTGTCGGTATTCCCAGGATTCACGTGGAGACAACAATCCGAATGCAAATGGGAGCAGAGCATCCCATCACGAAGCTCGTCGAGTACTTTAAGGACCGCTTTGGGAGCACGGACTACAATTACCTTTGTGTGACTACAGAGAATATCAGGGAACCCTTTGTGCTCCGGGAGATGATCCGGGTTGCCCAGTACATGAAGAGATTCCAGAACTTCCAGGAACCTTCCTCTTTGGCTTCTTTTCTTTTGGATCTCAACGAGGCCATGGAGGGATGGCGAGCAATTCCCCTTGAGGAGGAGAAAATCAACAACCTGTGGTTCTTTGTGAACGATAATGAGTATCTGAAAGGGAGAATGACCGAGGATGGGCGGGAGACGTTCATCGAGTTCAAAGCCCGGGAAACGACCTCAGCAGAGCTCAGGGAAGAACTCGAAAAAGCACGGGCATTCCTTGAGAGCCGTCCAAAGCGAGTGAAGCGGGTTCCCCTTGAGATTGCCGAAGCCCGAGAATTCCTCGCAAAGACTATTATCGAGGATCTCGGCCTTTTTGGTGTTTCCCTTCCTCAGGAGAAAGCCCGCGCCGTTGTTCTTGAATTCCTTGAAAAACCCTGGCAGGAATTTATCAGGAAAGACGACCAGTTTGTTCAGCGGGTTGTCCAGGATGCTCGCCTTGAAATTGAAGATCTGGGCCTTGAGGAAGAGGCGGTTTGCGCGGCGCTCGTTGAGAGCCTTGCTGGAAACCTCCCCCTTCCGAGAGTTTTTGAAGAGCAGCTTGGCCTTGATGCCGAGAGCGCCGAGTACCTGGGGAGTGTTCTTGAAACATCTCTTGAGCGGGTGGCCAAAAGGGTAAAGGTTGAGACCTTGCGGGAAAAGCTGGAAGAACTTTCAGGTGTTCGTTTTGAAGAGAGCCACGACTTCGCACTGTATGAGGTCCTCGACGAGGCGGTATACCTTGAGGCGGAGGATGGCGATATAACGGTTGCCTACAGGATTACTGGGACTCCGATTATCGCCAACCACATCAACGAAATGCTTTTCAGCCAGCAGGCCAAGAGCATGCTCCTTGCCCTGGTGATTGTCTTTGGCCTTCTTGTGTTGCAGCTTTTGTCTCTACGACGGGCAAGTGTCGCCATGGTTCCTATTCTACTTACCGTGGTGACGTCTTTTGGAGTGATGGGGTGGTTCCGTATTCCGCTTAATGTAGCCACTCTCATGGTGGCGAGCATTGCCATTGGCGCAGGCATTGATTACGCTATCCACTTCACGGCCCGCTGGTACAGAGAAATTGCGCAGAACCCTGGAACTCGGGCTCTTCAGGCAACGCTCACCAATACGGGCAGAGGTATTCTGCTGAACGCCCTGGGTGTTGCCGGGGGTCTCTATGTCCTTGCCCTTTCTCGCATCCATATGTTGCGGATTTTTGGTTCCCTGGTGGCAACGGTGCTCCTCATCGGGGTTTTCTACACCTTCCTTGCTTTGGCTCTCCTGCTACACCTTGAGGAGTACCTTGGAAACAATAAAGCACGACAAAGGGGGAATGCCTGATGAAGCGCGGTATTGTTCTGATTCTCTTTGTGCTGCTTCTCCTTTTTGTCACAGGTTGTGTGTTCGCCCTTACCGCCTCGGAGATCCTCGATGAAATGGAAGCGCGCCGGACGCGATTTACAACTCAGAAGACCGTGGGCAGAATTGTGCTTGTTGATGCTTCGGGGAAAGAGGAAGCACGGGAAATGGTCATGTACTCTAAGGATGAAGGGGAAGACAAGGTCTCCATCATCTTTCGTTTCTTGAGTCCTGCGGATGTCAAGGGGGTTACGCTATTGAGTCTTCGAAACGGCGAGAAAATCTATCTCTACATGCCAGCATACAAGAAGGTTCGCCTTATTGCTGGCTCGAGCAAGAGCGAAAAGTTCATGGGAACGGATTTTACCTACGACGATCTCTCCGGAGGCTACGGCAAGGAGGATTACGAGAGCACGCTGAAAGGGGAGGATGACACCAACTACTACCTTGAGCTTATCCCTAAAAAGGCGGACTCAAAGTACGGAAAGCTCAGTATGACCGTGGACAAGGAGAAGTTCTATTTCAAAAAGATTGACTTCTTCGATACCGCCGGAAACCTCTGGAAAACGCTGGAAGTTCATGAGGTTCGGGAAAGGGAAGACGGGAGTATTCAGATTCTCAAGCTCTCCCTGAAAGACGTGAAGGAAAACCATGCAACCATCATGGAGGTTTCATCCATCGAGGAGGATATTCCTCTACCTGATGATTTCTTCAGCGTCCGCACCATTCAGCGGCCGACATTATGAGGTGACGCCAATGAAACGGTTTCTGGCAGGAGTGGTTGTTCTCCTTTTTGGCTGTGTTCTGGGCCCGGTCTGGGCTCTTGAAACCCAAGGGAACGTTGTGGCTTTCAGCTCCTACAGCTTCCAGGAGAGGGATCTCGACTATGGCATAAAGGTGAATTTTTCTTCCACCATACCCCTGGACAGCCGCTATTTCGGCAACGTGGAACTTCTCCTGAAGTACCAGGACGAGAACAATATTCGCCCCTTGCGGGTGCGGGAGGTCAGTTTCCAGGGAGTTCAGGCCCCCTGGGATACAACAGACTTCCGGGTAGGGCTTCTTGAGGTTACCTGGGGAGCTTCAGACGTCATGAGCCCTGTGGACGTCCTGAATCCCCGCCCGTTCTCCCGGGATCTCAGCGCGGATGTCCTTGGGGAGAAGATTCCCGTTCCGGCACTTGACTTTGAGTGGTATCTTAACGCCACCTGGTCTCTGGAGTTTTTCTACCAGCCGAGGTTTGTGGCCAATTTCGTCCCCGAATTTGTGGAGAAACAATTCCTTCTTCCCTCTCTCCTCCCTTTTGGGGTGGACCCACAGAGGACGAATGTGGTCATCACCAGGGATGAGCCACCGGTGAGCTTTTCTTCCCCTATCTGGGCTCTCCGGGCCCGGGGGTCAATGGGTGCTTTTGACATTGCTTTGAGCTACATTCAGGGATATTTCCTTTCATCGTACCCCCGAAAAACCACCATTACCCTTCTTCCCGAAGGCCTGTGGGACGTTCAGGTGCATTCGGGGTATCCGAAAAGGTCTGTCCTCGGTCTGGAGTTCCAGGGGACCCTTGCCGGGATAGAGGGACTCACTCTCCGGGGAGACGTGGCCTTTGTGGTCCCCGAAAAGTGGATGCATACTGTGACCCTTCCCCAGGGAGGAGAGGTTCAAATCCCCGTTTTCGATACCCCGTACTGGAAGGCAAGTCTTGGAGTCGACTATTCCTGGAACAATACCTATGTGAATCTCGCCTACCTTTTGGGGAACTTCTGGGAAGAGGGAGAGCGGGTTTCCCCGTACGGGTATTTCCATGTCGACTGGCAGAGCGAAGACGGGAAGTGGAAGCCTTTTCTGAATTGCGTTACAAGTTTTGAAGATGGAAGCACGGTATGGATGCTTGGAACAGAATACAAACCAAGAGGTAATTGGCATGTTACCTTGACGTATTCCGTCTCTTCAGGCGCCCAGGGGAGCAAACTGGGTAGCGTTGGTGAGGGTATTGCTCTTGAGGTAAAGTACAGCTTCTGAGGTGGTGAGTGTTGGAGGACACGAAGAGAAAGATTCTTGAAGCGGCGAAGAAGATTTTCGCCGAGAAGAGTTTTTTCGATGCCACTCTCGAAGACGTAGCCGCCCTTTCGGGGGTGAAGAAATCCACGATTTACTATTACTTTGAGAGTAAGCTTGACCTCCTCATGAAAGTCATTCAGGAGGTTTTTGAGGAACTCGCCGAGGCCTTAGAGAGTACCCTTCCCAGGGGTAATGCTAAAGAGATTCTAGCAAGGATTGTGGATTGCTACTGTGAGTTTTTCTCAGAGAAAAGGGATCTCCTTTTTGTGTTCCAGCGCGCTGCCTTTGACCTTCTGAGTCACGATGAGGCCTGTCGGCGTTTCCAGGAAGTCGCCCAGAGGTTCCAGGAGATTCGGAAGAGGATAGCAGAGAAAATTGGGGAAGTGACCACGAGGACCGGGAAGAAAATCCCGGGAGATGCGCTCTTGCGGATGGTTGCCGCAAGCATTGGAGGGTACTGTATTGAGGAGTTGAAAGAGGGACGGACTATTACTCAGGATGACAAGGAAATCCTCAAAGAGGTTTTCACTGCCTTTCTGACCTGAGGTGAGACGATGAAGAGGAAAATCATTGACCTCCGCCGGGATACCATCACCCTTCCCACAGAGGAAATGAAGCAGTTTGCCTTTCAAGCTCCCTTGGGAGATTCCGTGTACGGCGAAGACCCCATGCAGAACGAGCTTGAATCCCTGGCGGCGTCCCTTCTGGGGAAGGAAGCGAGTATCTTTCTCCCCAGTGGCACCATGGGGAATCTCGTAGCCCTTCTCACCCATACCACTCGGGGGGATGAGGTTATTCTTGAAGAAAACGCCCACATTCGAACCTCGGAAACCGGAGGTATCGGGGCCATAGCGGGACTCATGGTACGGACGCTCCGGGGGGAGGATGGCGCTCCGGATCCCGATGACATTCGTCGGGCCATCCGCCCGCAGGATATCCACTATCCCCGCACTCGCCTCATTTGTCTTGAGAACACCCATTACCGCTACGGGGGTATCGTTCCTCCTCTTGAGAAGCTCAGGGCTATCAAGCGCCTGGCAGAAGAGGCTGGATTACGGGTCCACCTCGACGGGGCCCGCCTTTTCAATGCGGCGGTGTACCTTGGGGTTCCTGCGAGAGACATTGCTGCCTGTGCGGATACGGTGATGATTTCCCTTTCGAAGGGTCTTGGTGCCCCGGTTGGCTCACTTCTTGCTGGACCGAAAGATTTCATCGAAGAAGCAAAGCGGTACCGAAAAATGCTTGGAGGGGGAATGCGTCAGACCGGGTGGCTCTGTGCCTGTGGGATTGTGGCACTCTCTCCGGAGAATATCGCTCGTCTTGAGGAGGACCATAGAAACGCTCGACTTCTTGCCGAAAGACTTGCAGAAATTGAGGGGCTTTCTGTGGACCTTTCCCGGGTGCAGACGAACTTTGTCCTGCTTCACCTGCACCGAAAGGACCTTGCTGCGCATCGCTTCGTCGAGCTTCTTCAAGAACGGGGTGTTCTGGCTACTCCGGTTTCTGCATCGCTTGTCCGGTTTGTGACCTCAAGAGAGGTAACAAGAGAGGACATCCTCGAGGCAGTGGAAGTTGTCAAAGAGGTGTTACGGTAGCGATGAGGCGTCTGGAGAATGTGGTGAAGAAGCTGCTCCATTCCCTTATCGATGCCTGTCCTCAACAGGGGTTCATTCCCCTCGAAGAGTATGCCTTCCAGGAAGCCGTAAAGGCGTATCTTGCAGACCTTTCATGCCTTGATGCAGAAGATATGGGAGCACTCCTCTCGGAAACGTCATTTCTTGGGATGCTGCAGCGGGCCACCGGGGGATACTTCCTTCAGTTCTCCCATCTCACGCTCCTTTGGCTTGTTGAGATTGAAAGGGCCCTCGGGGTACTCCGGGAAGGACTGGCCCGAGCACTGGATCCCGGAGAGGTCTTTATTGCCTTGCAGGAATAAAAGCTTGTGTTCTTTTGCCCTGGGGAATATAATGTTACATGTAGAACAAGAGTTCTAAAGGAAGGGGAGAACGGCGGTTTTCAGAGAAGGAGAGCTCTTTGGAGTTCGGGAGGAAACAAAGCCCCTTGCCTTTCGAATGCGCCCCCGAACGCTGGATGAAGTCGTAGGACAGCCCCATCTTACGGGTCCCCAGGGGTTGCTGCGCCGAATTGTGGAAGCCCAATTTCTTCCTTCCCTCATTTTCTGGGGACCACCGGGAACGGGAAAGACCTCAGTGGCCTTTCTCCTTGCCGAAGCGTGTGGGTACCGCATGACTTCCCTGAGCGCGGTGGCTTCAGGGGTCAAAGAGATTCGGGAGGCGGTGCAGGAAGCCGAAAACGTTCTGAAATTCCAGGGGAAGAAAACCGTTTTCTTCATCGATGAAGTGCATCGCTTCCACAAGGGTCAGCAAAGTCTCCTTCTGCCTTACGTTGAGGAAGGGCTTATCACGTTTATCGGATCCACCACAGAGAACCCCTCTTTTGAAATCATCGCACCCCTCCTTTCCCGAGTGCAGGTCGTCGTCTTTCGGGAAATACCCTTTGAGGACCTTTTGCATCTCCTTCAACGTGCCCTTGAGGAAGAGCGGGGCCTCCGAGGGAAGGCTCCACCCTTTGAAGAGGAAGCCCTGCAGTGGATTGCCCGTCTTGCTGATGGTGATGCCCGCCAGGCGCTGAATATGCTCGAAACCGCTGCCCTCCTTGCGAGGCAGGAAGGCAAAAAGCGGGTTGACGTTGATTTCTTGCAGGGCCTTTTCCAGAGGGTCTCCTACCTCTACGATAAGTCAGGGGAGGAACACTATAACCTCCTTTCAGCCTACCATAAGAGTCTTCGGGGAAGTGACCCTGATGCGGCACTGTACTGGCTTGCACGAATGCTTGAAGCTGGAGAAGACCCCCACGCTATTCTTCGACGTCTCATTGCCTGTGCTTCGGAAGACGTCGGAAATGCCGATCCTCAAGCACTGCTCATTGCTCTGGCTGCTCGGGAGGCTTTCGATTTTCTCGGAGAACCTGAAGGGCGACTCGCTCTTGCACAGGCGACAGTCTATGTCGCCTGTGCTCCAAAAAGCAATGCTTCGTACCGAGCACTTCAGGAAGCCCTGGAGGATGTGAAGAAATACGGCTCACTCCCTGTTCCCCTCCATCTTCGCAATGCTCCCACCGGGCTTTTGCGGCAAATGGGATACGCCAAGGAATACCAGTACGTCCACGATTTTCCGGAAGGGTTTGTGCTTCAGGAGTACTTTCCCACCTCGCTGGGAAGGAGAGTGTACTATCGTCCCACCCAGCGCGGTTATGAGAAGGTTCTCGCAGAACGTCTGAATCTCCTCTGGGGAGAGCAGAAGTAGTCACCGCCAGGGATTTTCGCGAAGCCCCCTTGACGAGGCTGACGATGTTCTTCTACAATGAATAGCGATATCATGTTTTTATTTTGTTATTACAAAGGAGGTGTGGTGGTGGATTACACCTGTCAAGACATTGCCAAAATGATTGACCATTCTCTCCTTCGACCCGACCTCACCGATGAGGACATTGTGAAGGGGATGTGAGATTGCCAGGAAGTACAACGTTGCCTCGGTGTGCTGTCGCCCTTCTGACGTGGCCCTGGCCAAGAAGCTCCTTGAGGGAAGTGAAGTTAAGGTTGGAGCCGTGGTTGGCTTTCCCCACGGTACTCACAAGACAGAAACCAAGGTCTTCGAGGCGGAACAGGCCATTCGCGATGGAGCAGAAGAACTCGACATGGTTATCCACATTGGGAAGCTCCGTTCCCGCGACTTCGAGTACGTGAAGCGGGACATCCAGGCAGTGGTCGAGGTTGCCCACCGGCACGGAGTCATCGTGAAGGTCATCCTTGAGAACTGCTACCTCACGGATGAATTGAAGCGCATCGGGTGCAGGCTCGCTGAAGAAGCGGGGGCTGACTTTGTCAAGACTTCCACAGGGTTTGGTCCTGGAGGCGCGACCATTGAGGACCTTATCCTGATGAGGCAGTCCGTTTCTCCAAAAGTCCAGGTCAAGGCGGCAGGGGGCGTTCGGGATCTCGATGCCGCTTTGAAGGTTCGGGAGGTGGGTGCCACGAGGTTTGGAGCAACGAGAACCGAAGAGATTATGGAGGAGTGCTACCGAAGAAAAGGAAAGGAAGAGTGCTGTTGAGTACAGCGAGAGGAGGCATTCCAGTGAAGAATCCATATTTCCCCCATCTTTTCTCTCCTATCGAGATTGGGAACTTTGTCGTTCCTAACCGGATTGTCCACGTACCTACAGATATCAGCTCGGCGAACGCCGACGGTTCGGTGAACGAGCGAGTTATCCGGTACCATGAGGAAATTGCCAAGGGGGGTTGCGGTTTCATCATTGTTGGCGCGACAACTCCCGACAAGGCAACAGGAAGACCCACTGTGACCTGCCTTGCAGCGGATGAAGATCCCATGATCCCCGGGCTTGCCCGTCTTGCCGAAGCAATGCACCGTCACGGAGCACGATGCGCTGTGCAGATCCAGCACCCCGGAAGGCAGGCAGCCTGGCCGAGGA
>APCU01000066.1 GCA_000347575.1 Candidatus Caldatribacterium saccharofermentans OP9-77CS | reverse complement strand
CCTGGGTGACAAAGGCTTTCCCCCTTTCAACCCCTTTCCTCGTCGCTATTTTATTGACTTCTCGAAAAAGTGGCAAGGAGTTCCCGAATCTCCCTCTCCAGAGCCTCCTTTTCCTTCTCACCGAGGGGCTTTAAGGGTTTCCTGGGGAAGCCACCCTCAAAGCCAAAGAGGTCCATGGCAGCCTTCACCCCGCTTACACCGTATCGCCCGGAGACGAGGCTGTTGAGTCGAGCGACGAAGCGGTGGAGGGGAAGACCACGCTCAAGGTCTTTTCTGAGTCCAAGCTCCACCAGGTCACAGCAGAGGTCAGGGAAGACGTTGGCCAGAGACAGTACTCCTCCGATGGCCCCCACAAGGAGGGCCGGGAAGACGAAGTCGGCAGACCCGGCGAGGACGAAGAACTCCTTCCCCTCTGAGGCGGCAATGTAGGCGTCGTAGTTGCCCTTTGAGGTGTCCTTGAGGCCGAGGATATTGGGGTGTTCGCTCAAGCGGGCGATGAGGGCAGGAGAAAGGCAGAGGTTGTTGGCCACTGCAGGGTTATTGTAGAGGAGGACCGGTTTGTCCACTGCTTCGGCGACTTCAGTGAAGTACTCATAGAGGGCGTCATCGGTCATTCTCCTTGCGAAGAAGGAGGGGGGCATGAGGCTCACAAAGTCCACCCCAAGACGATGAAGGTCCTGGGCGAGCTTTTTGGACTCAAAGGTAGACTCACAGCTTGCTCCACCAATGAGGACCTTGTCACCCTTCACCTCAAGGACTGTCTCGATGACTCTGAGCTTCTCGTCATACGTGAGGCTCCGGAATTCTCCATTCGTCCCCAGGGCAAAGTACCCCCGAAGCCGGGTCTTCGAGAGCTTCTCAACATTCCGTTTCAATGCCTCAAAGTCGATGGTGCCATCATCCCGAAAGGGGGTCACAATGGGGGCAAAGACCCCGGTGAGCTTTTGTCTTGTGTCTTCAGGCTTCATGGGATTCACCTTCCCTGGTGAAGAAATCGCCTGGCTATTTCCAGACACCCAAGAATAGAGCAGTTCTCCTTGAGTTCTATCTCGAAGTCTCGAAAGACACGCCGTTTGTACTCAAGAAGCGCCGAACCAGCTCCACCCGTGACGACCATAGTGGGATGCAACGTAAGGCGCTCGGACATCATATCAAGGGTCTTCCGCATTCTCCCCACAATGCCCCCAACCAGAGCCCTCAAGCATTCCTCTCTCGTGGTGTCCAGGGTGAGACCTGAAAAGGAAGCTTTTTTCTGGACGAGACTCGTCCTGTCCCCCGTAAGATAGGGTACGCACTTCACCTTTCCCTGCCCTTTTCCTTCGAGAACTTCTGCCAGATAAGCATGGTAGAACGTATCCGGCGGTAACTCCCTGCAGAACTGGGAGCGGAACCACTCCAAGGCAAACCCCCCAATCACAATGTCATACATGAGCCACCTTCCGGGAAAGGGGTGGGTTCGCAGGTAGTACCGTTCATCTGGAAGGGGATGATCCAGGCATATGACGAGGATTTCCGAGCTCCCCGAAATGTTGAGTACCTGCCCGTGTTCAAAAAGCCCTGCCCCCAAAGCAGCAGCAGAGGTGTCGTTGGATCCCACAAGCACAGGAATACCGGAGGGTAAACCCGTTATCCGGGAGGCTTCCTTAGTGATTTTCCCTGCAACTTCAAAGGAGGGCACAACCGGGGGGAGCTTCTCAAGGGGAATGCCAAGGTCGCGGGCAAGGTCTTTACTCCAATCTGAAGCAGCAACGGTGTTGTAAAGCCCTGTGACCGAAGCATTGGTGGGGTCGATAATCCAACGATTCACAAGCTTTTTGAGAAGGAAGGTATTCAGATGCCCAAGAACTGCAGCCCTTGCGAAGACCTCCGGCCTCTCCTCCTTAAGCCAGAGCATGCTGGTCAGAGAGATTCCTCCCGGATACGGAATGTTCCCGGCCACCTGGAGAAACCGCTCCTTCCCTATTATCCGCACCGCTTTCCTTGCTTGTTTGATGCTCCTTCTGTCCCAGTGGATGATGGCAGGAAAGAGAGGAGTACCTTCGGCATCCATGGCGATAAGTGCCGGGCTGAACACGCAAGGGACAATGAGTTCAACTTTCCGAGCGTATCCCTTTTCTTCGAGGCTACGGGTCACTTTAAGGAAGGCCTGCCACACCAGGTCGGGGTGAATCTGCACGCTCAGGCCGTCTGCTTCGTAATTGTACTCCACCCTGTCCTGGGTGACGGCAACAAAGTTCTCATCGAAAAGGACGCTTTTGAGAGAAGAAGTGCCCGCATCAACAGCCAGAATGTAATCCCGATTCATGGAATCCCCCTTACTTCGCCCCAAAAGCCAGGTTGGGTAGGAACACAACGGTACCTGTCCAGTACCCACTCACATACTCAGACATGGCACCACATCACCACCACAGTCGATGATTCCAACCTTTGCCTCCCTGCCACACAGACCAAATGCCATCTCCAGAGCCTCTTCGACTGAAGCTGCGTGGCGAAAACCAAGTGCCTCTTTCTCCTCAACACTCATTCCTTCAGAAACACAGATCACTTCCCGGGAGTGCTCCATGATCCTGGCATGCAAAAGGAGTGTTGCAGCACAGACAAGGTCGTCAAAGCCCCCTTCTGCAACACGCCTCTTCAACTCCTGATACGGTAGTGTTGCATACTTTTTCAGTTCTCCGTGGGTGGGCGAAATGCCCTCAGGGAAAGGAGCAACAAGAATTGAAATCCCGCCCTTTCTCAAGCCCTTCTGGGCGTACGACAGGGGCTTTATTCCCTGCCAGTAATCGATATCTGCAGGGTACGCACTGACAATAACGATATCCGCAAGACCTGGAATCTTCTGTTCATAGATTTGCTTTGCGGCCCAGGCTCCCACCCGATGAGCACGAACCGGATCTCCTGCAACAACCCTGGCGATTTTTCCAGATTCATCGAGCACGACATTCACAATAAAGCGTAAACCCACGGCTTCGGCCACCATCTCTATTTCCCGCCGGACCTCGTTCTCAATCTCTCCAGCAATGTGCAGGTAGAGGTCCTTGAACATGGGCATGATGTGAGTTTTCCCTGTAGTTTCCCAGGAACATATTCCCGGCTGTATTGCCTTCCCACCCCCTCCATAACCCGCGTAGCAGTGAGGAACAACACTTCCCACCGCCATGAGGAAATCGGCCTCAAGGGCGAGTCTATTCACTTCAATAGGAATGCCACTTGGGGTAAATCCTATGCGGGTGAGGCAGCGGGGGTCCTGCCATTCGTGGTTCAGCACCGTTACCCTGTCAACGACTTCCGCGCCGAAACACCTCCGTATCTCTTCATCAGTCATGTACCGATGGGTTCCCAACCCGATGAGAACGGTGATATCCCTATCAGGAATTCCGGCTCTGTTGAGCTCGTCAAGGAGAACCGGGAAAATCCTCTCCCGAGGTGTTGCCCGTGTGAGGTCATCGCCCACAATGACGACCTTCATGCCGCGATGCAGCCTCTCTGCAAGAGGCAAGGACGCAACAGGAGTCCGCAGGGAGGCGAGAATCGCTTCTTTTTCGGAGATGGTTTCTTCAAAGTTCCCGGGCTTTATGACGTACAGAAGATTCTCCAGAGAGAGTTCTACCTGGAGCGTTTGCTTCCCATATCTCAGCGGGATTACCCGTTTCACAGCCATTCCTCCATTCTTCACACGTTCTTCCGCAAGCAGGGCCCGAGAAACACAAGCGTCTTCGCACTCTCACGCTCCTGAAAGAGCACCACAACCCGCTTGCTTTCACCAAGGAGCTCGCTACCCCACTTTTCCGCAAACTTCTTATCACTCGCGAGAAAGAAGTCCTCCTTTGAAAAAGCCCTCGTGTCTCTCAAGGTTTTCCATCTCCTTCGCGATGCGCTCCACTATCAGGGAAACTTCAAGACCGCACTTTCTCAACAGAAACCCCCGCTCTCCCGAAAACCCAAAATTGCTCGGGGCTCCAAGCTTCAGAAACGGGGGGATGTTCCGCATCTTTTGGAAAGCCCGCAAGAGGTTATCTCCCAATCCTCCCACCCTCGAGTGCTCTTCGAGGGTCACCACAAGACGTGACCCTCGGGCGATTCTCGCCACCATTTCCGGATTGAGGGGTTTTACAAAACGGGCATTGAAAACGAAAGTTCTGTACCCCCGTTTTTCGAGTTCCGCGGCTGCCTCCATACCAAGCCCTACGAGCTGTCCCAAAGCAACAATGGTGACATCAGCTTCCTGGAATTCCTGCCGTGTGAGTGGCTCAAACTGCCCAAGAACTACCTCCTGATGTTTCTCCAAGAACTCATCCTCCCCACTCCGTGCTCCAAACCTCAGGTACACCGGCCCCTGGAAGTTCCCCAGAAGATATCGCCCAAGAAGGAGCGCATCCTCGTAATCGCAGGGTTCGCTGATGACGATACCGTCCAAAACCGAGAGAATGGCAATATCCTCCAGGGCCTGATGGGTAAACCCTGCGTACTGGGCTGAGAATCCCGTGTCTGTTCCGCAGATTTTCACGTTGAGTGACCAGCGACAGATATCGGTACGAATCTGCTCAAAAGCTCTCATGGTGAGAAAGGTGGCATACCCGGAGATGACGGGAGTGAATCCTGCCAGAGCAAGACCGGCACAAACACCCATCCCCGTTTGCTCACAAATACCACACTCAATAACCCTCTCTGGGTACCTGTCTTTCACTTTCTTGAAACGCGAAACAGAATCCACCGAAACACAGATAATGTCCTTTCCTTCGTCGATGAGCTCCACCAGAACATCTTGCAGCGCTGTTCTCCGGCTCCTCATTGCTGTACCCCGGCTTCCAGGTATTTTCGGACAATTTCCTCAGAAAGACCGCAGTAGTGAGATTCCACTCTGTTCTCAAGCTCCACAACACCCTTGCCTTTCACCGTTTTGGTCACAACAACCATAGGACTTCCATCGTTCCGTCTCTTTGCCTCCCCAAGGGTTTTCCAGAGGACCTCAAAATCATGGCCCGGGATTTCCTGAACACTCCATCCGAAGGCTTTGAATTTCTCGCCCAGAGGTTCAAGGGGATGAAGGTCCTCGGTAAAACCGGAGAGTTGCAGATGGTTGCGGTCAACAATAAGGGTCAGGTTGTCAAGTCCGTACCGCAGAGCAAGAGGGAGGCATTCCCAGTTTGTGCCTTCGTTGAGCTCTCCATCGCCTGCAAGGACAAAGACGTGAAAAGGTCTGTGGCGAAACTTGAAAGCCAAAGCCAGGCCGACCCCCAGGGGAAGACCATGACCCAGAGAGCCTGTCGCAGCGTCCACTCCAGGTACCCCAAGCTCTGGATGGATGCCAAGAAGGGTCTCTCCCCGGCATCCGTATTCCTCAAAGAATTCCTCCGAAAGGAACCCTTTCTCAGCAAGAACTGCGTAAAGCGCAAGGCCCGCGTGACCCTTGGAGAGCACCAGCTGGTCCCGCTCTCGGGAAAAGAGGTTGTCCCCGTTGACGTTGAGAATACCGTTAAAGAGGCAGGTAAGAACCTCAACAACCGAAAGGGATCCACCAATATGGCTCACCCCAGCACGAAACGTTGCCAGGATAATTCGTCTACGAACTCTCCAGGCAAAAGTCTCAAGGTATTCTCTCTCAAACTCCATCGGTAACCTCACTGCGCTGAGAGTATCTTTTCAATCCTCTCCATTGCCTGGGAGAACTCCCTGAGGTTGTGGGTCTGCGCACTTGAGGCGGCAATGTCCTCCATGGTGAAACCATCGAATTCGAGGCTCCTCCGGGCAAAGTCGAGTTTGTGGAGCTTCTCCTCTGTAGCTCTGGGAACTGCAAAGGGCGCTCTGGCCCGCTCCTCTCGAAGGAAGGTCATGCCCCACTCTAAAGCCTCAGGGTTCATGGTGATGACAAGGGGGAGTTTGGCAAGCTCCTCAAGGTGGAGGTAGGCATGGCCTGGACCTTTCCGGGTGGAACAGACGAGGACTTTGGCCGGAGCTCCAAGGACCTCGACCGCATCAACGGCTCTTTTGGCCATGAGGATGCCGAAGAAGCGGAGGTCTGCCTCTTCAAGGGTAACACCTCTGGCTTTGGCTTCTTCGGTGAGCTCCGTTGAGGCCTCCCAGCGACCGAGCATCATGGTGATGACCGCCCGCCAGGCGCTGTAGTCAATACCCCGGGCTTTCCCCTTCTCGTACCCCCGCTTCATAGCCTGGGCAACCTGGACAACCTGGGGGGACGCAGAAGCAGGAGGTGGCGTTCACCGGAACGCCAAAGCTTANGATTTCCTCCATCACCGCAAGGCCAGCCCTTGTGGCGGGAATCTTCACCATGAGGTTGGGGCTTGTCCGGGAAATCTCCAGGGCCTGGAGGACCATGGTCGCTTCATCGGTGCTCTTCCTTGGGTCAACCTGGAGGCAGACAAAGCCGTATCGGCGGCCTCTGCGGTAGAAATTGGAGAGGAACTTGTCGGCACCAAGCTTTCCCACCATCAGGTAGAGGTCGAACCACCCAGGATGCGTGTCGGAAGAGAAGACCCGGCCAAGCTCCTGCACTCTGGCAACCACCTGAGGCCGGGACTCAAGGAGCCGAAGGACCAGGGGAGGGTTGGTGGTCACTCCATCGAAGAAGAACACTCCTCCCTCGTTGTGGGACATGAAGCGGCGAAGGACTGAGAGCGTGGCGTCATCGACACCCCTTTCCCTGAGGCTGGCAAGGAAAACCTGGTAGTACCCTGGATGGGCATCCCACCACAGTTCCAGGTCGGGGTTACGTTCTTTGAGCCCTTCAAGGAGTTCTGGTCTTGGGGCGAGTGGTTCCTGGCTCATGGGAGAACCTCCTGAAAGTGTTGAAAATAACATGGAATTATTATCAAACGTAGTATACACGATTTTCCCCTCTTTGTCAATACACTTAGCAACGGCGATTTTCTCGGGCCTTACTCAAACACCACGCCTGAAAAAGGTCCTTGTTTCTCCCCAGGGCCATAGGGTAACATATTCTGAAGNTCGAAAGGAGGAGAGACTGCGATGAGCATCCTGAACAACCTGAAAACCTTGCTCAAAAAGGGCGAGAGCAAGATGGTCCTCTGCGTCGTGGATGGCCTTGGAGGCATTCCTCATCCGGACTTCGGCGGAAAGACAGAGCTTGAAGCAGCCAGAACTCCAAACCTCGATGCCCTGGCAAAGAAAAGCGTTCTTGGCCTCATGACCCCGGTGAACCACGGCATCACCCCGGGAAGCGGACCCGGACACATTGCACTCTTTGGATACGACCCTGAGGAACTGGTCATCGGACGGGGAGTTCTGGAAGCCCTGGGCGTGGGGATGGAGCTCAAAGAAGGGGACGTGGCAGCCCGGGCGAATTTTGCTACCAGAAACGCCGAGGGCATCATCACCGACCGGAGAGCAGGAAGGATTTCTACCGAGGAGTGCCAGCGGCTTGTGGAAAAACTCCAGCAACATATTCAGAAAATCGAGGATGTGGAAATCCTCCTCAAACCGGGAAAAGAGCACCGGTTTGTTCTTGTCCTGCGGGGGAAAGGACTTGGGGATCATCTCAAGGACACCGACCCTCAGAAAGAGGGGCTGCCACCGTACGAACCAAAGGGATTTGACGAACCTTCCGAAAAAACCGCCCGTATCGTCCGGGCATTCCTGGAAAAGGCTACACCCCTTCTTGAGGATGAGCCCAAGGCTAACGCTATTCTCCTTCGCGGTTTCTCCCAGTCCCCGGTGTTAGAGAAATTCCCGGAACGGTACGGTGTTCGGGCACTGGCCATCGCCATCTACCCCATGTACAAGGGGATTGCCCGGCTGTTCGGTTTCGATACCCCAGACGTTGAGGGAGATCTACGAAACGAAATTGAATTCCTGAAGGCAAAGTGGAACGACTATGACTTCTTCTTCCTCCACTACAAAGACACCGACAAAGCAGGAGAGGATGGGGACTTCCTGCGAAAAGTCCAGTGCATCGAGTACTTTGACTCCCTGCTCCCTGAAATCCTTGCCCTTTCCCCCGATGTTCTCGTCATCACCGGAGACCACTCAACACCGGCACTTCTTCGAGGTCACTCCTGGCACCCGTCTCCGGTACTCCTCCACTCTCCTTACGGAGGTGTGCCAACGGGAGAACGGTTCACTGAAAAAGAGTGCACCCGGGGTTACCTTGGGCATTTCCCTGCAAAGGCCCTCATGAGCCTTATCCTCTCTGCAGCCCTGCGACTTGGCAAATTTGGAGCATAGACAACCTGGGGGTTCCAGACCTCACCGAATGGGGCGGACTCTGTCTCCGTAATCGGTGGCAATGGTCCGCCCAAGTTTTGTCACCATCTCCTTCATACAAGAGAGACATCCTCCCCAGGCTTCCTGAACACAGATCTTCCCGGGATAAATGGTGTACTGGCTCCGGTACGGATGGGGGGTAAAGTTGGGCATGAGGACGTTGGCACCACAGCGAAGCCCCCGTTCCCGTCCTCCGGGAACAAGCGTCCCCAAAGCCGTGGTGGCGGGGAGGTTTGTGGTTTTCGTCAGAATCCTGGTGAGCGCCAGGACCTTGAGAGTGAGCAGGCACTTCTTTTCCGGGTCCATGGTGAAGTGCCCCAGAGGCGTGTCCGGATGGGGAATGAAGGGCCCAATACCAATCATATCGAAGTCCCATTCCTGGAACTTCTTGATATCCAGGGCCAGGGCTTCCGGCGTCTGATACGGAAGCCCCACCATATTCCCACTTCCCACCTGGTACCCCAGTTCCCTCAGAACCTTCTGACATTCAAGGCGGGTATCATAGTCGTCATCGGGGTGCAAACGGGCAAAGAGCTCCCGGTCAAAGGTCTCCTGTTTGAGGAGATAACGGTCAGCCCCAGCGTCTCTCCAGAGTGCGTACTCCCAGGGTTCTCGCTCCCCCACACTCAGAGTGATGGCCACCTGGAGTTTTTTCACCCGGTGGATAAACTCGGCAAAGGGCTTCGCCTCATACCACGGGTCTTCGCCGGACTGCAGCACGATGGTCTTCACCCCAAGACGGGCAATGCGCTCACAGAGCGCGTACATCTCCTCCCAGGACATACGGTATCTCTTAAGCTTTCGGTTTTCCTTCCGCAATCCGCAGTAGAGGCAGTTTTTGCGACAGAAATTCGAGAATTCCACAAGCCCCCGGAGATGGACCGCATCACCCACGTACTTCCGGCGCTTGGCATCAGCAAGGGTGAAAAGTCGATGCACCACCTGGGATTCTTCACAGCGAAGGAGCAACGTCAGTTCCTCTTCGGTGCAATCCTCCTTCTCCTCGAGAAGGTCAAGGACGTCCTCGCAAGTTCGGCTGTTCATTTCCCTCGCCTCTTGGCCTGGTAGTCCTCAATGGCTGCTCGAATGGCCTCCTCAGCAAGAACGGAACAGTGCATTTTATGGGGTGGAAGACCACCCAGAGCCTCAGCCACTGCCCTGTTTGTGACCCTAAGAGCCTCTTCGATGGTCTTCCCCTTGATGAGTTCAGTGGCCATCGACGATGTGGCGATAGCCGCGCCACAACCAAAGGTTTCGAACTTCGCGTCTTCGATGCGGTCATCTCTGATCTTCAAGTACATGACCATGACATCGCCACAGACGGGGTTCCCAACCTTCCCAACCCCGTCGGCATCTTCTATTCTGCCAACATTCCGGGGATTCCGGAAATGCTCGAGGACTTTCTCTGTGTACACTGTGTCTCACCTCGCCTTTCCAAAAGGAGAAATCGCCCGGAGCTTCTCTACTATTCCCGGAAATACTGCAACCACCCGGGAAATTTCTTCTTCTGTCGTCCACTTCCCCAGGCTGAACCGGATGGAACCATGGGCGAGTGCATGGGGGTACCCGCAGGCTAAAAGCACATGGGACGGCTCAAGGGAACTCGAGGTACAGGCAGAACCGCTTGAAACGCAGATACCCTCAAAATCGAGATTCAAAAGCAGCGACTCTCCTTCAACGTACTCCACGAGCACAAGGCTTGTGTTGTAGAGCCGAGAAGCCCCCCGACTTACGATGACAATGTCTGGAATCCGGGCCTGCAGTTCTTCTTCGAGTCGGTCCCGCAGGGCACCGACCCGCCTGGCCTCCTCGTGCATCTCGTCCTGAGCGATTTCTAAAGCCTTTGCCATCCCCACAATACCCGGAACATTTTCTGTTCCGGCTCTCCTACCCCGTTCGTGATGCCCGCCGAGGATCTGGGGAACAAGACGGGTACCCTTCCGAATGTAGAGAAACCCCACCCCCTTGGGACCATAGAACTTGTGGGCCGAAGCCGAAAGGAGGTCGACGCCAAGATCGTCCACCCATATCGGAATCTTCCCAACCGTCTGAACTGCATCGGTGTGGAAGACCGCTCCATGCTCACGGACGACGCGAGAGAGCTCCTCAACCGGCTCAATGACCCCCGTCTCATTGTTGGCATGCATGATGGACACGAGAATGGTCTCGGGACGAAGGGCCTTCTTCAGGTCTTCAGGATGAACGAGGCCTTCCCGATCGACCGGAAGGTACGTGACCACAAAGCCCTCTTTCTCCAGAGCCCGAAAAACGTTCAGCACGGCATGGTGCTCGATAGAGGAAGTCACCAGGTGGTTGCCCTTCTTCCTGAGCGCCTGGGCAACCCCCCGGATGGCGAGATTGTTGGATTCCGTCCCGCCGGAGGTGAAGACAATTTCCTCATCTCTTGCCCCTATGGAACGGGCAATGACCGAGCGTGCCTTTTCCACCGCCTGCCGAGCTGCCTGACCAAGACGATGGAGCGACGAGGGATTGCCAAAATGCTCCCGGAAAAAGGGGAGCAT
>APCU01000065.1 GCA_000347575.1 Candidatus Caldatribacterium saccharofermentans OP9-77CS | reverse complement strand
CCGAAGCAATCCGGTGGTTGAGACTGCTTCGCAGACGAAACTACGAGCTCGCAGTGACACAGGAAAAGGGCGAAAATACGACCTCGCAGTGACTACCTTTGTGTGTCACCGTGGGCGAAGCGAAGCAGTCTCACGGGATTGCTTTGCTCAACGAAAAAACGAGGTTCGCAATGACTCCTGGGAGGCGAGACTGCTTCGGGGACGAAAAGACGACCTCGCAGAGACAGGGAAGGGGGCAAGGAGCGAAAGCGACGAAGCAGTCCCTCTCTTTTGTCACTGCGAGCGAAGCGAAGCAGTCTCACAATCGCGAAAAACGAGGCTGCTTCGCTCAACGAACAAACGAGGCTCGCAGTGACAGAGAAAGGGGACGAAACGACGAGCTCGCAGTGACAAAGGAGAGGTCACGGTGACAAAGAGGAGGGGAAAAGATGACCCGCAGTAACAGAAAGGGCGAAAAACGAAGGGTTCAAGGCTGAAAACTACCCGAGGACGAAAAAGATAAAGCCCATCTCCACCGCAAGGAGGAAAATGAGAAGGGCAAAAAGGAGGACAAAGCGGGGGCGAAAGGCAGAGAAAAGCAGCGCAAGCTCGGGAATGCTCACCCCTCCTGCTCCGCTCACCAGAAAAGCCACAATAACCCCGGAGCTCACCCCCTTCTCCAGGAAGGCCTTCCCCAGGGGCAACACGAGTTCCGCCCGCAAGTACAGGGGAATCCCAAGGAGTGAGACCCAGAGAATTGCCCCAGGATCCCGGGGGGCAATGACCCGAAAGAGGACATCCTGGGGGAGGAAAAATTCCACCAAAACCCCAAGGGCACTCCCGAGAAGGAGGAAGGGGAGAATGCTTTTTGCAAGGTCCCACACCCCACAAAGCACCCGCCGGAACCCCTCCCGCAGAACACCCCTCCGCGAGGAAAGGGAGAGATTCCTGGAGCGGGGACAGTCATCCCGCACCCAGAAAGACACCGGTACCAGGGCAAAGAGGTACCCCAAAAGCACGGTCTGGGAAAAGATGAGAACGGTATACAGGACCGTCCACTGCCACCCAAAAAGGGTGGCAAGAAATGAGGCGAGAACAGGATTGAGAAGCGGCGAAACAAGGAGGAACGAAGCCACTGCCTCAAAGGGCACGCCAAAGCGAAGGAAGGAAATTGCCAGAGGAACGGTGGAATACGAACACAGAGGCGTCAGGGCACCAAAGGCTCCCCCAAGAAGACTCGAAAGCACCGCAGGCCTTTTCCGGGTCAGAATGCCCTCGATACGTTCTTCCGGAAAAAAGAGGAGCACCCATTCCAGAGCGAAAGCAATCCCGAAAAACAAGAGGGCGAGTTCTCCTGCGCCAAGCAGAAATTCCCGAACGGCCGCAAGAAGAAGCATCGCTTGTTATCCTCCCGGATCACGAAGGTGTCTTAAATATACCCGAAAAACAGCCGGAACGCCAGAAACCTGCCAAAAAGGGGTGTGTATCCTGAAGCAACCTCCCCGCCTTCTGCACCCTGCGGTATAATACGGCCAAAAACGGAGGAGAAAACTCATGGTCCGCATCCCTGAAGACATCCTGAATCTCCCTCGCTCCGGCATCCGGGAACTCATGGGCATGGCGCTCTCGCTCCCTGGGGCCATTCGCCTCGAAATGGGTGAACCCCATTTCCCCACGCCCCAGCCGATTCTTGAGAGACTCAGGGACTTCTTCTTCCAGGGAGAAATCCGCTACACCCCCACAGTGGGCATCCCGAGCCTCCGGGCAAAAATCGCCGAAAAGCTCAGAAAAGACAAAGGCTGGGAGGTTACTCCCGATGAGGTCATCGTGCTTCCCGGGTCGCTCTTTGGGACAGTGACGGTTTTCCGCACGATTCTTGGGCCTCAGGACGAGGTGCTCGTGCCAGACCCTGGATTCACCAACCACCTCTTCCAGGTGGGCCTCTGCGGTGGTCGGGCCGTTCACTACCACCTCCGCCCCGAGAACAACTACCTTCCCGATTTTGCCGAAATCGAGCGGTGCATCACCCCAAAAACCAGAGCTATCCTTGTGAACTCGCCCTCAAACCCCCTCGGCGTGGTTTTCCCCCGCGAAGTCCTTGAAACCTTAGCTCGCCTTGCCGAAAAATACGACCTCCTCGTCATCTCCGATGAGGCCTACGAGAAGTACATCTACCAGGGAGAACACCTGGGGCTTTTCCGGTTCGTTGCTCCGGAGCGCCTGGTGAGCATCTTCTCCTTCTCCAAAACCTATGCTCTTACTGGATGGCGGGTGGGGTACATGGTGGCGCCAAAGGATCTCGTGCCTCATCTTGCCAAGGTTGCCGAATACCTCATCGCCTGCACCTCTCACCTCTCCCAGAAAGCGGCAGAAATTGCCCTTGACCTTCCCGAAGAGGAAGTCCAGACAATGGTGGAGTACTACAGGGGCAACGTCCGCGTGGCTTCAGACCTTCTCAGGGATGGGGGGTTCCGCTTTTTCGAACCCCAGGGAGGCTACTACATCTGGGTTGATGTGCGGGAATTCGGCATGACCTCTCTGGACTTCTGCAAGGCTTTCCTCCGGGAGAAATCCGTCGCCCTGGCCCCTGGGGACACTTTTGGCGAGAGTGGCGAAGGGTTCGTGCGAATCTCCATTTGCCGGAAAAGAGAAGACGTGGAAGAGGGTATCCGGAGACTCGTAGCCTTCAGGAGGGAGAGGCAATGAAGGTTCCAGTTCTTGCCCTCACCATGGGAGACCCTGCCGGAGTGGGACCGGAAATCGTAGTAGGAACTCTGGCCCACTGGGGCCTTGAGGCCGAGGCCTGTGTGGTGGGTGATCGAAGGGTTCTTGCAGAAGCCGAGCGCATCCTTGGGGTTTCCATCCCCTGGAAGGAGGCCCGCTTCCCCCTCGAAGGCAACGGACCTTTCCTCCTTGACCTTGCCAACGCCGACCCGAAGACCTTCTCCTTTGGGGAGATTTCCCCGGTGTGCGGGCAGGCGAGCTTCGAATACGTCCGCAAAGCAGTGGAGCTTGCCCTCTCAGGTTTTGTCGATGCTTTGGTCACTGCCCCCATCAGTAAGGAAGCGCTCCACAGGGCCTCCGTCCCTTACATCGGCCACACCGAGATGCTTGAAGCGCTCACTCAAGCGAAAGAAGCCCTCACCATGTTCCAGGTGGGGGACCTGCGGGTCTTCTTCTTCACAAGACACCTCCCCCTCCGGGAAGCCATAGCCCGGGTAAAGCAAGAGACACTTGTCCATTTTGCCCGGCTCGTCTTCCTGTACCTTCGGGCCTTAGGTATGGAAAACCCCCGGGTGGCCTTTGCTGCGCTCAATCCTCATGCCGGAGAAGGAGGGCTTCTGGGGAGAGAGGAACAGGAAGAAATTGCCCCGGCTGTGTCTTTCCTCCGGCAGGAAGGGTACGAGATTTCCGGCCCTTACCCTGCGGATTCGGTCTTTTTCTTCGCCTTCCAGGGGAAATTCGACGCCGTCATTTCCCTCTACCACGACCAGGGGCATATCGCCACGAAATGCCTCGACTTTTTCCGGACCGTGAGCGTCACCCTGGGGCTTCCTTTCCTGCGGACCTCTCCAGACCATGGAACGGCCTTCGACATCGCCGGGAAGGGCGTAGCGCGTTTTGAGAGCATGTACGAAGCCTGCCGGATTGCCGCCCGGTACGCACCTTTATACGCCCCGCCACTTGAAGATGCAACATGAAAGAGGGGGGAGGGTCAGGGAAAGGGAGTATGGTCTTCCGTGGGCGGGGACCTCTTCGGCCCACACACCTCCGAGGTTACCGAGGTTACTGCCATAGTAGAACGCCGAGTCGCTGTTCAGGATTTCCTCGTAGAATCCCGGCCGGGGAACGCCAACACGGTAGGCAAAGCGAGGAACGGGCGTGAAATTCAGGACAAAAACGAGGAAGTCGCCAGGGTCTTTGCTTTTTCGGAGAAAGGCAATCACGGAATTCTCGGCATCGTGGCAGTCAATCCATTCGAAACCCTCGGGTTTTGTATCGCACTCCCACAGCGCCCGCTCCCGCAGGTACAGATGGTTGAGGTCTTGAACGTAGCGGTGGAGTTTCCGGTGCGGATCATGATCAAGAAGGAACCAGTCTAATTCTGTATCGTGGTTCCACTCCTGGCGCTGCCCAAACTCCCCACCCATAAAGAGGAGCTTCTTCCCGGGGTACCCGAACATGAGGCCGAAAAGGAGCCGGAGGTTAGCGAACTTCTGCCAGTCATCACCGGGCATCTTCTCGAGGAGACTCCGTTTTCCGTGCACCACCTCATCGTGCGAAAGAGGGAGGATGAAGTTCTCGGAAAAGGCGTACCAGATGGGGAAGGTGAGGTTCGTGTGGTGGTACTTCCGGTAGATAGGGTCCTTGCTCATGTAGAGGAGGATGTCGTTCATCCAGCCCATGTTCCACTTGAAGAGGAACCCCAGCCCCCCTGCGTAAGGCGGCAGGGTCACCCCGGGCCAGGCAGTGGATTCCTCAGCGATGGTGGCAATACCGGGAAAGGCGGTGTACACCCGCTCGTGGAGGAAGCGTAAAAAATCGATGGCTTCGAGGTTCTCCTTCCCCCCGAAGCGGTTCGGAACCCACTCTCCCTCCTTCCGNCCNTANTCAAGGTAGAGCATTGAGGCCACGGCATCAACCCGCAGGGCGTCGATGTGGAACTTCTCAAACCAGAAAAAGGCGTTGGAGAGGAGAAAACTCCGCACTTCACAGCGCCCGTAGTTGAAGATGTAGCTCCCCCAGTGGGGGTGTTCGCCTTTCCTGGGGTCAAGGTGCTCATAGAGCCCTGTTCCGTCAAACCGTCCAAGGCCATGGGCGTCTTTGGGGAAGTGGGCAATAACCCAGTCGAGGATGACCCCAATGCCCTCCCGGTGGCACAAATCCACAAAGGCCATGAAGTCCCTGGGTGTCCCAAAGCGGCTTGTAGGGGCAAAGTACCCGGTGACGTGATACCCCCAGGAGCCGTCGAAGGGGTGCTCGGCTAAAGGCAAAAGCTCAATGTGGGTGTACCCCATTTCCTTCACATAAGGAATGAGTGCTTCGGCGATTTCCCGGTAGGAAAGGAACGACCCGTCGGGTTTCCGCCTCCAGGAACCGAGGTGCACCTCATAGATGTTCATGGGGGAAGAGAGGAGGTCCACGGTCTTTCGCCGCTCCATCCACTCAGCGTCCTGCCAGGGGAAGCCAGAGAGGTCGAAGACGATGGAAGCGGTTTTTGGGCGGACTTCGGAGAAAAAGGCATAAGGGTCAGCCTTCAAAAGGAGGTGTCCTTCTTTGGTCTTGATCTCAAACTTGTACTTTTCTCCTTCCCCAATCCCCGGGACGAAGATTTCCCAGACCCCCGAACTCCCCCGGGGTCGGAGGAGGTGCACCCGCCCATCCCAGCGGTTGAAATCCCCCACCACGCTCACCCGAAAGGCATTGGGCGCCCAGACGGCAAAGTGCACCCCTGGAAATCCCTCAAGCACCACCACATGGGCGCCGAGCTTCTCATAGACCCGGGCATGGGTCCCCTCATTGAAAAGGTGGAGGTCGAAATCGGTCAAAAGTGGGGGGAAGGCGTANGGGTCNGGNANGACGGAGGTCCGGCCATCCTCCACGATTTCAAGAAGGTACGGAAAAGTCTCCCGTTCTCCGGTTCTTGCCACGAAAACCCCTCCGGGATGGACTCGCTCGGCNGGGTANCGNTTTCTTCCATCCCGGGAAAGCACGGTGACGCTTTCGGCAAAGGGCCGGAAAACCCGAACGACCACGGTTTCGCTCTCCCGGTGCATCCCCAGGAAAAAGGAGGGGTCAGAGAGGTCACCCCGCACAAGCGCCTCGCAGATGTCCTTCACCATACCTCCCCCTTTCGCGAGAGCATCCGCAGGCGTTCGAAGAACACCTCGTCGAGGATTTCTTCATGGACCCGGTAGGGAATGAGGATTCGCTTGCGGGGCTCAGGAAGCAGCGGGCGGGAAAGGGGGAGACGGCGGACCTTCTCGTTGTAGGCGAAGACCATGAGGCGCTCGAGGTTCACGGTATCGGCAACGTTGTAGGCAAGAAGAGTCTCCAGAGCCTCCGGACACCCATCCTGGTACTTCCGCCAGAGGAGTACCGCCGTGTACCCATCAACCCCCCGCAACGGTCCCCGGTCAATGCCAATTGCCCGTTCACAGGCCTTCAGGCCCCCGCTGAAACCAAGGCTTTTCATGACGTAGCGNAGGTCAAGGTGCACCTGGGGNAGACGCACCCTGAGGCTTCGTTCAAGAAACGGCAGATCGAAACACTTCCCGTTGAAGGTGATGATGAACCGGTACGCCATGACCTCCTCGAGGAAATCCCGAAGGTTCATGCCATGGATGAAGGTCTTTATGCGGTACCCATCAAAGAGGGTGATGGCGGTGACATAGTCTTCGGGAGGGTTGAGCCCCGTGGTTTCGATATCGAGGAAAACCGCCTGGTGGCGAAACTCGGGGAAAAGGCGCCAGAGTTCCCTCCCGGGGAGGTGCTCCCCGAAAAAGGCGATGTCCTCCTCCTCAAGACGCAGGAGAGACCTCTCAAGAAACGACCGGAGATGAAAAGCCAGGGACCTCGAAAAAAGGGTATCAAGAAGCGGGCTCGCCAGCGCATCTTCCCAGGTCCATATCCCTGCCTCCCAGATGCGCCACTCGGTCCTCTCCCCCACCTGAGGAATGTGACAGAATGTCGAAGAGAGCATGACGCCCCCCGCAGTATGCATCTTCTCAGGCAATATTGTAAAATACGGGGGGAGTTTTTTCCAAGGACCCGGAGAGAAAGGAAGTGCAGGTTATGGCACTCTGTGACGAATACCTCCTTGTGGACCTCTCGGTGGAAGTTGTGCCACCGGGGACCGAAGAGCGGCCCTTCGTCACCACGAGGTCACTGCTTCATGACGCCACCACCAAGTACCTCATCTCCACCCACACCCACGTGGGGACGCACCTTGAGGGACCGCTACACTTTTTTGAGGTAGGGAAGGACCTTGCCGACTTTCCCCTTTCGGCCTTCTGGGGCAGGGCCTGGTTCCTCGACATCGAGAAGGTTCCGGAAGACCGGCTGCTCACGGAAGCTTTCCTTACCCATCGCCTTGAAGGGAAGGTTGCCCCAGGAGACATCCTCATCGCGAGGAACCTCGACGAAGAAACGGTGTCGCGCTTCAACACCACAAAGGACAGGAGTCTCCTCCCCTGTTTCACCCCTGAGGCCGCCCTCTGGATTCGGGACAGAGGCCTGAAGATGCTCGGGATTGACCACCTCGTGCGTCTGGGGAAGGATGTTGCCGCTACCCGGAAGCTCCACGAGATTCTCCTCTCTGCCGACATCCTCCTCCTTGAAGGACTGGCCAACCTCAAAGCGGTGCAGGAGAACCCCTTTTTCCTCATTGCCTTCCCCTATAAAGCCCGGGGGATTGACTCGAGTCTCACGCGGGCTGTGGCCCTGGTGAGGAGGTGACGTATGCGGCAGCGCATTGGCGTTCTGAGCGGCGGTGGGGATTGCCCGGGCATCAACGCCGTGATCCACGCGGTGGTGAAGCGGGCCATCCTCAAGTACGACTACGAGGTCATCGGGATTCTCGACGGGTTTGAAGGACTGGTGGAAGGGCGTTTCCGGGAACTCCGCTACAACGATGTCTCCGGTATTCTCCCCCTTGGGGGGACAATCCTTGGGACCTCCAACCGGGCGAATCCCTTCCGGTACCCGGTACGGCANNNAGACGAGGTCACCTTTGAGGACCGCTCCCGGGACGTCCTGCGACACTTCACGGAACTCGGCCTCTCTGCCCTCATCGCCATCGGAGGCGATGGAACGTTCCACATTGCCGCAGAGCTTTCGCGGCTTGGGGTTCCGGTGGTTGGTGTCCCCAAAACCATCGACAACGACCTCAACGCCACCGACATCACCTTCGGGTTTGATTCGGCCGTCCATGTTGTGACCGAAGCCATAGACCGCCTCCACACCACCGCCCAGTCCCACCACCGGGTCATGGTCATTGAGGTGATGGGGCGGTACGCGGGGTGGATCGCCCTCCATGGGGGCATCGCCGGAGGGGGTGACGTCATCCTCATTCCAGAGATTCCCTTCGACATTGAGGGCGTGTGCGAATTCATCCTCGAGCGCCGCAAGAGAGGCAAGCGCTTCAGCATCGTCGTCGTGGCCGAGGGAGCCCGTCCCCGGGGTGGGGACCTTGTGGTCCAGCGGGTTGTACGGGAAAGCCACGACCAGATTCGCCTTGGAGGAGTGAGCCACGTCGTGGGGCGGGCTATTGAGGAGAAGACGGGCCTTGAAACCCGCGTGGTGATTCTGGGTCACCTGCAGCGGGGCGGCTCACCCACCGCCTTCGACAGGGTCCTGGCTACACGACTCGGAGCCTGGGCCGTTGACCTTGTGGCGCAGGGGCAATTCGGGTATTTCCCGGCCGTGCGGGGGCAGGACATCGTCCCGGCCCGAATCGAAGAGGCCATCGCCTGTCTGAAGACTGTTCCTTTAGACTCTCCGCTTCTTGATATTGCCCGTTCCATGGGAACCTACCTTGGAGCATGAAGGAGCGTGTGGTGCAGTGCTTACTGAACGTCTGGAGAAGGCCAAAGCTATTGCGCAGAAAGTCGGCACCTTTGTCCTGGAACATGTCCACTCCATACGGCATATTGAAGCCAAATCAAGCCCGATTGACGTGGTGACCGAGGTAGATAAGGAGGCGCAGGCCCGAATTGTCGAGGAGCTCCGTCGATCCTTCCCCGAGGACACCGTCTGGGGAGAGGAGAGCCAGGAACCCCTTGCGGACTTCTCCCGTACCTGGGTCATTGACCCCATCGACGGGACGAGTAACTACATCCACGGCCTCCCCTTTTACGCCGTCTCCATTGCGTATTTCCTTGAAGGAACCCCGGTTCTTGGGGTGCTCTACGCCCCGGCGCTCCAAGAGCTCTTCTGGGCCCTCAGAGGAGAGGGGGCCTTTCTCAACGGCAAACGTATCACCGTCTCCCGGACCACTCTGCTCCACGAGGCCATTGTTATCACTGGATTTCCCCACACCAGAAGGCGCTTTGAGGTCCTCGCACCCATTTACGGGCATATCCTTGGAGAATGCCAGGCGCTTCGGTCCTTTGGAAGCGCTGCGCTGGGCCTGGCGTATGTCGCCTGTGGAAGGTGTGAGGGATACCTTCAGCTTGGGGTGTCCTTTTACGATGTCGCTGCCGGGGTGTGTCTTGTGGAAGAAGCCGGGGGAGTGGTGCGAGAACTCTCCGGAAGACCTTGGAGCTACGTAAGCCGCTCCCTCTGCGCCTCCAACGGCCATATCGACCTTACGGCAATCGTCCAGCAGGTCCTTCCTGAGGAGGTTGTCGCCACACTCCGCTAAAAGGGGTACAATAAAAAGGAGGAGGTGGAGACATGAAGGGGTGGCAGATGAAGGACCTGAAGGACCTTGCCGCCAGGGCAGGAGGCAGGGTGCTTGTGTGTGGGTCAGTGGGGGAGGCTTTCGAGAAGGCCCGGGACCTTGCCGAAAAGGTCCGCCTCTACAGGGTGAANGGNGAGGAGTCGTACTTCGTAGCCCTTCCTGACCGCGGTGAAGAGAACGACCGAATCCTCAAGGAGATGAACGAGAAAACCGCTCTGGAATTCGAGGAAGTCACAGGTTAAAGGGAGGGGCGAGACCCCTCCCCCGTTTTCGGTCAGAGCGAGGTCGTGCTGGTCTCGACAATCTGCGCTCCGACCTTCTCCACCAGGTCTCCGCCTGAAGTGGCGAAAACGTTCCGGGCAAGGATGAGGTCCATGACTGCGTTGACATCCTGGGACGAGAGGTCCTCGCGGGGATACCGGAGCCGTATCCGGAAAGCCCTGCCCTCTTCGTTCCGAAAGGTCATCACAAGGATCTTGCTCATCCCTTACACCTCCTTATTCGGCGAGGACTTTGTTCTCCGTCAGGGTGATGTCGAACACGGGGTAGGCGAGGAGTCCGCTCAGCGCCAGGGCAACATCGTAGAGGTCCTGGTATGTGGCGTTCTCCTTCACCCGGAAAGAGATCGTTCTCGTCAGGGGCCGTCCGTTGTCAGGATTCTCCCCGACCTGGAGACGTACCCGAAGACGATTGGGCTGTTCGGTTACCACAACCGGTGGCACAGTGGTTCACCTCCTGTTTTTTGTCTCCATCCTTTAAAGAAAAATGGCGACACGGACAGAACAGAAGAAGGGAGGAAAGGATATGGGGTATCTCGGTTACTTCCCGGAAGACTTCCTTTTCGGTGTGGCTACGGCTTCGTACCAGATTGAGGGGGCCTGGAATGAGGACGGAAAGGGGGAGAGCATCTGGGACCGCTTCGCCCACACCCCGGGGAACATCCTCGACGGCACCACAGGAGATGTGGCCTGTGACCACTACCACCGCTTTGCAGAGGATGTGGCCCTCATGCAGGAACTCGGCGTTAGTGCCTACCGCTTCTCCATCTCCTGGCCCAGGGTTTTGCCCTCAGGGAAAGGAGCGGTGAACGAGAAGGGTCTTGCCTTCTACCGCAGGCTCATCGAGAAGCTCAAGGAGGCGGGGATCAAACCCGTTGTCACCCTCTACCACTGGGACCTCCCCCAGGCCCTCCAGGACCGGGGAGGATGGGAGAGCGAGGAGACCGTCGAGGCCTTTGCAGAGTACGCCCGGTTGCTTTTTGCTACCTTCAAGGACGATGTGCACCTCTGGATCACCCACAACGAACCCTGGGTGGTGGCCTTCATTGGGAACTACGAGGGCAGGCATGCCCCGGGGAAACGTGATTTCCAGGCGGCTCTTCGTGTGGCCCGGAACCTCCTCCTTGCCCATGGGCACGCGGTCCGGGT
>APCU01000064.1 GCA_000347575.1 Candidatus Caldatribacterium saccharofermentans OP9-77CS | reverse complement strand
TTCCAGGATGAAATCCTCCCGGTGACGGAGTTTGTGAAACGGTACGGACAGAAAGTTGCTGCTCTTGGTGGGGTTGACCTGGACAAACTCATCCGTCTTCCGGAGGCAGACCTTCGCCGGTACGTTCGGAGTATTCTTGAAGCCTGTGCCTTACAGGGTGGTTTTGCCCTGGGGTCGGGGAACTCCATTGCGAACTACGTCCCCCTTGAGCAGTACCTGGTGATGCTCGATGAGGGGTTGAGGTTCTGGGGGTGACATCTCTGGGCGTAGAAGGGAAAGTCATCATCGGCGATAGCCGGAACATGAGGGAAATCGAGGATGAAAGCGTTGCCCTTGTGGTGACCTCACCTCCCTACTGGCACCTCAAAGACTATGGGGTGCCGGGGCAGATAGGCTACGGACAGACGCTTCATGAGTATCTCCTCGATCTTGCCCGGGTTTTCAGGGAATGCTGGCGGGTATTGCTTCCCGGAAGAAGGCTCTGCGTCAATATCGGCGACCAGTTCGCCCGGGCATGTATTTATGGCCGTTACAAGGTCATTCCTCTTCATGCTGAGGTCATCGCTCAGTGTGAGACCATCGGTTTTGATTACATGGGGGCCATCATCTGGCAGAAGAAGACGACCATGAGGACCACCGGGGGAGCGGTGGTCATGGGGTCCTTTCCCTATCCCCCAAACGGTATTGTTGAACTGGACTATGAGTTCATCCTGCTTTTTAAAAAGCCCGGAAGCTCCGGGAAGGTCTCACAAGACCTCAAAGAGGCTGCACGGATGAGCCGGGATGAATGGAAGGAGTTCTTCTCCGGTCACTGGACCTTTGGCGGGGAACGGCAGATCGACCACGAGGCGATGTTTCCCGAAGAACTCCCTCGGCGCCTCATTCGTATGTTTTCCTTCCCCGGAGAAACCGTTCTTGACCCCTTTCTGGGAAGCGGTACCACGGTGAAGGTGGCGCTGGAGCTTGGAAGAAGGGGTATCGGTTACGAAATCCAGCGGGATTTCCTCCCCATCATGAAGGAGAAAATCGGCCTTCTTCCTGTATCTTTCTTGTTCCGGGAAGGTATTTATCCTCCTGTAGAACCACCCGAAGGCTATAGGCCCAGGGTCCAGGACGCCGTACCTCTTGTGGACCCGAAAAAGCTCCGCTTTGGTTCTGAAGCACAGTATAGAGTTGTGGCCGTACACGATGACTGTACACTCAGGATGGACAATGGTCTCCTAGTGACCCTCCTTGGGATTTCCGTCCCACCTGATCGGCGTGAGAAGGCCCTGGAGTACCTGCGCCGGTATGTTCTGGGCAAGCGTGTTGTTCTGCGTTTTGACCTTCCACCAAAAGCCCAGGGAGGTTTACTTCCGGTCTATCTGTATCTTGAGAATAAACTCTTTGTGAATCGAAAGATGGTCGAGATGGGCCTTGCCCTTGCAGAGAAAGACTTGCCCCACAGGTATCGGGAGAAATTCCTCAAGCTGGAGGCGCAGAGGAATGTCAAAGGAATGGGTGCTGAACATTGCTTTTAATCGGTGGCAATTGAACCGGCCGAAGTACGTTGGTCGGCTTGCAGAGGCTATCCGAGTCTGTGCTCCAAGGAGCGAGGAAGAGTGGGAGCAGTACTACTATGAACAGGTCCCTAAAAAGCACGTCCCTTCGGGATGGCGGATGTTTGGTCGCACCATGGCGGAGCACCTTGAAGAGGTTGGGCGCCGGCTCTTTGCGAAAATCAGCGAACAGCTTCGGAAGGAAGTAGCGGAGGTCACCGAGGAGGATTGCATCGCCTATGTGCGTGAGGTGGTGATTCACCGAACGTATGCAGGGTATGTGACCGAAAAACACACAGTTTACGAACAGCTTGAGCAACTGCTCGGTGTCAAGCTCCAGCCCGCACCGGATAGCTGGGACCGCCGCTACAGTGTTGATTTTTTCATTCCCGTTGGCAACCGCTATGTTGGCATTCAGGTGAAACCTATCACGTACAGTCAAACGCCAGAACTGCACAAGTGGCAACAATGGATGCAGGATGCTCATGAGCGCTTTCACCAGGAACAGGGGGGACGGGTTTTCATCGTTTTTTCTGTGACCGAGCGGGGTGGCAGGAAACGCATCTGGAATACCGATGTTCTCGAAGAGATTCGTCGAGAAATCCGGAGGCTTCAGAGGATGACAGGACCTGAAGCTTAGGGTGTTCTCCGAAAGCCTGGTGAGACTCTTGGGGGAAGAGAAGAACGCGCGGAAGGGAGANCAGCTCTGGATTTTTGTTTACTATGACGAGCGCCTTTTTGCACAGTCTGTCCAGAAGAGAGAGGCTCAAGGCGCCAATCCTTTTCAGGACCCCCTCACTCACCTTTTTTCCCGAGCGTATTTTGAGCTGGAGCTCACACGCCTTGATGTCCCACGACAGCTCCCCCTTTCCCTCATCATGGCCGATATGAACGCCTTTAAGCTTGTCAATGACCTCCTCGGGCACAGGTATGGCGATTTGCTCCTGCAAAAGGTGGCAGCAAAGCTCCGGGAGACGTATCGGCGGGAGGATATTGTGGCACGGTTTGGGGGAGATGAGTTCGTTATCCTCCTTCCCAAAACGCCGTACGAGGAAGCGGTGAACCTTGCCCGCCGTTTTCCTTCTTTCCTTGAGTTCCCGAGCAAACTCGGGCCCTTTCCCGTTTCCCTTGCTTTTGGTGTGGCTACGAAGACCTTGCCGCATCAGAATGTTTGGAGCGTGCTTCAGGAAGCCGAGAAAGCAATGTACCATGAGAAAATCGCAGGGCGAAGGAGCCTTGAGCGGAGAATCATTACTTTGCTGCGGGAGTATCTCGAGAAGGAAATATACCCCCTTGAACCCCGCATGGGGACATTCGCAAAGCTTGCACTCGCTCTGAAACTCGCGAAAGTACTCTCCTTCTCGGAGGAGGAGAACGAGCGGTTTTTACGTCTTCTGCTCTTCCACGATGTGGGGAAAGTAGCCCTTCCGGTGGAACTCCTCAAGAAACCGGCGGTTGAGCTCCATCCTGCAGAGTGGACGGTGGTTCGAAGTCACAGCGAGGTGGGGTACCGGATTGCCTCACAGCTTGCTGAACTCATGCCGGTAGCGAATGCAATACTGAGCTTCAGGGAACGGTGGGATGGCAGGGGATACCCTCGAGGGCTTCGGGGAAGAGAAATTCCCTTCCTGAGCCGGGTCGGTGCTCTCCTCAATGCTTATGAAGCTTTGACCCTGGGAAGGCCGTACCGTTCTCCGCTACCTCCCTCTCTGGCTTTCAGGGAAATCGAGAGGGAACTCGGGAAGAGATTCGACCCCGAGGTCGGTCGNGTATTTTTACAAATTGTGCAGCAGTCACGGGGACGGAACAATGCGAGCCCTGACGTTCGTGATCATCCCCTCATTGTGCCTCTCGCCAAAGTACTCAACGGTGACGGGAATATCTTCGACGCTTCCCTCGCCGTAGGTAAAAGTTCCGCTGAAAAGAACCCGGCTTGACCAGAAGAGCGTGGCTTCGACGAAGAAGCGATACGTTCCGGGAGGCACGGGGTTACCACTTTCGTCTTTTCCGTCCCAGGTATATACCTGGCGTCCGCTTTGTGGGGTGGCACTCGTCGTGGCGTCAACGGTCTGGGGTGGTAACGACGCAGGATTCGCTTTCTTCACCCAGGTGGGGAGGCAGTCCGGTCTTTGCCGGTATCCCCCACGGCCTGTGAATCTCGTAACGTAGAGGGTTTTGACGAGGTTCCCCTCTTCATCCTCGATCCAGACTGCGTACTGGTTGGAGGCGATGGTGCGCTGGCGCTCAAAGTCCAGGGTGATTTCCAGCACTCCCCTTTGCTCCATGGCTGGTCCCTCCTCTTCGAGAATCCAGATGGTCGTTGGTTCGGGAAGGGTGTCCCCGCTAATATGAAGGACACTACCCTTTTTCTCCACCCTCCATCCCTGCACCCTGGAGAGGAAATCTGCTAAAGGTGCGATGGGCCAGTCCCGGGTGACTTCGGTCCGGTAGTGCATGGGGATGACGACTCGAGGGGCAAGGTCCCGGATGAGTTCCGTAACCCAGTCGAGGGGAAGGGTGTAGTTTCCTCCCACAGGCACAAAGAGGATGTCAACACCCCTGAGCTTCTTCCTGACGCTCTCCTCAGGGGGTGCCCCGATGTCCCCAAGGTGAGCAAGGCGTAAACCATCTCCTTCAAGGACGATGATCGCGTTTTTCCCCCGAAGGGCGCCCTGTTCCTCGTCGTGGTACGAGGGAAGGGCAAAGACGTGGACACCCTGAATGGTCTCGTCGAAGAGGTTCCAGTCGGCCCCTTTGTTTCTTGTGCCCACGAGAACTGGAACACGTTTCCCCACAAAACCCTCAAAGAAGTGGTCGAAGTGTTCGTGGGAACTTATGAGGACCTGAGCCTCAAGCTTTTCGGGAATACGATAGCCGACCTGAGGGGTAAAAGGGTCAAGGACGCACCGAAGGCCGCTCTCGAAGGCCAGAAAGAAGGCAGAGTGGCCGAGGTAGCGGATTTCCAGGGCCTCTCCCTGTGCCACCAAGAGGGCAAGAAGCGCAATGCCAAAAAGCAGTGCCTTTCGCATGGATATCCCTCCTCTTGAGGATATCATACCACAGGGTTCTTTGTGGCAAAAAATTTTATCCAGAGAATTTGCAATCCCTGAGGAGGTCGCACGATGAAGCACGCTGCGGTACTTGTTCTCGTTCTCCTTTTCGTTCTCTCTGGATGCGGGGTTCGCTGGCAGGTGAAGGATACCTATATCTTCGTGTACGAGATTGAACCGGGCTCTCCCGAGGGGTACGTCCTCCCGGTACCCCTGGCTCAGGTTTCGGTGTCCGGAGAAATCACCGCAGTCCGCTATACTGATGCCAGCGGGAGAGCCCATTTCCAGCTTCCTCCCGGGACATACACCGTTGCCATCACCAAAAACGGCTACCTTCCCCTTACCGATACCATCGTCATCTATACCCTTGAGCTTACCCCCGGCCGGTACGTGTACTACCTTGCTCGTCAGGGTGGTTGATGTGGGAAGGATTGTGCCTTTCATCCTGTGTATTGTGTTCCTTTCGGGGTGCTTTGGCAACCTTTCCCCTCTGCCTCCGGTCCATCCCCTTGTCACCGTCCGGGGGAAGGTCGTCGATGCGGTGACCGGCGCAGGCGTTGAAGGTGCTCAGGTGACACTCCGGGATTTCCCGGAACGTTTTGACCTCACCGCTTCTGATGGGTCCTTCCTTTTGCCTCGCGTTCCTGCGGGGCGACAGGTTTTTGTGGTGTATTCCACAGGATATGCGCCAAAGAGCGAGGCCGTGGATATCCCTTCCGGTCCCTCGTCTTTTTCCCTTACCATTGAACTTGCACCCCTTTTGGGGAAACTGGTAGGATATGTATGGGATGAGGAAGGGAACCCCGTTTCGGGAGCTACGGTTACGGTTGATGGGACATACACCACAACAACAGACGGTAGCGGGAGTTTTGCCCTGAGCAACCTTCCGGTTGGCAAGGCCGTGCTCGTGGTGGAAAAAGAAGGATTTGTTCCGTACTCAGAGGAGGTTGAGATTGCTTATCTTTCGGTTACTGTGGTCCAGGTGACGCTTGCGCGCCCCTCGCCGGCGAAGAGTATTATCGAATAGGAAAGGAGGGCAGGAGGCATGGCCGAAGCCTTTGACATGGAACGGTACCTGGGGGTTTTCCTTGAGGAAGTCGAGGAACACATTGAGCGCCTGGAAGAGAACCTCGTCCAGCTTGAGAAAAGCCCCGACGATGAGAGTCTTGTTCAGGCCATATTCCGGTCATTCCACACCATTAAGGGTTCTTCAAGCTCCATGGGTTTCCAGAGGATGATGGAGCTTGCCCACCTCATGGAGAACCTCCTTGATGGCGTTCGGAAAAAGACCATTGCGGTGACCCCGGAGCTCGTGGATGCGCTCCTTCGAGGTGTGGACCTTCTGAAGTTCATGCGAAACGGGATTGCCCTGGAGGGCAAAGAGCCTGAGGTTGAGACCGGGGAGATTGTGGGGATGCTCCAGAGGTTCCTCGGGGCACAGGGAGGAGGTCAGGGAGGCGAGGAAGTGGGCGAGGAACNCGAAGTGGAGGCAAAGCCGGAGGAAACGTCNCAGGAAGAAAAGGACTACATGGTGCGGGTGTTTCTGACCCTTGATTGCTCCATGAAGGGAGTTCGGGCCTATCTTGTCATTAACCGCCTCCAGGAAAACGGTATCGACGTGGTGAGTACGAACCCCTCCCTCACCGAGCTCGAAAGCGAGCGCTTTGGGCAGAGCTTTGATATTTTCGTGCGGTCCGAACTTCCGCCAGAGGAGATCAGGCGGATTGTGGAATCCGTTGCTGAAGTGGAGAAAGCAGAAGTTACCGTGCAGGAACGGGAGACCCTGATGAGGGTGGAAAGGGAAGAGAAAAAAGAGGAGGGGGGGATACGGGTACCTTCCCAGGAAAAGCGCAGAGTCACCAGCGGGCTCAAGAAAACGGTTCGGGTGGATGTGGAACGCCTTGATGCTCTCATGAACCTTGTGGGAGAACTCGTCATTGACCGGGCCCGCCTTGAGGACATTATCAGGAAGCTCCAGGAGAACAAAGAGGTTGCCCATCTCAGGTCTCTCCTTGCGGATACGACGACGCATATCGGCCGGGTGACGAACGAGCTCCAGATGGAAATCATGAAGGCCCGAATGCTCCCCCTTGCTGAGGTCTTCAATCGTTTTCCCCGGATGGTGCGGGATCTTGCCCGGAACTTCGGAAAGGAGATTGATTTCATCATCGAGGGTGAGGACACGGAGCTTGACCGCTCCCTCATCGAAGAAATCACGGATCCCCTCATTCACCTTCTCAGGAACGCCGTGGACCACGGCATTGAACCGCCGGCAGAGCGGGTGGCTCTGGGGAAACCCCCACGGGGTCGCATTCTCCTCAAAGCGTACCAGGAAGAGAACTCGGTGGTGATCCTCGTCCAGGACGATGGGCGGGGCATTGATGTGGAGAGAGTCCGGCAAAAGGCCCTGGCCCTTGGCCTTGCCTCTCAGGAGGAACTTGCCCGGATGAGCGACCGGGAGGCCATAGAATTCATCTTCTACTCGGGGTTTTCCACTAACGATAACGTCACGGATGTTTCCGGGCGTGGCGTGGGCATGGACATCGTCCGCCGGAACATCGAACGGGTCAACGGCCAGGTCCACGTGGAGAGTGAGAAGGGGAAGGGAACGACCTTTTTCCTGCGCTTGCCCCTGACCCTTGCGATTATTCGGGCTCTGCTCGTCCGGGTGAACGGGGCAATCTACTCCATACCCCTGGCGGATGTGGTGGAAATAGAGAAGATTGAGAAGAAAAACACGTACTGGGCGAATAAGACGCTCACGTCCCTCTTCCGTGGGAAAACCCTGCCGCTTTTGCGTCTCCAGGACCTCCTTGAGGGGAAGAAAGCGGAGTATGAAGAGGGTATGAACATTCCTGACGTTCTCTATACCGTTGTGGTCAACACGGCACGGGTCCTCGCCGGCCTTGTGGTTGATGAGATTGTCGGTGAACAGGAGATTGTCATCAAATCGCTTGGGTCGTACATCGGTGATGTGCGGGGGCTTGGAGGAGCAACCATTCTTGGTGATGGACGGGTGTCGCTCATTGTGGATGTGGCCAGTCTCCTCTGGAAAATGGTTCAGGTGGGAGGGTAAGGAACTATGCCCGGACGGATTATGATTGTGGATGATGCTGCGTTCATGCGGATGATGCTCAAGGATATTCTGACGAAAAACGGGTACGAGGTTGTGGCTGAGGCCAGCAACGGCAAAGAAGCGGTGCTCAAGTACGAAGAGGTGAAGCCGGATCTCGTCACCATGGACATCACCATGCCTGAAATGGACGGCATCACTGCGGTGCGAGAAATCAAAAAGCGCGACCCCAACGCCCGCATTATCATGTGCAGTGCCATGGGACAGCAGGCCATGGTGGTTGATGCCATCCAGGCCGGAGCCCGTGACTTCATCGTCAAGCCCTTCAAGCCCGAGCGGGTCATTGAGGCGGTGAAGAAAGTCCTGGGCAACTGAAGCAATGAAGTGGGTTATTCCCTGGGGTCTTTTGCTCAAAGGGATCCGACGTCGCTTGCAGGCCGCGTATGTGGCCTTTCGAACGCGAGACGGCACGCTCCTCTACAACGGCCTCCACAGGTACCGGAAGCCGGTGGAGGAGGCCTTAAAAGACCCCACCTTCCTGCAGAGCGGACTCCACTTCTTCGTGCAGGGAGAGGAGCTGTGTTTTTTCCGAACGGAGACCCTTGGGGAGCACTCGGTGTGGGTGAGTGGAGGTCCGCTCCGGGACGGAGAACCTCCCCCTGCGTACACCCTGAGCCCCACTGAACGGCGGATGCTCCTTTCGGCTCAGAGAATTGAGGAAAGGCTCCTGCGCCTTTGCTTTTTCCACTTCCCCCTGGGGGTGGTGTTCCTTTCTTTTGGGGAAGGGCGGATTCTCTTCTGGAACAGCACCATGGAGGCCTTGACAGGGAAGAGAGAAAAGGAGGTCCTGGGCCGGAGGTGGGATGAAGTCTTCCCGCAGGAAATGCTCGATGATATGTGGCAGAGTCTGCGCTTTGGTGAGGAGTACCTGGTGCGGAACTTTCGCCTGCAGCGGAACTCTACCCTCAACGGTGATCGCCTCCTGAACCTCCGGTTTTTCTCCTGGCGGGAAGGGGAAACCATGCGGGTGGTGGGGCTTGTGGAGGATGTGACGGAACGTGCCCGCTGGGGAGAAAGTATTCGCCAGATGGAACGGCTCTCAAGTATTGGCCGGTTCGTCTCCAGCATGGCCCACGAGATCAACAATCCCCTCGGGGTGATCTACGGGTATACCCAGATGCTCCTTGCCCAGATTGAGGGGAACAACAACTGTCCTACCTGTCAGATGACCCGAAAAGTCCTGGAGAAAATCGAGCGAGAAGCTGCACATTGCAGCGAAGTCATCCGGTACCTTGTGGACTTTTCCAGGCCTCTTGTGCTCCAGCGAGAGCCCACGGACATCAATACGCTTTTGCGCGAAAGCCTTGCGCTGGTGGACTTTTTCTGTGCGGAGAACGAGCGGGTAGAGTTTGCCTTTGAGGAGAACCTCCCCCTTGTTCTGGTTGACCGGACGAGGATGCGCCAGGTCTTCATGAACCTGGCAAAAAACGCTTTTGAGGCCATGCGGGAGCGGGGTGGGGTCCTCCGGATCTCCACCGAGAGTGTGCTCCTTGAGAATGTCCCCCCCTGGGAAGGGAAGAAAAGGTTCTCAAGCTATGTGAAGGTCGTCTTTGCCGATACGGGAAAGGGCATTCCTGAGACCCTTCTTCCCCGGATTTTTGAGCCCTTCTTCACCACGAAGGAACGGGGAACAGGCCTTGGTCTCTCAATTTCCTATGGTATTGTCCGGGCCCATGGGGGGTGGATTGAAGTGACCTCGAAAGAAGGTGTGGGCACCAAAGTCCAGGTCTTTCTCCCTGTGGAACGGGGGTCTGAAACATGAACCCGAGAAAGCCTCGCCTTGTTCTGGAGCCCCTGCAGAAACGTCAGATGGTTCCCAAGATGATGGTGGCGAGCACGCTCATGGCCCTACCGGTTCTTGAGCTTGAGGCCCATCTTGAGCGGGTGCTTGAAGAAAACCCCCTTCTTGAAATTCGGGAAGGCACCATGTGCTTTGGCTGCGGTACGGAAATTCCCGGATATCCGGATCGGTGCCCCCGCTGTGGGCGGTACCTTGGAAAAACGAAGAGGTCCCGGTGGAGGACGTTGCATCTTTGGGTAGGGAACGGGGATGGAAGGAATTCTTCTTTGACGAGATCCTGAGCCTTGCCGGGCTTAGGGAGGATGAAAAGCGCATTGTCCAGGCGCTTTTCGTCCATCTCGATGCCGAGGGATTCTTGCGGGAAAGCACGGAGACCCTGGCTTTTGAGCTTCGTGTACCGCCTAAAAAGGTCGAGGAAGTCGTGGAGAAGGTGCGTCGTGCAGGATTCCCGGGTTTTGCAGCTCAGGACGCTGTGGAGTTCCTCCTGATGCAACTTGCCGAGCTTGGCGTTGGAGAAAGCCCGCAGGCGCTGCGTCGGATGTTCCGGGAAGACCCCGACCGCTTTGCCGCCCTTATCCGTCCCTACAGGGATCGTCTCTTCTTCTCTCCTGCCCAGGCCTTCGAGAGCACCCTTGGCCGGGAACGGGAGGACCTCGAAGAGGACAGGTCCTCTGTATACCCCGATGCCGAAATCGTGGAAGTTGCGGAAGGAGAGTTCGCCGTTGTCCTTGTCCCCTCCTTCTCCATGCAGGTGACCCTGAGCGAGGCAGTCCTTGCCTTCTGGCGGAAAAAGCACCGGGAGCTCCCAGAGCGGGAACGCCATTTCTTCCGAGAAAAGCTTCGGGAAGCCCGGGAGGTGCTGTCGTGTCTCTCGTACCGGTACCGGACCCTCCTGCGAATTCTTGAGTACATTGTGGAACGAGAACGGGAGTTCTTCCGCCGTGGTCCCTCCTTTTTCGTTCCTCTCACCCAGGGGGAAATTGCCGGAGCTCTCGGGATGAGTGTGAGCGGTGTCTGCCAGGTGCTCAAAGGGAAATTCCTCCGCTTTCCCGACGGGGTGGTACGGAGCGTGAAGTTCTTCTTCGACGCTTCCTATCCAGTGAAAGAGGCCATGCGGGCGATTCTTCTGCAAGAAGACCCCCATCATCCGTTTTCCGACCGGGAAATCGCCGAGAAGCTCAAAGCCCAGGGCATCTGTATTGCCCGGAGGACCTGCACGCTCTATCGGGAAGAGATGGGGATTCCGCCGTCCCACCTGAGGCGGCGTATCCTTAAGGTTCAAAGGAAGGGAGTGTAGAGCCTGTGGATATTGGGGAATTCCTTGAAGAGTACCGGAAGGGGATCCGGGAGCTCCGGGAACAGTCCCCCAAAAGCGTCACCCCTTTTCTCACCTTCTACCACGAGGTCATGGCTGATGGAGCACTGTCACTGAAAACGAAGGAGCTCATCGCCCTGGCCATTGGTGTTGCCATCCACTGCGAGCACTGTGTGGTCCTG
>APCU01000063.1 GCA_000347575.1 Candidatus Caldatribacterium saccharofermentans OP9-77CS | reverse complement strand
TGTGCTCCTTGAGAAGCGTCTGTGTCATGGTGCTCCTTTCTATGTTCTGGGGCCCATCGTGACCGACGTGGCGCCAGGTTACGACCATATTGCGGCGGCCATAGGAGGGGCGCTGGCGGCATCTTCCGGAGCCGATTTCATCTGTGTCGTTACCCCTGCTGAGCATCTGGGATTACCCACTGTAGAGGATGTGCGGGAAGGAGTTATTGCCGCCCGTCTTGCGGCTCACGTGGCAGACCTCGTCAAGGGGATTCCTGGAGCCTGGGAGTGGGACAGGGCAATGAGCGAGGCCCGAAAGGCCCTGGACTGGGAGAAACAGATTGCCCTGGCTCTGGATCCTGTGAAGGCAGAACGATACCGGAGGGAACGCAACGTGGCCTTTGAGGAAACCTGTTCTATGTGCGGGAGCTTCTGTGCCATGCGTCTTGTGGAGAGGTATCTGGGAAAAACCGGTGTGAGGTGCTGAGAGAAGTGTTTTTGGACCTATTGCGTGACGCTTTGAAGGCGAGTAAAATTACAGTTGAGCGCCCGTAGCTCAACAGGACAGAGCAACGGACTTCTAATCCGTAGGTTGTGGGTTCGATTCCCGCCGGGCGCGCCAGGGGTTGTGCGCCGCTTCTTCCGAAGCTCTACGCTGTCTGCTTTTCTCCCTGCGTTGCTTCTGACTCCGGTGGCCGTAATACAAGGTTGTTTAGCTCCACCATACTCGAAGTTCTGAAGCTCTGCTCGAGTTCTTCCTCTTTGGAAAAAGCCAAAGACGTGCTCCGCACTATCCGGGACTACTACAAGGAACACGTCTTTCGCTCTCTTCCACCGCTTCCCCCAATGCCCTACGCTTGGAGAGGAGGAAGTGGTGCCGGTAGGTCCACCGATGAAGGGATGGGCAAGCCCGGTGGATGGCAGATACTGCAGGGTTCATATCCCCTCACCTGAGCCTCTTTGTTCCAGGTCTTTCTGAAGCTTGCCCAGAGTATTCACGGGAAGACACTTCCTATGTTGCCTGCTTACGGGTACGTGCTCTGATGCTGCGGCTCTTCCCCAGTTCAACGTGTTTTTTCCGGATTGCTTCACCGGGCTACTGGTCCAGGACCTTTCCCCACCACGGTGCGCTACCTGCTGCTACCGGAAGAATTTCGGCATTGCTTTCCCGAAGGTCCTCCGGAGGGCTCTCCTCCCCAGGACCCTGGGACCTCCTGTTGTGGTCTCGACGTTACCAAGGGGCCTCGCAAACGTATAGAGGAAGGACCTGAATGTTTTGAGGGAGTTTCTTCTTCGGGTCGTCTTCCACCCCTCCCGGAAGAGCGTATACCAGAATTCCGACCTGGAGGAGAGGTACTGCAAGGCCTTTTTGACTTCTCTGACCGCTCATGGTATCTTCAGGGAGGGTTCCGTTGGGCCTGTGGGAAGGTCTGAGCTTTGGGGGAGTTCCGTGGAAGAGCGGGAGATCGTTGCCTCAGTTCTGCAGGAGGTTCTTGATGCCCTTCCACCTCCTTTGCGGGAAAAGCTGGAGAACGTAGAGTTTGTTGTCCGGGATGAGGCAGAAAGGGGACTGGGATTTGTCCTTGGGCTCTACCAGGGGGTTCCGCTTCCCAGAAGAGGCCTGGGGTACACCTTTGTGCTCCCGGATCGGATTGTCCTCTACCTCGGAAACATCCGGAGAATAGCACCCCGGGAGGAGGAATTCCGCAGGAAGGTCAGGGAGGTGCTCCTTCACGAGATCGGGCACTACTTTGGCTTTGGCGAAGAAGACCTGCAGCGCTTGCTTGGGGAGGGAGGGTGAAATGGCAATCCCCGGGAGAGAACAAAGGATTATTGAGCTTTCGGCCCTTTTGCGTGACATGGAAATTGTTGCGGCTCAGAATACAGTTCCCGGGAAGGAAAGTACCAGCGCCTTGAAAGTTCTCCCGTAGCCAGAAAGATTCTGGAAGAGGCTGGGGAGGAGAGCGAAGTAACTGAACGGGATTTGTGCATCATCAGGCATTGCCATGACCTTGTGGCAGTCAATGGGATGGATTTTCAGATTCTTGTCGAGGCCGATCTTCCCGTCAACGCAAATGAGGGGACGGTGAGTCGAGGAGATTTTACCGTCCTGGTGGATCGGGTTTTCATAACTCCTGTAAAAGATTGGCCCGGGAATTCCTTGACGCATAGAAAAGAAGCTCCCGGTTTGTTATAATGTGTCCTGGTTTTCGAATTCCATCTAAGGGAGGAGATACGCCATGGCTCTTCGAGTTGATGAAGAACTCTGCATCGGTTGCGAGCTCTGCGTGCAGATTTGCCCTGATGTCTTTGAAATGAACGCCAACGGGAAAAGTGTGGTAAAAGACGGCGCAGACACAAGCGCAAGCTGTGTTGACGAGGCCATCGATTCCTGTCCCACGAGTGCCATCATCCGGGAGTAATTTGTGGAGGGTGCTCCACATCGCTTGCTTTTTTGGNCAACCTTTCGGTAAAATAGGGCTTGCCTGCGCCCCCATCGTCTAGCCAGGTTAGGACATCGCCCTTTCAAGGCGACGGCAGCGGTTCAAATCCGCTTGGGGGCGCCAGGGGCTTTGTAAATCTCGTTTTTTCTGCCTGGTGCTTTTGCCCTTTTTGATGTTGTTGCCTTCGCAGTTTTACGCTCTGACTTCTGCTTTCCAGTTGCCGTTTGCGTAAGTCCATTCCGAGAGTCTCTCGAGTTCTGCGACCCGCAGGTTCATTACCCCCAGATGCCCTCAAGAGTTCTCCAGAGTAAAAAGCCTGTGTCTTTTTGTCGACCGTTGACAGAAGGAAGAAGTACTCCTATACTGCTTTTTGAAGAAGCACTTCTTCTATAAGGAGGAGTGTTCTCTGAGCGTATCGAACCCGGAGGAAAAATGGTCGGGGCGAGCCGACTTGAACGGCCGACCCCCTGCTCCCAAGGCAGGTGCGCTTGCCAGGCTGCGCCACGCCCCGACAGAGAGAATTATACCAGAGTCTCTGCGCTTTTCAAGAAATGCACGGTGTCTTGGGAGAAACGCTGGGAGGAATATGGAAGAATACAGGAGGGTTATTCCCCAAAAAGCAGGAAAGGAGGAAGTGTGTGGAGTACCTCGTCCTTCCCAGGAGTTCTTTCGACCTTTTTGTGGAGTCCCTGGTCCGCCGCGGAAAGGTGGTTGCGCCTGTCGCAAAGGGTAATGGGCAATTCGTGTTCTCCGAGGTTCAAAAAGGCAGCGACATCGCCCTCCGGTACATTCCGACCATTCTCCCCCCAAAGAAGTACTTCATGCCCCAGTATGAGACTCTTGCGGAGTACGACACCCGCAGAGGACAGAAACTCCAGCCAGTGGTAGAGGTTGAGTCCCTCATCCTCTTTGGGGTACACACCTGCGATCTCGCAGGCATTCAGTGTCTTGATGTGGTCTTCAGCGACCGGCCCAAGGACCTGAACTATCTCGTCCGCAGAGAGTACATCACCGTCATCGGACTCGAGTGCAACGACTACTGCGATACCTATGCCTCCTGTGGGCTCATGGGGACGTTCCTTCCCCAGGGAGGATATGACCTCTTCTTCACGGATCTTGGAGAGTATTTTCTCATCCAGGTGGGCACCCAGAAAGGTGAGGACCTCGTGCGGGATATTCCTTTTCTCGAGCGAGCACAATCGCAGCATCTTGCCGAGCTCGAGGCGCTCCGGGCCAGGAAGGCCCAGATTTTCCGCCCCGAGGTTCCTGTGGACCGCGCTTTTCTTCCCCGGATGTTCAGGGAGGGTTTTGAGGCGGGAGTGTGGGAGGAGATTGGGAACCGGTGCCTCTCCTGTGCCAACTGCACCAACGTCTGCCCCACCTGCTATTGCTTTGACGTTCGGGATGTTCCCGATGTGAACCTCATGACTGGAAGGCGTATCAGGGTCTGGGATTCCTGCCAGAATGAGCCCTTTGCGAAAATTGCCAGTGGAGAGAGTTTCCGGGCAGAACGATCTGACCGGAAGCGACATCGGTTCAACCGGAAGTTTTCGTATCCTGTGAAGCGGTACAACCGATTCTTCTGTACCGGTTGCGGGCGGTGCAGCCGGGTTTGTATGGCCAAAATCGACCTGAAGGAAACCATTGCCCAGCTTGCTCGGGAGACCGGATACCTCAAAGTGTGAGGGGTGGGACTGTGGAGAAAATCCTTTTGAGTCACACCGGATATGAGGTGAAAGAGGCCCGGATTCTCAGGACCTCTCGCCTCACTGAAAAGGACAAGCTCTTTGAGCTCTCTCTGGTCGATGGAGAAATTCTCGATTTTGAGCCAGGGCAGTTTGTGGAAGTTTCACTCCTTGGCGTGGGCGAGGCTCCGATATCCATTTGCTCTTCGCCCACAAGGCGCCAGAGCTTTGAACTCTGTGTCCGAGCGGTGGGCCGGTTGACCACTGCCTTGCATCGTCTTGAGGCAGGGGATATAGTGGGTATCCGGGGCCCTTTTGGGGTTGGATTCCCTATCACCAGGCTCATCGGGCACGACCTTTTGCTCATTGCTGGAGGTATAGGTCTTGCTCCCCTTCGTTCCCTCATCAACTACGTTATGGACAACCGGCGCGATTTTGGCAGAGTTCATGTGCTTTTTGGCTGCAAAGACCCTCAGAATCTCCTCTTCCGGGACGAGATTGAACTGTGGCAGCGGCGGATGGACGTGGGTTTCCAGTGTACGGTGGACCGTGCAGACCCCGACTGGAAAGGTAACGTGGGCATGGTGACGGCCCTTATCCCCGGAGTGGATATCAATCCCGAGGAAACCTTTGCGGTTATGGTGGGTCCGCCGGTGATGTACCGTTTTGTGATCGCCGAACTCCTCAAGAAGGGTATTCCCGAGGATCAGATTGTTCTTTCTCTTGAGCGCCATATGAAGTGTGGCCTTGGGAAGTGCGGGCACTGTCAGATTCACGATATCTACTGCTGCCAGGATGGCCCGGTCTTCTTTTACGAGAAAATCAAGGATCTCAAAGGGGCGATATGATGAAGGCGCCGAAGATTGCTTTTTTCGATTTCACCTGCTGCGAAGGATGTCAGCTCCAGGTGACCAATCTCGGGGAGGAACTCCTCGAGCTCCTCAAGTTTCTTGATCTTGTGGAATTTCGGGAAACCATGAGCGAGCGGTGGGACGGGATCTACGATATTGCCGTCATTGAAGGGAGCATCACAACTCCTCACGATGTTGAACGAATCAAACGGATTCGCCAGCGCTCCAGAACGCTCATTGCCTATGGGTCCTGTGCCACAATCGGCGGGGTCAACGGCATGAAGAACGCCTTCGACCTTGAAGAGATTCTCCAGTATGTCTACGGGGAGGGGGCAAGGTTTTTCACCACCCTTCCCACCCACCCAGTGCATGAAGTCGTTCCTGTGGAGTACTTCGTCCACGGATGCCCTGTGTACCAGCCTGAGTTCCTCGAAGTCCTTAAGTGTGCTCTCCTTGGGATTCCCTATCATGTGCCGGATGTGGCTGTATGTGTAGAGTGCAAGTTCAACGAGAACGTCTGTTTCTACGAGCGAGGTCTCACCTGTCTTGGTCCCATCACCCGGGCGGGGTGCAACTCCTGGTGCATCAACAATGGCAACATCTGCTACGGCTGCCGGGGGATGGTTTCCAATCCCAATGAACGGGGATTCCTCGAGGTGCTTGAGCGCTACGGTGTCCGTGTGGAGTTTCTGGTCCGGCGGATGGACATGTACAACGCCTGTCGAATCCTGAAGGGAGCGGAGAAAAGGCATGGGGAAGAGCATACGCGTTGATGTTGAATATCTCACCCGGGTTGAGGGGCATGGGAACATCGTGGTGGATGTTCGGGACGGAACGCTCAGGGAATGTCGTCTGGAGATTATCGAATCGCCGAGATTCTTTGAGGGAATGCTCCGGGGACGGTCTATTTTTGAGGCTCAGCACATCACCTCTCGAATCTGCGGTATCTGTGCCTGTGCCCATTCCCTGGCCTCCATTCAGGCAGCGGAAGAGGCCATCGGTTTTGTACCCAGTGAACAAACGGTGAAGCTGCGGAAATTCCTTCTTGATATTGAAATTCTCGATAGCCACATTCTCCACATCTACTTCCTCGTTGCCCCAGACCTTTTTGGCGTGAAGAGTTTCGTCCCCCTTGTGGAGACCCACAATACAGTGGTCCGAAGAGCGCTGCGCCTTAAAAAAACCTGTAACGATGTCTGCGATATCCTTGTGGGCCGACATGTCCACCCCATAAGCTGTACGGTGGGGGGATTCACGAAGCTTCCTCGTCCTGGGGACCTCGAGAAAATGCGGAACCTCCTCCTTGGGATGATTCCCGACCTTGAGGCTACGGTCGACCTCGTTCGAGGATTTCGCTTTCCTGAATTTGAGCGGGAAACGGAGTACGTGGCCCTGGTGTCCGATGACGACGAGTACCCGCTCCTTATGGGGGATATAGGTTCAACCGATGGGGTTCGCCTTCCCAAGAGAGACTACAGAAAAATCACCAACGAGTTCGTGGTTCCCCACTCGACGGCAAAGCATACCCGCCTGAGTCGCGATTCCTACATGGTTGGAGCCCTGGCCCGTCTGAACCTGAACTACTCCAAACTCCATCCCAGAGCGAAGGAAATAGCGGACCTTTTTGGCATGAATCGGAAGGTCACGAACCCCTATCTGAACACCGTCGCCCAGCTTGTGGAGTGCTTCCACTGTCTCTACCACGCGGTGGATGTTGTGGAGGAGTTTCTCGAAACGGGCCTCAACTATGACGAAGAGATTGTGGTAGGGCTGAATGAGAAACAGCGCATCCCCGTTCGGGCAGGAAGCGGTGTTGGGGCGGTGGAAGCACCCCGGGGGACGCTCTACCACCACTACGAGGTTGATGACCACGGTCGCATTGTGCATGCTAACTGCGTCATCCCCACCGGACAGAACCTCCGGAACATCGAGTACGATATGCGGAAGCTTGTTCCGGAAATCCTTGACCGAAGCGAAGAAGAAATCCAGCTTGCCCTTGAGATGCTTGTGCGGGCGTATGACCCCTGTATTTCCTGTTCTACCCATTTCCTCAATGTTACCTTTGTTGGACGAGAAAATCCGGAGGGCTCTTGAGCCTGCCTTGAATGGAAAAACGGTTGTCGTTACCGTTGGGAACCCTCTCCGGAGGGACGATGGGGTAGGGGTGTATATCGGGGAGAAGCTTGCCCCGATTCTCCCTCCCTGTTTTCGTCTGATTCAGGCAGGTTTTTCCCCGGAGCGGTTCATCGACGATATTCTGAGCGAACGACCGGCAAAGGTTATCTTCATCGACGCTGCCTCCTTTGGCGGTGTTCCGGGGGAAATCCGGGTGCTGACGGAGGAGGAGGTCGTTTCGGTCACGCTCAGCACCCATACGTTTCCCCTCCCGGTGATTGCAAGGATTGTGGCCGATGAAACAGGATGTGAGGTTGTCTTTGTGGGGATTCAGCCTGAGGACGTTTCCTTTGGGGAAGGATTGAGTGAGGCGGTGGAACGTGCTGCCTCTGCCATTGTGGAATACCTTGGAGGGTTGCGTGATGCATGAACTCCGACTGGTCCGCGAGGTTTTCGAGGATCTCCTCCGTCGGGGAGAGGCGGAGGGCCTGCAAAGGATTACCCGAGTGTACCTTCGGATGGGGGACTTCACCGAGATCGACCCGGAGGTCCTCAGGTATTTCTTTACCGAGGAATCCCGGGGGACCATCCTTGAGGGGGCTGAGCTCGTTATAGAACACAGTCCGTTGAGGGAGCTGCGTCTCCTCTCCTTTGAGGGGGAATAGTCGCTTTGTGCTACGCCATTCCAGGACAGGTTGTCGCCCTTTGTGGGCGGATCGCCACGGTGGAGTACTTCGGTGAGCGAAGGAAGGCGTACAATGAGTTTCCCTCCCTCAGAGTGGGGGATTTTGTCTACGCCCAGGGAGGATTTGTGATCAAGGTTGTTCCGCCTGAAGAGGCACAGGAAATCCTTGCTACCTGGAAAGAAACCTTTTTCGAGCTCCAGGAAGTGGACCTCCGTCTTGCACGGCTTGAGGTGGAAAGGGAAGGAGTAGAACGGCGAATTCTCCGTATGCTCGATAAGGCCCTTGAGGAGCGTTCGCTTTCAAAGGAAGAACTCCTCACCCTCCTTGGGCTTCAGTCCCCAAAAGAGCAGGAGTTGCTCTACAAAGTGGCCAATTTCCTCCGGAGGAAGTACCACGGCAACGCCACGTGCGTTCACGGAATTCTCGAAATCTCGAACTTCTGCTCTCGCAACTGCGCCTACTGCGGTCTTTCGACCCACAACGGTGCTCTTTTGCGGTATCGCATGAGCGATGAGGAGGTTCTTGAGGCAGTACGCGAGGCTGTGGAGGTCTACGGGTTCCAGGCACTTGTGCTCCAGAGCGGGGAGGATCCAGGACGTTCGGTTAGAGAACTCGCAGAGCTTGTGCGGGAAATCAAGAGGCGTCATGCTGTCCTTATCTTCATAAGCTTTGGGGAGAAGTGGGTCTTGAAGGGCTTGAGGCGCTCTACGAAGCCGGGGCGAGGGGGATTTTGCTCCGCTTTGAGACGAGTAACGCAGAGCTTTATGAGAAGCTGCACCCAGGATACACCCTTTCGCAACGCCTTGCCCACCTTGAGCGGGCTCTGGAGCTCGGGTACCTCGTGGCTACGGGGGGACTCATCGGTCTTCCAGGGCAGAAGCTCTCCGACATCCTTGAGGATATTCTCCTCACAAGGGCACTTTCGGCAGAAATGTACAGCTTTGGACCGTTCCTGCCTCATCCGGCAACTCCCCTGGCGTTTTCTGCTCCTCCTTCCCCATCTCTTGTGCTCAACACCCTGGCGGTGGCCCGGCTTGTGGACCCTAAAAACGCCAAAATCCTCATCACCACGGCCTTTGAGACTCTGGATCCTCAGGCTCGCAGGATGGGCCTTCTTTCTGGGGCAAGCTCGCTGATGCTGAACGTCACACCTCTCAAGTTCCGGCCATACTACACCCTGTATCCTGGAAGGGCTCACGAAGGGGAAACCATACGGGAACAGGTTGAACAGACGCTTCACCTTCTCCGGTCTCTTGGGCGAGCACCTATGGACCTTGGGGTTTAGGATCCTGGTGCTCTTCTTCGAGGATATCGATGAAGGCTTCAACAATCCGGGGGTCAAACTGTGTGCCACTACAGCGCCGGAGTTCCTCAATGGCTTCTTTCTTGGTCCTTGCTTTCCGGTAGGGGCGGCCGGTCACCATCACGTCGTACGCATCACAGATGGCGATGATACGCGAGAGAAGGGGAATGTCCTCTCCTCGAAGTCCCCGGGGGTATCCGGTGCCATCAAAGCGTTCGTGGTGGAAGAGGATGTAGTTAGCAATGGAAGAAAGCTCCCAGATGGACTGGGTGATACGGAAGCCCACCTCCGGATGCTTTTTGACGATGGCCCATTCCTCCTCATCCAGTGGACCAGGTTTTTCCAGAATATTCTGGGGAATGGCAATTTTCCCGATATCGTGGAATTCGGCAAGGAGACTCAGCTCATCGAGTTCTCTCTGGGAAAGACCGAGGGCCTTTCCAAGGCGAAGGGCCAGTTCCCGAATGCGCTGGGAGTGTTCCTCGGTTTCCTGGGTTACCGCCCGGAGTGATGCCCGAAAGGCCTGGAGAACCTGGTTGTGGAAGCTCAGGCTTTCGGTGAGCTTGCGCTGGTACATCCAGTTCTCGGCAATACGCAGGACCTCATCAAGGGGCTGGTTCGGGTCGGTTTTAGTGCCGTAACCCAGGGAGATACTCAGCGGGATGGATGCCACTGCAGTCCTTTTGAACTCTTCCTGGATGCTTTCCCCAAGCGCCTGAACTTCAGTACTTGAGGTACGGGGAAGGAGCACCACGAATTCGTCTCCTCCCAGACGAGCCACCACACCCCGGCCACTACAGACCTCCTTGAGAATGCGTGCTGCCTGGCGCAGGAACTCATCCCCCATGGCATGGCCGAAGGTATCGTTCACGAGCTTCAAACCGTTCAGGTCCCCCATGATGACGCTTAAGGGGAGGTTCTCGGGAGTATCGAGGCGGTTCATTTCCTGCTCAAAGAACGTCCGGTTATAAAGACCCGTAAGGGTATCGTGGAAGGTGAGGTAACGAATACGGTCTTCGGCGAGTTTTCGTTCCGTGAGGTCCAGAAGGAGCACAAGGAGCGCCTCTTCCTCGCGGTACCGTATGGGTGTGAAACGGGCCAGAACCCACCTGGTTTGCCCACCCTTTGTCGTCAGGGTGAATTCCGCTTCAAAGGGAAGCATCTCTGTCTTTTTGTGCCACCGTGAAAGCAAGGTGGCACCCTCGGGGGAGATCCGCAACCAGAGTTCATCATTGAGCTCCATGGCCCGATATCCAGTGAGGGCCTCGAAGAAGGGGTTGACGTAAACCCACCCGGTGTGCGTGCGGATGAGGGTGGCCACAGGGAGGGACTCGGCAAGAGTCCGGAACTGTTCTTCGCTTTCCTGCAGAGCTTGCTGGGCCTCTTCGCGGATGGCCTCAAGGTCGATGCTGTAGAGGGCGAAAGAGAGATCCTGGGAGAGCTCGAGGAAAAGCATTTCCTCTTCCTCATCGTTCAGAAAGGGCAGGGGAAGAGCTGCGACAATTCCCCCGTAGAGGTGTTCCCCCCACCTGAGGGGGGCGACGAAAAGCCCCTCACCTGGACGGGGAAGGGAAGAAGCGGCAGCATCGGTGGGGGTAATCTTTTCAACCCTGTCCCGTGGATATCCAGGGTTTTTCAGGGCTTGCTCTAAGACAGTGCCGAATGCAGTGAGGTGTTCCTCAGAAAACCCCAAAGCGGTGACGGAGGGTTTCTCGGTGCCGAAAAGCACCACACCCGCTCCAGTATACCCACACCCTTCGACGAGTTCCCGGCATATTCCCTGGATGAGGCGTTCCCGGTTCTTCTCCCGGACGATGAGCTGGTTCACGTTCCGGACAGCTTTCAACACCCGGTTCAGGTGGAAGAGGCGGGCCTCCCGACGCTTTTCTTCCGTGATGTCAAGGCATACTGCAAGGCCAGCGAACCGACCTCGGTAGCGGATGGTGGAGCCACGGACCAGGATCCATCGTTCTTCTCCGTCTTTGCGGAGGATTTTGATCTCATACTGGGCCTCCCCTTCCTCTCCGCGCTGTCTTCTGGCGACGTTTGCCCGTAC
>APCU01000062.1 GCA_000347575.1 Candidatus Caldatribacterium saccharofermentans OP9-77CS | reverse complement strand
ACGGCTTGCGGGTGGAGTGGGAAGAGGGGTGGGCGCTCATCAGGAAATCCGTGACCGAGCCCGTGTACACCCTTCGCTTTGAGGGGAAAGACAGAGAAGCCATTCCTTCCCTTGTGCACCGCCTCCTTGCGGCCTTTCCAGAAATTGCAAGGGAGGTCCTGGAGAAACTCTCCTCAGATTCGGCGGATTATGGCCCTCGCAATTCTCTGGAGAGCTAAGACAACAAGGGGGCCGATCGCCACCGCACTCCCGGCCTGGATGAAGTTCCCTGGAAGTTCGGCCAGGGCTGCCCCGAATCCATAGAGGACAACTTCGGTGAGGAAATACCCAGAAACCATGACAAGGACCCCCAAGAAGGCCCACAAGGACCCGAACGGGATAGCTCTTTTCTCCCGAGGCCAAAAGGCCCACAAGAAGCCCTTCAATCCCCTTAATGACAAGCGTAAAAGGTGCCCAGTGCGCGTATCCTGTGAGGAGGTCGGCCAGCGCTGACCCTACACCCCCAGCGAGCGCTCCGATCCGGGCTCCAAAGAGCATGGCAAAAACAAAAATCACCGTGTCTCCCAGGTTGATGTACCCCCGGGTCTGGGGCACCGGAATCTGGATGCTCATCGTGGCCAAAGCCACAAGGGCAATACCCAAAGCTCCGTACACCAGGGTTTTTGCTCTGTCCTCCATCGCTCCACCCCCACAGGGACCGAGTCATTCCCCAAAGGTATCCTCATCGACCAGAACTTCCATGAGATTCGCAAGGAGGCGGTCCACCTGGTCCTCCCGAAGACCTAAAAGTTCCACCGCCTTTGGGGAAATGCGGTAGAGGAAGCCGTCAACCCCCACTCCCATGCCAAGGCTCACGCTCATGCAGTCCGCAATGTGAGCAATAGCGGTGAGTTTGGGGTTCTCCTGAGCCCGCTCCGGTTCGTGGTGGAACCCAATGGCCTCAACGAGCTCCGGGGGAAGATTCCACTTTTCGGCAACTTTTGCTCCCACAAGGGCATGGTGGAACCCCAGAAGGGCTTCTTCGGCCTCAAGGAAGGTCACATTCTCCTTTTCGACCTTCTCAAGCACTGCCTCGTATTCATCCCTCAGATAGGTGTCGAGGACGAGTTTCCCGATGTCGTGGAGCAGAGCCCGCCGTATAGGCCACTTCAAGGCGGGAAAATTTCACCTCCCTTGCCAGCATGCGGGCACCCACAGCCGTTGCCTGGGAATGCCTCCAGAGTTCCCCCCGCTCCAGAGCATACCCCTTGAGCTCCTTTTTCATCATCTCGCTGACCGAGGCTGCAAGAACAATGCTCCGGATGGTCTGGAAGCCAAGGAGAATCGTGGCATCGGTGACGGTGGAAATGCGCCGAGGAAAACCATAGAACGCCGAGTTCGCCAGGCGCAGGACCTTGGCTGTGAGCCCCTGGTCCTGTGTGAGCACGTTGTTGATATCCCGGGCGGTAGACCTCGGGTCTTCTGTGAGCGCGATAACCCGCTGCACCACTGCCGGTAAGGCCGGTAAATCCTCAACCGCTCGCACCAGCGCCGGGAGTGTGAGCTTACCCATATCCCCCTCCAGAAATCCTTTTGCTCATTATAGAACACAAAAAGCGCCCTGTCTCTTCCAGAAGGAGAAAAATCGTTGCCAGAAATCCACAAGCGAATGTCCCCAGTTCGAGTTTGAGAACTCTCTCAAGCCGTCTCAGGATTGCCGTATACTCTGCTGGCTCAACCCGTTTTCGCTCACTTTTTGCATCCAGCACTCCACCGTGTCTGGATGCTGATGGTCGATCACCCCGAATTCCCGGTTCAGACGTCCCGCAACGATGGTCGTGCACAGGCGGCGTCTCACGCCGGCTCGGCAGGTCTGTCACCACCCAAAAAACACCCTCAAAGCCAGCCTCAAATCCCCCTTCACCTTCGGCACCACAGCGGCAAACGCGCCCGATACTGTTGCCAGCTCGCTCCCTCGGGCCAACTTTCGCTACAGCTCCTTTCGGTGCGTTCGTACGGCGTAGTCTGGATTCCCTCTGCAACCTGGACCTCAAGAATTCTGGCCGAAGACCTCTTCACAAGCCTGACCGGACCATTTTCAGGGAGGAGCTTTCAGAACCTTGCCATCTACGGTAACCCGATAATGGGCCATTCCCAATCTCTCTGAACAGTGTCTTCTCCTCATTCTCATTTCCCAAAAGGAGGGCGGTCTCCCCCATGTGATGGACACCGTCAAAAACCATATCCATCTGGAATTCCAAAAAGGGGGAAACCACAGGTAGCACTACAGGACCGGGAAACCTTGCAAAAAATGGTATAATACCACCAAAGCCGCAAAAGCAACCGGGAAGAAAGACGATGACCATTCCGGAAATAGGATGTGTTTTCATAGCTCTCCTGGGACTTTCAGGAGTTGTCCTCAGTCGAAATCTTCTCATGAAGATTGTGGGCCTGGACGTCATGAATACCGGCGTAATCAGCCTTTTTGTGGTCCTTTCCTCGCGTTCCGGGGATAACGTCCCCATCCTTACCGAAGGGGCTTCTTCGTACGCTCATCCCGTACCCCAGGCCGTGATCGTCACAGCCATCGTCATCGGTTTTGCCATCCTGGCTATTTCTCTTGTCTACGCCATGATCCTTGTTCAGCGACTGCGGTCAGTAGACACAGAAAGACTCGAAGAGGAAAGCGGAGGATGACGGCGTTTGTCCTCTATAACCTCTGTCTCTTTGCAAGCGCCCTTTTGGGCTTTTCGCGGAAATTCCAAAAGCCCGTGCTCTGGGGCGCCGGTATCATCAATCTCATCATTGTCACCATTCTCTGGCAGAAGAGCGAAAACACAAGATGGTTCCTGAAAAGCGCATTTGGAGTGGAACTCGTCATTGACGAGCTCTCCCGCCTTTTCCTGCTCACCCTCGCGGTGGTGTGGTTCGCCGTAGCCATCTCCCTGGAGAGCAAAAAACAGGACGGCTTCTTTGTTTTTCTACTCCTCCTTTTTCTGGGCGCGGGGAATCTCCTCTTTATTTCCAGTGACCTCTTCAATCTCTACGTTCTTTTGGAGCTCCTCACCATTCTGGTTTTCCTCCTGGCTGGAAAAACCGGAGAAACCAAACCCCTCTGGGCGGGGATGAAGTATTTGCTCCTCGTCGCAAGCGCCATGAATCTCTATCTCCTCGGGGTAGGAATGGTTTTTCTGGCCGAAGGAAGTTTTCGGGTCTCCTCGATAACCATCACAGGAATTCCGGCAGGCTTTCTCATTGCCGGACTTCTGGGGAAAACTGGGCTGTTCCTCTTCAGCATGTGGCTGGTCGATCTCCACTCGAGTGTCTCAAGCGAGGTATCAGCACTTCTTTCCGGTATTGCGGTGAAAACAGGACTTTACGCGCTTTTGCGTCTCCGACCCGCTTTAGGCAACCACTTTGAAGTGGTTCCGTTCTTTGCAGTCATTTCGGCAATTCTGGGGGTAATCTTTGCATTCCACGAAAAACACTACAAACGCATCCTGGCCTACAGCACCCTCTCCCAAATAGGGTACATCCTGACTGCTCCGGAAACCGGTATTTTTTACGTCTTTGCCCACGGCGTTTTCAAGTCATGGCTTTTTCTGGGAGCTGATCTCCTCCCAACCCACGATACCAGAGCGCTGCCTCAACATCGATTGCCGATTGTTACCTGGTCTCTGATCGCCCTTCCTGCCCTGTCCATTGCTGGACTCCCCTGGACCGTTGGCGGTTTCTCGAAAGAAATGCTCATTGTGGGAACTGCATGGTGGCAACGACCTATTCTTTATGGAGTGAGTATTGGAACGGCAGCGGTTTTTGCTCCGTTTTTCTTCTCCCTTCCCAGGCTGGAATGGGGAGAAATACCCAAAAACATCCTCGGCCATGCTTTGCTGGCTTTCTTCACGTTTTTTCCCCTCTTTGGTTGGGGCAGGAAAGACCTCGAATCGACGGGAATACTTCTCCTGGGGGTTCTTGTGGCCCTCCTTGGAGCACGATATCGCAAACCTCTCCCCCGGGTCCTGGAACGGCTCGAGAATGCCGCCCTTCTCTACCTCATTCTCTTTGCACTGTGCGTGGTGATGAGTGCCTGTAGGTAAATGGCTGTTCTTCCTCTTAGGAATGCTCTTCTGGACGGTACTCTCCGGGTGGCGCAGCCTCTGGCTCCTTGCCTTAGGGGCAGGGGCAAGTTTCATGGGTATTTGCATCGTCACGCCCCACATTACCCCAAAACACATGGTGCTCTTTACATTGAAACTTCCTCTCTTCTTCCTCGAAGCACTCTGGCAGGCCCTTACCCTTCTTGCGCGACTCTACAATCATTCCTCACAATTCTTATGGAAGAGCATACCCACTGGAGAAGAAGAACTGTTCGAAAAGACGGTCCTCATCACGCTCACCCCCTACACCCTGGTGATCAAAGAGGAAAAAGGAGAACTCCTCATTCATTCGATAAAGGAGGAGAAAGGACGTTGATCTACTCTGGTATCTATCTCGCTATCCTCACAATCATTTTTCTCCATTTCATATTCGTCCAGGATCGCTACCAGAAACTCCTTGACGTCGCTAGCCTCTCTTCGAAAATTACCGTTCTGATATTTCTCTATGCCTTTTCTACCAGAGACATTTTTATCCTGGAAGTTTTTTTCTTTTACGCTCTTTTTAGCGCTGTGGAAATGATCTTCATCGGTTACGTGCTTACCAGGAGGGATCTGGAGTGATCTACCATTTCCTCTTTATCATGGGGCTCGTCCTGACTGCTTATGGGAGTGTGGGAATGATTTGCGCGCGGAATAACTTCCAGCGGATTCATTTTTTCGGCATCGCCGATACCTTAGGGGCAGGGCTTATTATGCTCGGAGTAGCTACAAAATGGACGGAGGCTTTCCCCCGGGTCCTTTTCGTTTTTTTCCTGAGCCTCGTTACAGGGTCGATCATGGCGCACGTCTTCGCCAAATCAATGTTTGAGAGGTCAAAACGATGTTGAAAATAGGTATCGTGGTTTTCATGCTGGTTGCAGCGTTCTACACCGTGACCCGAAAACGACCTCTTGAAGCAATCTTTGGCCGGACGATTCTGGGAACTCTGGCTGTAGCGCTTTATGCTGCCTGCAAAGCCCCTGACGTAGCCCTGGCCGAAGGACTTCTGGGTGTGGCACTTTCCACTTTTGTGTACATCACCGCCTTTAAAAGCCTGGGGAGGATCCGCATCGGGTGCCTTGTATCCCAGGATGCAGCTTCTCGAGAGATCCAGAACCTTCTTGAGCAGTACGCCCGAGCCAAAGGATACGAGGTAGAACTGGTAAACTACCAGGCAATCCAGAAGGCTACCGAAGCACTTGAAGAAGGTTACCTTGATCTCATCTACAGCACTGCTTTTCCTCTCTCGCGACCCGATCTGGAAGTTCTCCCCATTAAAGGAAAGACCGAAGCCGTTCTGATCCTCCCCAAAAAGAGTGACCTCATGAAGTTGTTCCAAGCTTTTTCTTGCAACACTGGCGAGGAAGAAGTATGAAGGGCGCATTCCGGACTCTTCTGGTCACAAGCATGATGACCACGGTGGGAGTATTGCTTCTCCTTTTCCAGGAACCGATGATCTTCTCTCGACTTGAGAGCCAGGAACTCGTAACAAGGCTCTTCGAAGAAACCAGGGCTACAAACATCGTTAGCGCAGTGTACCTCTCCACGAGACTTTACGATACCGTGTTCGAGTTTCTGGTTTTCACCGTTGCCGCTGGAGGTGTGGCGTTCTATTCCCGGTTTCTGGGAAAGACAACGCAATTCGTCTGTCTGACCGATCCGGCAACAGCCATCACGCTCAGATTTCTGGCCTTTTTTGCTTTCCTTTCCGGGGTTTATCTTGCCATCTTTGGACACCTTACTCCTGGAGGCGGTTTCGCTGCAGGTGTTGCCGGAGGCACCGCGTTCTTTCTTCTGGCCATCACTGGCAGAATCTTCGTCCTGGAAAAGCAAATCGCCTCTGTCAACCGGAATCACCTTCTGGAGCAAGGGCTGATAACGACATTCCTGTCTCTGGCAATCCTCGACTTATGGGGCATTGAACTACCCCTGGGAAATCCGGGTACATTACTGAGCGCTGGGTACATCCCTCTTTACAACCTCCTCATCTTTCTCAAAGTAACCCTGGGCACCTGGAGCATCGTCTACCACTTTATTCAAAGTCGAGGAATTCTCTGAACCAGCATCTTTCAAAAAGCACCAAACCGGCTATCACCAGCACCAGACAAAAACACGCTATTCTGGGCAAAGATACGCCAGAGGAAGGAGTAAAAAGCTCTGCCAGGCGAGAAACGCCAATCCTGGGAAAGCCCAGCCCAGAACCTGCCGATTTTGATTCCTTTCTCTTTTCTAAGACCATCCCCACCCTTAGCTGCGAGCACAAGCACCTGAAAAACCTCTGTGTTTCCGAAGGTTTACGGAACTTCCCCTGTTTCATCACATCTTCTGGCGCATCAAGACCACCGGGAACAGGTGAAAGCCTGGTGGTGAAGTGCTGTGCGGCATTCCCAGGCAGAATTTCCCCCTCCATCTCCAGAAAAAACGACCAGGAACCCATGTACGTTGCCCTGTGATCAAGCTCGATGACGAGAAGGAAATGAGAAAGGAATCTTCAAGGACCTCAACCGGCGCGGGACGCTGTTTGGCTCTTTCGCCTCGCACAAACGGCAAAACCTGACGCAGGTAGCTATGGTTCAAGTTCAACTTTCAGTTCGAAGAATTTCATCATGTCTTTAAGACTGATGACGCCCACCAGTCGGTTGCCCTCTGTGACCATAAGACGGCTGGAGCCGGTCCGGTTCATGAGCGCTAAGGCTTCCAAAGCATCGGCTTTCGCATCGATGCTGTTTTGCGGGGAACATGCGACAGCGATTTCTCCAACCGTCTTCGTTTGCCACTCCTGTCTGGGAATATCCTTCACCTGTTTCATGGTGACACAGCCCCGAAGCTGGCCTCCTTCTTCAACGACTGGAAATAGCTTGAACTGATAGCGATAAATGAAATCTTCTACCAGTTCTTCCACAGTCGTGGAGGGCGGTACCGTCACCGGGTCTTTCTTCATGAAACGCTCAACCGGCTCTCCTTCCAGCACCTTACGCACAAGAAGCTGGGTATACGACGTCTGCGCAGCGTTTCGGAGAAACATTCCGATAAAGAACCACCACATTCCGCCAATGAAGTTACCGCCGAAAAACTGGAGAATTCCCATAAAAATGAGGAATAGACCGAATCCGGAGCCAATTCCGGCGGCAACCCGGGTTGCCCATCGCAGATTTTTCTTCCAGCCCCACAACGCGGCACGCAGCATGCGGCCTCCATCAAGTGGGAAGGCAGGAATGAGGTTGAAGGCAGCCAGAATTGCATTGATCCAGGCCAGGTATCTGATTACCCCATAGACGGGCTCGGGCCATCCGGCGTTTTTAGCAATTTGGGAGAGCCCATAAAAGACCGCTGCCAGGATGATGCTGGAAAGAGGTCCAGCCAGGGCCATCACGAACTCCGCCTTAGCGCTGGGAGGCTCTCCTTTCATCTCCGCAACTCCACCAAAAAGAAAAAGGGTAATCCCTTTGATCGGCATTCCGAACCGCCGAGCAACAAGAGAATGGGCCATTTCATGGAAGACAATGGAAAGAAATAGCCCTATGGCACCTACGGTTCCCATGATCCAGTAGATTTGCATCAAAAGGCCCTCATAACGGAATGGAAAGAGCCCCGTCGAAAGGGACCAGGCAACGAGAACTACCAGGAGCACCCAGCTCAGGTCAATGCGAATCTCAAATCCAAAAAGTCTGAACAAATCGACACGCTTTCCAAACATGTGAGACCTCCAAGCCTATCGGGTAAAATCGAATCCCCCATCGGTACGCACAGGCGCAATGAGCACTATTGTTTCCCGAACATTATCTTTTTCCCGGGATTTCCATACAGACGCAGCAATTTCCATATTTCGTCTGCNACCCATATTGTGCTTGCTACAAGCATAATGGAAACCCAGTCGCCCAAGGAAAGACTTGTGGTTCTAAAGAGCATCTGCCCAACGGGCAAGTGGACTGCACCCACCTGGAGCATAACGGCAATGCCTATACCCAGGAGAATCCATCGATTGGTGAAAAACCCCACAGAGAAAATCGAGCTAAAAGTGGAACGAGCATTAAAGGCCTGAAACCACTGAAAAGCCGCCATGACGGTGAAAGCCACAGTCCGGGCGTAATCCAGACTGCCATTTTGTCGGGCATACCAGAAGAGTCCTAAAGTTCCTGCAGCCATTACGGGAGTCAGGAGGACCATTCTTAGAAGGACAGCACGATGAATTATGAACTCCTTGGGGTCTCGAGGAGGCCGCCTGAGAATGTCCTTGTGTCCAGGCTCCATGCCCAGTGGAACCGTGCAAACCCCATCGGTAACCAGATTGACCCAGAGCACCATGACCGCGGTTAAAGGCAATTCCAGGCCAAGCATCAAGGTAGCCATAAAGGTCAGGATTTCTCCAAGATTCGTGGAAAGAAGGAAGAACACCACTCGGCGTAAGTTATCGTAAATTCTCCTCCCCTCTTCTACCGCTTTGACAATGGTGGCGAAGTTATCGTCCATCAGGATCATGTCAGAGGCTTCTTTAGCCACTTCTGTGCCCGCAATGCCCATGGCTATGCCGATGTCTGCACCTTTGAGAGCAGGGGCGTCGTTTACTCCGTCACCGGTCATTGCTACGATGTGGCCCTGTTCTTTGAGGGATTTGAGGATCTTAAGTTTGTGAAAAGGAGTGACTCGAGCAAAAACGCCGTACTCCAGAGCCGCCCGGGCAAGTACCGGGTTTTCCATCTCGTCGATTTCTTTGCCCGTGATCACCTTTCCGTTATCGACAATCCCCACCTGCTTAGCAATGGCGAGAGCGGTTACAGCGTGATCACCGGTGATCATAACCGGTCTGATTCCCGCTTCTTTAGCAGCTCTAACTGCCTCGATACTTTCCTCACGCGGGGGGTCAATCATCCCCCAAAGCCCGACAAATACCAACCCTTCTTCCACATCGCTACGCTCAAGCTTCTCTTTATCCCCGAACTTTCGGTAAGCCCCGGCCATCACCCGGAGAGCTTTAGACGCAAAATCTTCGTTTATTCCCTCTATCTCTTTACGGAGGGTTTCATCCAGTTCCACAGGCTGTCCGTCCTTCAGTACATGGGAGCAAAATTCAAGTATACGCTCTGGAGCCCCCTTGACATAGGCAACACGACCACCGGATTCCCTATCTGGATGGAGGGTAGCCATGTACTTGGCGTCACTGGAGAAGGGAATTTCCGATAGCCTCTCCTCCTTTTCTGCAGTCTTCTCCAGTCCTGCCTTCATGGCGGCAACTATCAGCGCACCTTCGCTCGGATTGCCCTCGACTACCCATTGACCTTCCTTTTTCTTGAGCACGGCATTATTACAGAAAAGCCCAATTTCGAGCAATTTCTTAAGGTCATCGGGAAGTTCTTCAAGCTTTTCTCCTCCTTCTGTCCTGATCTCACCTTCAGGTGTGTAGCCTTCTCCGGTGAACTCATAGATTCGACCACCGGCCCAAATTCTCGTAACGGTCATCTGATTCTTCGTAATGGTGCCTGTTTTGTCAGAGCAGACTACCGTGACAGAGCCAAGGGTTTCTACCGCAGGAAGGCGCCTGATAAGGGCATTCCGGGAAGCCATACGTCGAACGCCCAGAGCCAGAGTCACACTGATAACCGCAGGAAGACCTTCAGGAATTGCTGAGACGGCTACCGCCACCGAGAACATCAACATCTCTGCCGGCTTATAACTGCGAAGGAGTCCCAGGATGAAGACGAAGGCAGCCAGGACAATACCGGCGACTCCAATAACAATACCCAGCTTATGCATTCTTTTTTGCAAGGGTGTTTCTTCTCTCTCTGTGGCGCTGACCTGGGCAGCTATTTTGCCAATCTCAGTCCTCATGCCCGTTGCCACAACCACTGCCAGACCCCGGCCACCGGTCACACTGGTGGACATATAGACCATGTTTTTCCGATCTGCCAAGGGGGTATCCGGGTCCAGAACCCCTACTTTCTTTGCTACCGGCACTGATTCACCCGTGAGGGCCGATTCATCCACCTCCAATTCCTTGGCCGAAATAAGCCTGGCGTCTGCAGCAACCCGGGCGCCGGTTTCAAGGATAAGAACGTCTCCCGGCACCACCCCAGTAGCATCGATTTCCTTTGGGATCCCATCTCTCAAGACTCGGGCGTGGGGAGAGGCCATGCGACGCAGCGCAGCCAATGCTTCTTCAGCTCGCCATTCTTGAATGAAACCAAGCAGGGTGTTCAGGACGATCACACCGGCGATCACCATCGCATCAATGGTATGTCCTATAAAAAGAGAAAGGATGGCAGCCCCGATAAGCAGGTAAATCAAGGGGTTGCGAACCTGCCTTACGAGGAGCTGGAGAGGGTTTGTTCCTTCTTCTGTCTCCAGAGAGTTAGGACCCACTTCTTCCAGACGACGCAGGGCTTCTTCAGTTGTCAGACCTTTCTCAGAAGTCTTAAGACGTCCCAGTACCTCCTGTACACCTATAGCGTGCCAGTTATCACCCTGAGTCTGCTCCTTCACAGCCCCACCTCCCTAAGAGCTGAAAATGTGTTCTGAAAAAGGACCCGTTGATGGCGCACAGGTTCGCATCTACGGGGTGTTCAGAAAGTCCAGTGCCTCTCAGCTCTTCCTGGGGTCCCCTCCTCAAGTTCCAGTGGGTTTTCTCCTATTGTACACTTCTTCTGTCCGCCTTTCGAGGTGGAACCCCATGGTTGCAAGGTCCACTTTATCTTTGAAGAAACAGTGAAACCCTCTCTCCTGAGGAGGACGGCGAGCCTTGTCTTCGAAAAGCGAATATTTCTCCCGGAGTCTTTGAATTCCCTCCACAAGCTCCGGTGTCCACTGGGGCTTCCGGATCTTTTTGGGTCTTCTGGATCTATCTCCGAGGCTTTTGAGGTTTCTGGGGTTCCACTTCTTCTTCCACCGAAAGGAGGCTCCGGGCTATCCCATCTTTCGCAAGTAACAGCCACAGGGTGGGGGCTGAGCAAAGTCGAGGACTTCAAGGATCCTCCCTTCTTCGAGAGTCCATGGATTCTGGAAAGCTTCCCGATGGCACTCCCCGTGGAGAAGCCCGAAAGGTGAGGATCTCCAGAATATGCCGATAGACTTTTTGCTCCCTTTGTGCTACTCTTCATGTAGGTGCAGGGCCTCCCTTCTCTTAGGGTTTTCGACACCTGAGTTAGGATACAGGGTCCTGCACCTTTTTGTCTACCCTACCTGTTGCAGATCTCTGTGAACCTATCCAGCCCGTGTATAGGTCCACGATAGCGTCAACTTATTGTAGGGATATTTTTGAAAACCCTCTCCATGGTTTCATTTCCTGATCTACCTTCCTTTCCCTCACTCATCCAGATTACAGTCTTTCTATGGTCTTTCATACCACAGGAACCCAGGACATACCTTGGGTCAAGGCCTTGAGAGTCATACGCAGAGCACTCACGCTTTGCGCATCACCGGGATGTTGTTCGAGATCTCCCGGAACACCTCCTTCCCCCTCTCCTTCTCTTTC
>APCU01000061.1 GCA_000347575.1 Candidatus Caldatribacterium saccharofermentans OP9-77CS | reverse complement strand
CCCTTCTCTTAGGGTTTTCGACACCTGAGTTAGGATACAGGGTCCTGCACCTTTTTGTCTACCCTACCTGTTGCAGATCTCTGTGAACCTATCCAGTTGTCAACGGGGCTGGGATATTTACTGCAGAGGTACTTTCCCAATATCTTCGGCCCCTGCTCTTCCGTTATGGGCGCACTCCTACCAGCAGAGGGATGCGACCGTTTCTTCGCGAAGAAACCCCAGACACACCCTCGATCCAGGAACTTAACCTTCACCCTCTGCAGCGGGAATTTCCGGAAGAACTCCTGCCCACTGCAAAGAGTGAGCAGAGAACCTGTTTTTAAAGATACTTTGTTTGTCGGGATTCCCGGGAAATCAAATAGTAGTACTTCCTTGTGAAGCTGGACACGGCAAAAAGCAAAAGTGCGGGTGAAGAAGAAAGTATTCTTCCCCACCCGCGATCACCTATAGCACTTCGAAGAACCTGGTCTCCTCGAACACCCGACCGTACGCGTCCTCAAAGATCACGGTGACCCTGTGGAGGCCTCGTTCCAGATTCTCCGGAAGAGGAGCGATGTACGTGTGGGTGGACCCCTTCATCTGCATCCAGTCAGGAAGCCCTGCGTGCAACCTTGCGGCAAAGGGGTCAACAAGGGACCGGTACTCCATGGGCTGCGGTGGAAGGTCATCAATGGCGCAGAGGACTTTCGAGCGGCTATCGGCGTTGAAGACGTTGGCAAGGACGAAAATCCCGCCAAGCTCTTCTCTGACGAAGACTCCGTCGGGAAATCCGGCAAGGCCCTTCCGGGGGGAGAAGAAGGAGACGTTCATCTGACGGGAAATCCCAAAGGGGTAGAACGTGTCCTTCCAGGTATTCCCGCTGAATTCAAAGACAAAGTACCCTTTGGGAACACCATCGCGGGTATAGGAAAGGGGGATACCCAGATCATCTTTGGGGCCACTCCACCACGAACCACAGGCTGCTCCGGCGATGATCTGGGGGAAGGGGAGATTGGGGCTCCAGTCACTGAAAGCATCGCCGGGGAAGAACCGCTCAATGGTGTGGGTGTGACCGGCAAGGAAGATTGCCTTTCGTCCCTCAAGAAGGGCGAAGAGCTTCTCCCGGTTCTTCACCTGGTGCTTTTCAGCCGCCCGGTCGATGTAGGAAACAAGGGGGATGTGCATGGCAAAGACGATAAGGGCATCTTGAGGAACAAGGGCAAGATCCTTCTCAAGCCAGAGGAGCTCGTCTTCCGAAATCTCACCGTGGTACTCCTTCCCATCCCACATGACGGAGTCGAGGACCACAAAGTGGACCTCCCCGATGTTGAAGGAGTAATAGGTGGGCCCGAGGTAGCGGGAGAATGTTTCGTGCTTTGTAGCATTGTCAGGGGCATCGAAGTTCATATCGTGGTTGCCAAAAACGTACCAGGCTGGAATCCCCATTCCTGCCATGACCTGGAGGTACCGAGGGTAGAGATTCAGGGGGTCGTTAATGTTGTCCCCGAGGACGATAGCGCACCGTGCGCTGGATTGTCGTTTGGCAATGTCGGCAACGATGCTATCCCTGAGGTACTGGATTTCCTGGTGATTCGTCACCTGGGTGTCCCCAAGAACGACGACTGAGAAGTCCTCGCTTTCCTCAACGCGATAGAGAGGGAAGTTCACCTCCTGGGGCAGGGATCCCGTGGGGGCAATGCCGGGGTACTCTCGAATCGCCTCAGGAGACCCACTGGGACGATGGAGGTAGAAGAAAAGCGGGGTATTGTACTCGCTGAGGGGAAAGGTATACCCAGAGGGCTTGGTAACGAAAACAATCATGTTCTCCCGAACAGGGAGCTCATACCGTCCTGCAGCGTCGGTGACGACAACCTCAAGGCCATTTGAGACGGGAACACCGGGAATACCCTGCTCTCCGGGATCCAGAGCACGGTTGCCGTTTGCGTCCTCAAAGACCACACCGCGCACCACGCTCTCCTGGGCCAAAACCACACTCCCAAGGAGTACCACCAGAAGCACAAGGACCACACCTACATACCGCCTCATCGCTTCAACCTCCTTTCGTAAGTTCTACCAGGAGCATAGAACGGCGATGTTCAGGGAGTATAAAGGGGGAGTAAAAAGAGTAAAAGTTCGGTGAAAAAGGTATAATAGGAGCAGAGAGGAGGGTGAAAATGGAGCGGCGAAGACTTGGAAAAACGGACCTCCTGCTTTCGCTTTTTGGCCTTGGGGGGTTCCACCTTGTGGAACTCTTTAAAGATGATGCGGTTCGGCTTGTGCACCTTTACCTCGATCTTGGGGGGAACTACATTGAAACCGCCGAAAGCTACGGCCACGGAGACTCGGAGGCGAAAATTGGTGAGGTCCTCAAAACCCGTCGCCATGAATGCTTTGTGGCCACGAAATCCCAGAAAAGAACGAAAACCGAAGTCCTCCAGTCCCTTGAGGGAAGCCTGAGAAGGCTCAACACCGACTACGTGGACCTCTTCTTCATCCACGAACTCAACCGTTTCGAGACCCTCGAAGCCATCACCGCCCCAGGTGGAGCCTTAGAAGGCCTTGAGAGAGCAAAGCAAGAAGGGAAAGTACGCTACGTGGCATTTTCGAGTCACGTGACTCCTGAGGTCGCGGTGAAAGCCCTTGAGGTCTATCCTTTCGATGCCTTCATGATTCCTCTCAATTACTTTGATCGTTTCAACTTCCCAGGCTGGGAAGTAGAGGTCCTCCCCCTTGCCAGAGCGAAGAATGTGGGGGTTTTGGCCATGAAGGTCTTCGCCGATGGATTCCTCTGGCGTCATCCTGAGGAGGCCCTGCGGTACGTTCTGTCCCTGCCAGTGTCCTGTCTTGTCCTTGGAGCCAACACCGAAGAGTACCTCCGGAAGGATTTCGCCCTCCTTGAGCGCCTCACCCCGATGAGCGAAAGCGAAAAGGAGGAGTGGTTTGCGAAAGCACCGGAACTCGGCCGATACGTCTGTCGCCAGTGCGGAAAGTGCCTTCCCTGTCCCGAGGGCATCGATATCCCCCGGATTTTCCTCCTTGAGGGTCAGTACGACCGGCAGATGAAAGACGACCTCATCCGGGACCCCGCCGAATACGCTCTCCGGGACCGGCTGCGTTTCTGGTTTGGGAACCAGGACTACGCCCAGAGAGAGTACGCGCAACTCTCCCCAGACGCCTCAGCCTGCACGCGCTGCGGGATATGTGAAGAGCGCTGCCCCTATGGCCTTCCAGTGGTGAAGAAACTGGCCATTGCCCACGGCAAACTCACCGACCAGCGCCCACCGGGGTACACCAGAATCTTCTGAGAAGGAGAGAAAGCGATGAAATGGCTCGGTGTGGGTCTTATGATCCTTGGGATGCTTTTCGGAGTGGCCTCGAGCGGAGAAACCGGAAATCCCGGGCAATACGCCCGTACCCCAGAGGAAACGGGAATTCTTCTGCTCCGAGGACTCCGGATTGAAGGAGGAACCGTCCACCTTACTGTTGCGACGAGAGGCTGTACCACCAAAGAGGATGTGGTCGTTCAGGTGGTGGAGAAGGAACTGGAGAGCGACTGCACGCCCTATTACGAGCTCACGTTTTTGCGGGAAACCCCTGATACCTGTGAGGGGGAGCTGCGGGAAGAGTCCCTTGTGTACGACCTTGAGGATGACCTGCACCTTGAGCTTCCCTGCATGCTTTCGGTGACCAATCCCGTGGTGTGCTCTCCTGCGAAAGATGAGTTTCCTGAAGAAACACCCCGGGAGGAAGACCTGACACTACGTGAGGATTTGCGGGATGCTGCCATCTGGGCCGTGAAGGCGGAAATCCAGCGATACCAGGAGAGCGAACACCCCGACAAAGATGCGAAAATCTCTGCTTTAAGGGAAACACTTGCGCGCCTGCAGAATATGCCTCCTGAGGACTACCCCCTGCCCTCTGAAGAACACCCTCTGGGAGCGCCCCCGACAAACTTTGGAGTGCTCCTCCCACCGGAAATCCGCGAGGTTGACGTGGTATCCCCACCCCAGAGGCCTGGGGACCTCCTTGAGGTGGTGGGGATGACCCGCTCGGGTCCTTTCTACCACGTGGCCGGCATCCGGGGAAGAGACTTCTCGGTCTTTGCGCCGTCCTCGCAGTACCGGCTGAAGCTCTACCTTGTGTACCGGCGGGAGTACTTCCTGGGTATTCCCAACTACTACGTTTACATCGCCTCCTGGGAGGAGCGCTGAAAGAAGTCCTGGACCTTCTTGAGTTCTTCCCGAATGGGGATTTTCTGGGGGCAGCGTTCTTCACACACACCGCATTCAACGCAGTTTTCCGGACGCTCCTCAGGTCTCAGAAAGTGGAAGTACGTTCTCCTTGCCCCCTCAAGATCCCGGAACTGGAAGACCCGGTTGTAGAGGCCAAATACGAAGGGGATGTTCACTCCCTGGGGACAGGGGAGGCAGTAATGGCAGGTGGTGCAGGGGATGGGAGCAATACCCCGGAGGATTCGCCGCGCCTCCTCAAGGGCCACAAGGTCTTCAGGGCGCAGGATACCTTCGTGCGCAAAGGAAGCCGTCTCGATGTTCTCCTCGAGTTCTCTCATGGTGCTTGCACCGCTGAGCACCGTCGTCACTTCTTTCTGGTTCCAGAGCCACAGAAGCCCCCAGGCTGCAGGAGTCCAGTTTCGCCCAGTTGCGGCAAGACGCCTCCGGACCTCTTCCGGAAGCCGGACGAGCTGTCCCCCTTTGAGGGGTTCCATGACAACAACGGCAAGGCCCTTTGAAGCGGCGTAGCGAAGGCCTTCCTGTCCTGCCTGGAAGTCTACATCGAGGTAGTTGTACTGAATCTGGCAGAAAGTAAAGGGGTAGGTGTCGATGATGCGTTTGAACGTCGCCAGGTCGTCGTGGAAGGAAAAACCCAGGTATCCGATGTCCCCACGAGCTTTGGCTTGCTCTGCCCACTCAAGCACCCGGCACTTCAGCACCGTCTCCCACCGGTTCCGGTCAAGGGCGTGGAGGAGGTAGAAGTCCACGTGGTCTCGTCTGAGGCGCTTCAGCTGTTCCCGGAGGTACTTCTCCGGATGTTCGCAGGCCTCTAAAAGCCAGGTGGGGAGTTTCGTGGCGACTTTTGCCCGTTCACGATACGTCCCCTGGAGGGCCTTCCCAACCACAACCTCACTCATCCCCTTGTGGTAGGGATAGGCGGTATCGATGTAGTTCACCCCGTGGTCGATGGCGTAGTGGATCATCGCCGTGGCCTGGGCTTCGTCGATGCTGCCTTCGTCGTGAGGGTCCTGAAGGGGAAGGCGCATGGCGCCAAGACCGAGAATCGACACCTGAAAATCCAGGGGGCCAAACTTCCGGTACTGCATCGCTACACACCTCCCGGGAACGAGAAAGGTCGATGCCCATTATACTCTTTTGAGGTGGAGAAGGGAATCACTGCCAGAACCCCCACTGTGGTGAGAGTGTTTCCGAAAAGGTGGTAGAGGAAGACTCCCTGTGGTAATATAGTCTTACACGGAAAAGCAGAAGGAAACATTGATTCACTCATACCGAAGGGAGGAAAAAACCATGGCCCAGACTCTGGGAGTCATCGTCGGCAATCGGGGGTTCTTCCCGGATGAGCTTGCCAGAGAAGGTCGGGAAAAGGTGCTCGCTGTCCTCGAAGACATGGGGTTTGACGTCGTCACTCTAAGCCCTGGGGACACAAAATTCGGAACGGTGGAGACTTTCGAAGATGCAGAAAAATGTGCCCGTCTCTTTGACCAGTACCGAAAAGACATAAGCGGTATTATCGTGACCCTCCCGAACTTTGGCGACGAAAAGGGTGTGGCCTATGCCATTCGTCTTTCGGGGCTCAACGTTCCGGTGCTCGTCCACGCTTTTCCGGACAGAACCGATTTGCTTGATGTGAAACACCGACGAGACAGTTTCTGCGGCAAACTCTCGGTGTGTAACAACCTGAAGCAGTTCGGTATCCCCTTTTCCCTGACGACGTACCATACGGAGGACCCGGACTCTGAGGTCTTCCGTAAGGACATCGAGTGGTTTGCCGGAGTCTGCCGGGTGGTTCAGGGCTTTAAGAACCTCAAAGCTGGAGCAATTGGTGCCCGTCCGAATGCTTTCAACACTGTGCGGTTCTCGGAGAAAATCCTCGAGCGCCATGGAATCTCCGTTGAGGTTGCCGACCTTTCGGAAATCATCGGTGCCTGCGAACGCCTCCAGGACGGTGACCAGAAGGTTCAGGAGAAACTCGCCGAAATCAAGGGGTACCTGGATACCTCCGGAGTCCCAGAACAGGCTCTGGTGAAAATCGCCAAACTCGCCGTGGTCCTTGACGAGTGGATTCAGCAAACCGGAGTTCGTCTTGTCGCCATCCAGTGCTGGACATCTATCGAAGAGAACTTCGGGATTATGCCCTGTACAGCGATGAGCATGCTGAGTGAGCGGCTCATCCCTGCAGCGTGCGAGGTGGACCTCACTGGAGCCTTAGGCATGTATGCACTGCAGCTTGCTTCCGGGAAACCCTCCGCCCTTGTGGACTGGAACAACAACTTCGACGATGACCCGGATAAGGCCATCCTCTTCCACTGCAGCAACTTCCCGAAGTCGCTCCTTCGGGGTATCCGCATGGGGTACGGCGATATTATCTCCTCTACTCTCCCCAAAGAACAGACCTACGGGACCTGCTATGGCACCATTCCTGAGGGACCCGTGACGCTCTCACGCCTTGCCACCGACGATACCACAGGAAGCATTGTCGCCTACGTCGCCGAGGGAGAGATCACTCAGGATGAGGTGAAAACCTTCGGTGGCATTGGTGTCGTGAAGGTTGAAGGNCTGCAGGAGCTTCTCGCCTTCCTCTGCGAGAACGGTTTCGAGCACCACGTGGCCATCAACCTCGCCCACGTGGGAGAAATCCTCGTTGAGGCCTTCGATAAGTACCTCGGATTCGACACCTACTGGCACAACGAAGCGTAAAAAAACACCCCGGGCTTTCGCCCGGGGTGTTTTTTTATCCGGTGATGATGAGGAGAACGAGGAAAAAGAGGGTCCCCACCGTTGCCACCGTAAGGGGGAGGAATTTCTCCACAAAGCGCACCCAGAGAAGGTGCACCGCAAACATGATGACCACACCGATGAAAATCCGGTCCCAGAGATTGCTCCGAAACGGGAGTATCCGCACTGGAATCCCTCCTAATCCTTCACCGCACCAAAGGTCAGTCCGGCGATGATGTGCCGCTGGGCAATGCCGATGAAGACCACCGCTGGAATGAGGCACACCACCGATACGGCGGCCATCTCTCCCCAGTTGGTGCCGATGACCGTCACAAACTCAGCAAGACCGGTGGTGATGGTCCGGGCATTGACGCTCGTGAGAATGGCGGCAAAAAGGTACTCGTTCCAGGCAAAAATCCAGGTGAGAATGGCAGTGGTCATGATGCCGGGTTTGGCAAGGGGCAGGATAACGTTCCAGAGCACCCCCAAAAGGGAACACCCATCGATGTAGGCAGCTTCATCGAGTTCTTTCGGAATCGAATCAATCATTCCTTTGAGAAGCCATATGGCAAAGGGCAGGTTGAAGATGCAGTAGAGGAGAATCATCCCGATTCGGGTGTCCCGAAGACCTAAACGGGTGAAGATGAGGAAGAACGGCACGATGAACACCGCCGGAGGGGCCATACGGTTTGTGATGGTCCAGAAAAAGAGGTTACTTGAGCCCGGAACTCTGAAGCGAGAGAAGGCATAGGTGGCAAGGATAGCTAAGGATACCACAAGGAGGGTGTTCCCGGAAGCAATGATGAGGGAGTTCACAAGATACCGTCCGTAGATATCCCGGAAGAACGGACGGTAGTAGTTGAAGGCGTAGAAGCTCGTTTGAATTAGCTTTGGTCCAGAGAACACTTCAAGTTTCGTCCGGGCCGAGACCACGAACATCCAGTAGATGGGAAAGAGTGTGAATGCAGCGATAAGGATGCACACAAGGTACACCAGGACAAGTCGCAGGGTCTTCCGCTGCATCCTACGTCGCCTCCTGGGAAGAAGAAATAAAGGTCATCAAAAGCCAGCACATGACGATGGTAAGGTAGAGCAGAAAGAGGGACATGGCAGAACTGTAACCGTACTCCATGGACTGCAGGACAAGCCGCACCAGGTGGATGCTCACGTAACGTGTCGCCGTTCCAGGACCACCGCTTGTCAGCATCCAGACCTCGTCAAACACCCGGAAGGTGTCCATGATACGGATGAAAAGCGTGGTGAGGATAACAGGCTTTAAGAGGGGTATCGTAATGTACCGGAAGACCTGCCAGCGGTTTGCTCCATCGACAAGGGCTGCTTCGTAGGGTTGCTTGGGCAGAGCCGAGAGACCGGCCATAAAGGTCAGCACCACAAAGGGCGTCCAGTGCCAGATATCCACAAGGACGGTGGTGAAAAAGGCCTGGGTGGGATTCACCCCGATGTTGTACTCGATACCGAGTTTACGAAGGTAAAAGGGAATGGGGCCAATGTCGGGGTTCATGAGAAGCACCCACATGCTCCCGATGGTAATGGGAGCCATGGCCAAAGGCAAGGTCATGATGGTCCGGAAAAGCCCCTTCCCCCGGAACTCGAGCGTAAGAAGATTGGCAATAAGAAGCCCAAGGGGTAATTCAATCCCACAGCAGAGGACGACAAAGGTCAACCCCAGGCGAAGGGACTTCAGGAAATCCGCATCAAAAACGAGTTTCCGGAAATTGTTGAACCCGGTATACACCATCCCCACACGGGAGAACACGTTGTACTTGAAGGCACTCAAGTACAGGATGTAGATGACCGGAACGACACCTATGGCGAACATCAAAAAGAGTGTGGGGGCCAAAAGCCCCCACACCTGTGCTTTTCTCTCCCTCACCGCTTAACCTCCATCAATACCCGAGTTCCTGCATGAGTTCGTCGACTTCCTTGGCCAGGTTGTCGAGCGCCTCTTCAGGCGAAACTTCTCCAGCAACAGCCTTCGAGATCCACTTGAGGTAGAGCTCGTTCAGCGGACGGTGCATGGGCAGAGCGGGAGCACCGGCAAAGAGGTAGCCATAATCCTTGAGGAGAGTGAAGTAGCCACCCATCTTGGCATCGAGTTCCTTGATGAGCGGGTCTTCAAAGGTGGACTTGCGGACGACTCTTGTGGCAAGGCGGGCAAATTCAGGCTGCCACTCTTTCCGGGCACACCACTGGATGAAGAGCCAGGCTGCCTCTTTGTTCTTGGAGCTGTGCGGAATACCCAGGGCACCACCGTCGTAGTAGCCGATGTACCCTTTCCCGGCCTTTGCCTCGTCCATCACCCCAGGAGCTGTCGGCGGCAGGGCGACACCGATCTTCCCGATGACGGCCGAGCGGGTTTCGTCCTGGGCCAGCCACCCGAGATTCTCAAGGTAGATGAGACCCTGGGCGACCTTTCCGGCACCAAACACTGCTGCGGTTTCATCCCAGGTGTAGGTGCGAACTCCCGGAGGTGCATACTGGAGCATGTCCACGTACCAGCGGAGAGCCTTCTTCGCCTGGTCGCTGTTGAGGGTACCACCGTTCTCAACGCTTGCTCTCATCTTCTCAAGGTTAATACCCCAGTTGTAGATACCCCAGGCCGGCCAGATGCTCTCGCACATCTCATAGGCCACACAGGGATGGGTCTTGGCCTGAGCGATGTGGCCATAGAGCTCAATGCCCTTTTCCTTTCCGTACTCGGTGAAGAACTTGGCGATATCCGTGTACTGCTCCCAGGTGGTGGGCACGGCAAGGTCGTATCCGTACTTTGCTTTGAAGGCTGCCTGGATTTCGGGATCCTCAAAGAGGTCCTTCCGGTAGATGTACGACTTCAGGAAGGCTTCAAAGGGAATGGCGTAGATGTTACCCTTTTCGTCCTTGAAGTAGTTGATGAAGCTTGTGAAGTCATCGACATCGAAGTTCGGCTCGGTAATGGCGGAATTCTGGATGAAAGGCGTGAGATCGGTCAACCAGTTCTGGGCAAGGTAGGCGTAGATAATGTCCTGCTCGACGTAGATGAAATCGTAGATACCTGCACCGGTCTGGAGGTCCTGGATGGACTTGTTGTACATCTCGTCCCAGGAGGTTACCTCAAACTGCACCTTGATGCCGGTGAGCTTCTCAAACTCCGGAGCTGCCACCTCGACCATGGCCTTTGAAGGCGGTGTGCTCTCGGAAATTCCCTTGATGACCACACCCTTGTAGGGCTCAGCAGCCTTCTGCCACCACTCAGGATTCGCCACTTCCGCAAACACCGCTGCACTCCCAAGAACAAGGAGCGCCACAACCAAAAGACCAACGAGCTTCTTCATACGAACACATCCCCCCATGCTCTGATTTCAACTGTCAGAAAATCGATGGGAATCGGCAAAGACAGGAACTTTTGCTCTCCTCTCACCCCCCTCACCATATCGTGTATCCACCGTCCATAACGAGCACGCTTCCTGTAAGGTACGAGGAAGCGGGAGAAGCCAGAAAAACACAGGGACCTTTGATCTCCTCGGGACGACCCAGACGCCCCATGGGCGTGAGCTTTTTCCAGAGCTCCCCATACTCAGGACGCTCTTTTAAGAGGTCAGCCACAAGCTGGGTCTCCATGTACCCGGGGGCAATGGTGTTCACCCGGACGTTGTACGGGGCCCACTCTGCAGCAAGGGATTTCGTGAGCATGATGACTGCAGCCTTTGAGGCGTTGTAATGCGCCTGAGCCTGGGGGGTGTTCACGATGATTCCCGACATGGAGGAGATGGTGATGATACTCCCTTTGCGGCGTTTGAGCATTTCCCTTCCTGCCGCCTGGCAGGCAAAGAACACCCCATTGAGGTTGATGTCGAGAACCCTCTTCCAGTCCTCTTCGGGCATGTCCTCGGCCTTCATCCACTGCCCGACTCCGGCGCAGGCCACAAGGACATCCACTTTCCCAAAATGTTCCACAGTCTTTTGCACCATCGCTTCCACTTCGGCCTTTTTCGTCACATCCACCTTCACGGCTAAAGCGGAAACGCCAAGGGTATGAAGGTGCTCGACGACTTTTTGGGCTTTCTCCAAGTTGAGGTCAGCTACCACCACAGAGGCTCCGGCTTCGGCAAGGCCGATGCACATCTGCTCCCCAAGACCCTGTGCTCCACCGGTGACGACGGCAACTTCTCCATCGAGGCGAAAGAGGTCGAGGACAGACACCACATCTCCCCCTTAAACCGCAAAATGGTCGGGGCGAGCCGATTTGAACGGCCGACCACTCGCACCCCAAACGAGTGCGCTTGCCAGGCTGCGCCACGCCCCGACGCATTTTTATTGTAGCACAAATGTCCTTGCTGTCAACGGTCCTGGGAACTCCTGCCTTATCCTGCGGGAAACTTTTCCAGGCCACTCACGGCTTGCAATGCCCCTGAAGCACCTTCATCTCCTTCGCGGTTTCTACAGAGCAGTCACCGGGGCTCTGAGATTGAGTATTCCTCCACGAGAAGGGGTTTGGGAAGGACCACCAGTACAGGTTCTTTGTTGTCTCCTCAAAGCTGTTCCCGAAAAAAGCCTGGGAGCCAGAGAAGGGCTCCAAAAAATTTTCCCTCCCCCGTAAAGTCCTGAAGCTCTCTGCCGATATTCTTGAGAGAGGAAAAGAAAGGAGGTTTTGGTCTTGCGGATTCGTACGAAGATTTCTCTGGGATTCCTCGTCCTTGCGGTTCTGGCCGGTGTCACCGGAGTCGTGGCGCTTTATGCTTTCCGGCAGGTGAATGTGTCTTTCCAGGAAGTGGAGGAGGCCTTTCCTCTC
>APCU01000060.1 GCA_000347575.1 Candidatus Caldatribacterium saccharofermentans OP9-77CS | reverse complement strand
AGCTCCGCTCATCGCTTCGTTTCCTCTGGCGTCGATGGTTCCGGAGGGCCTGCTTTTTGGACATTTTATGTCGAGGGTAAAAACCCCTGTCTGCTATCAGTAGCATTGCTGTGAAGCCCTCAAACCTTTCCAGGACTTCCCTGCGCGAGATGCGGAGGGTGGTAAAATCGGGGAGCAACGACATGGGCTTTTTGAAAGTCCTCCCTACAGAGTCTTGACAAAAATCAGGGTACTGGTTACACTTTAATCGGTTCATAAATTCCATGTTATTTTCAACACTTTCAGGAGGTTCTCCCATGAGCCAGGAACCACTCGCCCCAAGACCAGAACTCCTTGAAGGGCTCAAAGAACGCAACCCCAACCTGGAACTGTGGTGGGATGCCCATCCAGGGTACTACCAGGTTTTCCTTGCCAGCCTCAGGGAAAGGGGTGTCGATGACGCCACGCTCTCAGTCCTTCGCCGCTTCATGTCCCACAACGAGGGAGGAGTGTTCTTCTTCGATGGAGTGACCACCAACCCTCCCCTGGTCCTTCGGCTCCTTGAGTCCCGGCCTCAGGTGGTTGCCAGAGTGCAGGAGTTCGGCCGGGTCTTCTCTTCCGACACGCATCCTGGGTGGTTCGACCTCTACCTGATGGTGGGAAGCTTGGTGCCGACAAGTTCCTCTCCAATTTCTACCGCAGAGGCCGCCGATACGGCTTTGTCTGCCTCCAGGTTGACCCAAGGAAGAGCACCGATGAAGCGACCATGGTCCTCCAGGCCCTGGAGATTTCCCGGACAAGCCCCAACCTCATGGTGAAGGTTCCCGCCACAAGGGCTGGCCTTGCGGTGATGGAGGAAATCGTAAGCTTTGGCGTTCCGGTGAACGCCACCTCCTGCTTCTGCGTCCCCCAGGTTGTCCAGGTTGCCCAGGCCATGAAGCGGGGGTACGAGAAGGGGAAAGCCCGGGGTATTGACTACAGCGCCTGGCGGGCGGTCATCACCATGATGCTCGGTCGCTGGGAGGCCTCAACGGAGCTCACCGAAGAAGCCAAAGCCAGAGGTGTTACCCTTGAAGAGGCAGACCTCCGCTTCTTCGGTATCCTCATGGCCAAAAGAGCCGTTGATGCGGTCGAGGTCCTTGGAGCTCCGGCCAAAGTCCTCGTCTGTTCCACCCGGAAAGGCCCAGGCCATGCCTACCTCCACCTTGAGGAGCTTGCCAAACTCCCCCTTGTCATCACCATGAACCCTGAGGCTTTAGAGTGGGGCATGACCCTCCTTCGAGAAGAGCGGGCCAGAGCTCCCTTTGCAGTTCCCAGAGCTACAGAGGAGAAGCTCCACAAACTCGACTTTGCCCGNAGGAGCCTCGAATTCGATGGTTTCACCATGGAGGACATTGCCGCCTCAAGTGCGCAGACCCACAACCTCAGGGAGTTCTCTCAGGCAATGGAGAGAATTGAAGGCATCCTCTCAGGATGCTGAGGGGATGGAANACACNAAAGGGGGTGAGGTGGAAAACACAAAAAGGGCATCATGGAGCGCAAAACATGGATTTTCCGGTCGTCCTGCTAATCGTGTGACGCCACTTGAGGAAATGCCGGGAGGAAAGGAGGAGTAGCATGAGGTACCGTGGGTTGGTAGTCGGGAGTCTTGTGGTGATGCTCGTTGTGGGATGTGCTTTTGCCCTTCTGGCACAGGAAAAGTTTGGACTCAAGGACATCCCGGAGATTAAGAACAAAAAACCCATTAACATGATTGTTGAGACCGGTGCAGCGTGGGACAAAGTGATTGAGTACATCAAGCAGTTCGAGACTGTAACAGGGGTCAAGGTGAACATTGAGCGCGTGGCCTCTCCGGTGGTGTACTCGAAGGAGAACGTAGAGCTCATGGCTGGAACAGGGTACTATGATGTGGTCTACGTCGAGACCTCGTGGACCTGTGAATGGTCGGATTACCTCTTTGACCTTGAAGAGCTCGCCGCAAAGTACGACCCCAGGGGCGTTGAGGGGTTCCGGGAGGATATTCAGAACATTTCTCCTGTCCTTTTGCGGTGCGGTCAGGCCTATGGGAAACAGATGGTCCTGCCTTTCTACACCTACCACATGGGGATGTTCCTCCGCCAGGATGTGTACGATGACCCCACAGAACAGGCAGCTTTCAAGGCCAAGTATGGATACGACCTGAAACCTCCGACAACCTACAAGGAGCTTTATGACCAGGCGGAATTCTTCACCCGCAAGAAGGGTGATACGCTTAAGGGAAAGACTCTGGATCACGACCTCTACGGTGTGGCCATGATGGCGGGTGCCTACCAGATCAACGATGAAATCAGCTGCTGGATCTGGGGCATGGGTGGCGACTATGCAACAGTCGTGAGGAACCCTGACGGGACCATCAAGGAATTCGTTATCACTAAGAAAGACAAAGACATCCTGAAGCAGGCTTTGGCCCAGTACAAAGACCTTCTAAAGTTTGCCCCTGCCGGGTGCCTCACGGCCAACTTCGACTTTGCCTGTGCCCAGCAAGGAGAGGGCTTCGCCATTATTCAGCCGCACCAGTTTGCCAGCCTCTTCACCTGGACAGCAGATCTCCTTAAGGAGAAAGTTCCCGATGGGAAACTTGGCATCTACCCCACCATTGGTGGGCAACCTTACACCGGCGCCTGGTCTCTGGGCGTGGCAAGAGCGAGCAAGAACCCCGAAGCAGCGTACTGGCTTGTCCGCTACATTGCCTCCTACGACTGTCAGAAGGTTCTTATGAAGGAAGGCGGCCAGTTCTCAGCCCGTATGGACCTCCTGCTTGATCCCGAGTTCCACTCTCCTGAGACTGAATACCCGCTTGGTCTTGTGTGCAGTTACCTTGTGGATATCTGGAAGCAGCAGGCGCCCTACGTGGACAACTACTGGTACTTCAACACAAGAGCCGGTGGAAAGGTGTATGAGATGCAGATGAACGTACTCCACAAACCCATGGCAGAAGAAGTGACCATTGACGAATGTGTGGAAGAACTTGTGGCCAAGACCATTGAGCTTACCTCGAAGTTCGATACTGTGCCTATTCGGGAGGAGTAAGATTCAGGCCCCAGGGCGCGTGCCCTGGGGCTTTGCGGAGGGAGACGGATGAGGACAGAGACCTTTTCTGAAGCCCAGGCAGGATATGCGGTGGCGAGAAAACCCACCATCTGGGAAGTGCTCACCAGCGAAAAGTACTTCAAGTGGACCTTGCTCATTCCCCTCCTTGTAGTGCTGGCAATCTTCATGCTCTATCCTCTGCTCTACTGTGCGTACTACTCGTTTCACCAGTGGGGGATGCGGGGAGAGGCGATATATGTTGGAGCCCAGAACTACCGGCAGCTTCTCAATGACAAGGCGTTTCTCGAGGCTCTGTACAGGACCCTGAAGGTTCTTGTGATCTGCGTATCGTGTGAACTTCTCATCGGTCTTGGTCTTGCTCTTTTGTGGAGCCGGGAATTCCCTGGTGAAAATATTGTCCGTGGTCTTGCCCTTCTGCCCCTTCTTGTTGCTCCCTTGATTCTTTCGCTTCTCTGGAACTTTATGTTTGAGTACGATTTTGGGGCCGTGAATCTCATCCTGCAGGCCCTGGGGTTGAGCAAGGTGTACTGGTGGTCTCCGCAGCGGGCCTTATACACGATTTGTTTTATCACCATCTGGCAGTGGTTCCCCTTTTCGACCTTCGTCCTGGTAGCCGGGTTGCGCAGTCTTCCCAAGGATGTTTTCGAGGCGGCAAAAGTGGATGGAGCTTCACCCTGGTACACTTTCCGCCGCCTGACCCTGCCGATGCTGAGTCCTCTGATCATGATTATCGTTGTTCTGCGGACCATGTGGCTGATTCGGCTTTTCGACCCTCTCTATGGGACGACCCGGGGAGGGGTACAGACCGAGCTCCTTGATTGGATTGTGTATCGCACGGCTTTCGTGTACTTCGACATCGGGTACGGTTCAACAATGGCCATCTTTTCGCTGGTTCTCACCATTGCGGTGTGCGCCATTATGTTCAAGATGCTTATGAAAGCCCTTGGGGGCACACGCTGAAGGAAGGTGGAGTGTCACATGAGTACGCTTGGGAAAGTGATGTTCTGGCTGGTTACGGCTTTCGTCCTCTTTGTCATCGTGGCACCCCTTGCCTGGATATACCTCACGGCTTTTAAGTCGCCAAACGACATCTTCACCACTGAGGCGAGGAAGCTCATTTTTTTCAAGCCCACCATGGAGAATTTCAACCGGCTCTTCCGGGAATTCCCCTTCTGGGACAATTTCCTGAACACAGTCATCATCAGTGTCTCAAGTACTGTGGTGGTGATGGTGATTTCTTCTCTGGCGGCTTACAGTTTTGCTCGCTGGAACACGGGGAAGGGCCACCTCCTCTTCACCACCATTTCCACGAGAATGTTCCCCGGAGTGGTGGCAGCCATTCCTTTCTTCGTCATGTACCGGAGTCTTGGGCTGCTTGATACCCGTTTTGGTCTGGCTCTACTCCACATTTACTTCAACACCTCCTTTGCCACCTTCCTCCTCTACGGGTTCTTTAAGGAGATTCCCGAAGAGCTGGAACAAGCAGCCATGGTGGACGGGTACAGCCGGGTGGATATTTTCCGGAAGATTGTTCTTCCCCTCGTGCGTCCTGGGCTTGCTGTGACTGCGGTCTTTTGCCTTGTGTGGTCCTGGAACGAGTTCCTTTTCAGTTTCCTCTTCACCCGTGTAGCAGCGCGGCCGGTAACAGTGCTCATTTCCTCATTCTGGGGTTCTATTGAGGTGCAATATGGTCCCATGGCTGCAGGAGCGGCTATTGTGATCCTCCCAACCCTTGTTGCGGCATGGTTCATGCAACGGTACATCATTCGTGGCCTGACCTTTGGTGCAGTGAAGGGTTGAAGACCAATGGAGAAAGGCTGGTTGACGACAATGCTTCCCCGAATGAGTACTGGCGACTGGATTTTCTGGTCTATCCTTTCCTGGATTTTTGTGAACCTCCTGTGGATCAAGTTTGTGGAGAGGTTTATACCCCTCTGGGTGGGAACAATTGTCGCCACAATCTTTGCGCTCATCCTCCTCAAGTACGGTCCACGTCCCAGGGAAGAGGAGGAAGAGGAAGGAGAGGAATGACCCATGGCAGAGGTCCGGCTGGAAAACGTTGTGAAGATGTACGGAAAGAAAATGGCCGTTCGAGGGGTGAGTTTCACCTGTCGGGAAGGGGAGTTTTTCTCGATTCTGGGTCCCACCGGTGCGGGGAAAACCACTATTCTCAAAATGATTGCCGGGATAGAATCGGTGACCTCGGGGAAAATTTACTTCAACGGCCGGGTGGTCAACGACCTTCCCCCGCAAGAGCGCAACGTCTCCATGGCTTTTGAAACCTACAACCTCTACCCTCACATGACGGTTTATGAAAATATCGCCTTTCCCCTGAGAGCTCCAAGGTGGCGGTTGAAACTCACTCCCGAGGAGGAAAAAAAGCGGGTGGAGGAGATTGCTGCATTCCTTGGAATTGACAGGCTCCTCGACCGCCTTCCTCAGAACCTGAGTGGAGGGCAAAAACAGCGGGTTTCTCTGGCGAGGGCCCTCGTGCGGAGAGCCGAAGTATACCTCCTTGATGAGCCGATTGCCCATCTTGATGCCAAACTCAAGTTTTCAACGCAGACGCTTCTTAAGGAGTTTGCCCGGCGGTACGGGAGCACCATTATCTACGTCACACATGATTTCCGGGAGGCCCTGGCGCTTTCTGACCGTATGGTCGTTCTTCGCCGGGGCAAAGTGGAGCAGGAAGGCACGCCTGAAGAAATTTACTACTACCCCAGGACGGATTTCGTTGGAAGACTCGTCGGAGACCCTCCCATGAACCTTGTTGATGGAGAACTTCTCAGCCGCAATGGTGTTCTCTTCTTCTGCAAGGGAGAAGATTTCATGCTGCGTCTTGAAGGGACCCTGGCAGAGAGGGCAGAGAGTGTGGCCCGGGAGGAAAATGGGAAACGAGTTGTCCGTCTGGGAATCCGACCAGAGCATATTCGTCTCAGCGGAGAAAAACCATCGGATAATGCCCTCCGGTTTCCTGTTTATGCTGTCATTCACGAAAGCGAGAGCAGCGTGGTCACTTTCAGGCTCAAAGACAATACCTTCCTGTACGTCCGAACGGTTGGTTTTTGTAAGTACGGGAGAGGAGAAGAGGTCTGGCTCGACTTTGACCCCCAGTGGGTGTTCTTCTACGGGAAGACGGTGGAAGTTGCAAAGGAAGGGAGCTCGGAGCAATGAGCAGGATTGATGTCAACCATGTGTGGAAAATATACCCTCGGGGGAACGTTGTCGCAGTGCAGGATCTCACGTTTACCTGCCATGATAAGGAATTCCTGGCCATTCTTGGTCCCTCAGGTGGTGGGAAGAGCTCAACCTTGAGGATGCTCGCAGGGCTTGAAGATATCACCAGGGGGGAGATTCTCTTCGACGGAAAAGTAGTGAACCACCTTGGACCAGCCGAGCGCAACGTTGCCCTGGCCTTTGAGTCTTATGCCCTGTACTACCGTTTAAATGTCTACGAGAACATAGCCTTTCCCTTGAGGGCTCGGGGCATGAAAGGTCCTGAGGTGGATAAGCGGGTGAAGTTCATCGCCGAACTCCTCGAGCTCACCCCGTACCTCAAAAAGTACCCCGGATCTCTGGCCGGCGGTGTTCAGCAGCGGGTGTCCCTGGCGAGGGCCCTGGTGCGGAAACCCAATGTGACGCTTCTTGATGAGCCGCTCTCGCACATGGACCAGCGAGTTCGTCACGAACTTCGGGCCCGCATCCGCCATCTCCATGACGAGCTTGGTCTGACAACGATTTACGTTACCCACGACCAGGCGGAGGCCATTGCCCTGTGTGACCGGTTGCTCATCATCAACGAGGGAAAACTCCAGCAAATTGGCACGGTGGAGGAGGTCTGGAACCGCCCGGCCAACAAATTCGTGGCCTATTTCATCGGGGAGCCCACCATGAACTTCATTCCGGCGGTGGTGGAGAACGAACGCGCTGTGGCTATCTTGACCGACGAAGGAAAGAGGGTTTTTACCCTTGAGGGTAATCCTGGACGCAAAATACGTCGGAGTGGAAGTGACACTTGGAGTTCGGCCCCAGCACGTTGAGGTCTTCCGCGAACGGCAAAGGGAGAATGCCATTGCCGGAGTGGTCAAGGTCATTGAGTTCCAGGGAGACAAAACGGTGCTTACGGTTCGCCTTGAGGACAGTATGCAAACTGATGCTAAGGCAGTGGTTCCTGCCAGAGAGCGGTACGCTGAGGGGGATACCGTGTGGCTCTATTTTGCCCCTGCGGTCATTCGGGTTTTTGAGGAAGAGCATCTGATTCTCTGAGAACTTGGGAGGTGACGTTCCACATGGCCTACATCGTCAACATCAACGAAGTAGCCCCGGACACCTGTGAACGGTCGTTCCGGTACTTTGCGAAGGCCAAGAAGGGCGAAACGCTTCGGGATACCTACTGGCTTATTGACCCGGAAACCTCGCCCTCGAAGGTCCTGAAGCTCGGGTATACCATTGTGTACCCTGATGGCAAAACCACAGGACACGCCCACCCGAATGAAGAAGAGGTGTACTTTGTCCTCAGCGGTCGGGGGGAAATGGTCATTGGGGATGAACGGTTCCCCATTCAAGAGGGAGACGCCTTCTACGTGGAGCCTGGGAAGTACCACGTGACGTACAATACCGGGATTCTTCCTCTTGTCATTCTCTGGGTTACCGGAAAGGTCAAGCAGGAAGGAGCGTGAAGTGATGGAAGTTCAGGGGATGATTATTGGCGGGAAGTTCGTGACCGAAAGCGGTACAGGGAAGTACATTGACGTCATCAACCCGGCAACGGAAGAAGTCATTGCCCGGGTCCCGGCGGCTTCAGAGGAACAGGTCGATGAAGCAGTCCAGGCAGCCTGGAAGGCTTTCGAACGGTGGTCCCGATTCAGCCCCTTTGAACGAGCTCGTTTCCTCCACAAAGCTGCTCAGCTTGTTGAGGAACGGGCAGAGGAGATCGGTCGTATCCTCACTGCTGAAGAGGGAAAGCCCCTGAAGGAAGCAGTCAGCGAGGTTAAAGGCTCTGCTGAAGTTCTGCGGTACTTTGCCGAAGCAGGGAAGCGGGTTTTTGGGGAGATCATTCCTCTTGATAAGGCGAACCTCCAGAGCATCGTCATTCGCCAGCCCATTGGCGTTGTGGCTGCCATTACCCCCTGGAACTATCCGGTACAGCTCCTTGCCTGGAAGGTTGCTGCAGCGCTGGCGGCAGGATGTACGGTGGTGGCTAAACCCCCCTCAGAAACCCCGCTCTCACCGCTCAAGTTTCTGGCCTGTTTCCTCGATGCCGGTCTTCCTGAGGGTGCGGTGAATGGTGTCACCGGAGCAGGGTCGGTCGTTGGCAAAAGCCTCATCCTCCACCCCCTTGTCCGGAAGGTGAGCTTTACCGGGTCTACTGAAGCGGGGAAGAAGGTCATGGAGTACTGTGCTTTTGGAGTGAAACGGGTGTCCCTTGAGCTTGGAGGACAGTCCCCGCTTATCGTCTGCGCCGATGCTGACCTTGAGAAGGCTGTGAAAGGCGGGGTACGGCGGTCCTTCCGGAACATGGGGCAGGTCTGCAACTCTGTGAACCGCATTTACGTGGAAAAACCAATCTATGAGACCTTCGTGGAGAAGTTCGTTGCCGAAACCAGGAAGCTCCGTATTGGCAACGGCCTCACGGATCCTGATGTGGACCTTGGCCCGATGGTGAGCCTTGAAGCTCTGGAGAAAGTTAAGGAGCACATTGAGGACGCGGTACGCAAAGGCGCAAAGGTCCTCTGCGGCGGGAAGAAACCGGAAGGAGAGCAGTACGCAAAGGGATACTTCTTCGAACCCACGGTGGTTGTTGATGTTACCCACGATATGCTCATCATGAGGGAGGAAACCTTTGGCCCGGCGGTGGGCATTATGCCCTTTGAGAGCCTTGAAGAGGCCATTGCCTGGTCGAATGCGACCCGCTATGGCCTTGCCGCATACGTGTACACCTCAAGCCTTGAGAGAGCACGCCGTATCTGCCTTGGCCTTGAGTGCGGGAACATTGGCCTCAACAACGTCGATGTTGCCACCATTTACGCTCCGTACACTGGGTGGAAGGAGAGCGGCTTTGGCACTGATCTTGGTCCGGAGGGTATCCTTTCGTACCTTGAGATGAAGCACATCAAGGTGGAGTTTGCCGACTGAGGGGAGGAATGAGCTTGGCAGAAAAAAAGCCCTGTGTGGTGGGGATCGACATCGGGACGTCAAGCTGCAAGACCCTTGCGGTTGACGAAGAGGGGCGGGTGCTCTCGAGGGCCACTCGGGAGTACCCGGTGTACAACCCCTTCCCGGGCTGGTCAGAGCAGGATCCTTCAGACTGGTGGGAAGCGGCAAAAGCGACGCTTTTGGAAGTCTCCCGGGATGTTGAAGGAAAGGGCTACACCGTTGAGGGTATAGGCCTTACCGGGCAGATGCATGGGCTTGTGCTCCTTGATGAAGCGGGGAATGTCCTCCGTCCCTGCATCATGTGGAACGACCAGAGGAGTGCCCCGTATTGTGCAAAAATCCACGAAATGGTGGGTGGGGAACGGGAGTTCATCAAAATCACGAATAACCCCATGCTTCCGGGATACACGGGAGGGAAAATCCTCTGGGTTCAGGAGAACGAGCCCGAAGTCTTTAAAAAGGCGGAGAAATTCCTCTGCCCCAAAGACTACATCCGCTTGAGACTTACAGGAAAATACGCTACAGATGTGAGCGATGCCTCTGGAACTGGACTCTTCTCTGTGCGAGAGAGGGCCTGGGCGAAAGATCTCATCAGGGAACTTGGGGTTGCCTTTGACCTTTTCCCTGAAGTCTTCGAATCCCCGGAGATTACAGGCTCAGTGCTCCCTGCGGTGGCTCAGGAAGTGGGTGTGCGTCCGGGGGTGCCCGTTGTAGGTGGAGGAGGAGATGCCGTCGTTCAGACGGTGGGAGTTGGTGCCGTTCGTCCTGGAACCATCAGCATCACCCTGGGGACAGCAGGCATTGTGGGCATGTCTCTGGATCGGTTCTACGAGAATCCGGGGAATACTCTGCAGTTTTTCTGCAACGCCATTCCTGGGAGCTGGATTGTCTACGGAACAACGCTTGCTGCAGGAGGGTCCCTGAGCTGGTTCAGAAACACCTTTGGAGGGTTAGAGCGGGAACTTGCTCGCCTCATTGGTGAATCCTCCTATGACCTCCTGAGCCGGGAGGCTGAGCTCAGTGCTCCTCTGGCCAGGGGCATCCTCTTTTTACCCTACCTCATTGGGGAACGCTGCCCCCATGCGGACCCCTTTGCCCGGGGTGTTCTCATCGGCTTTGGTCTCCACCATACCCGGAACGACATTGTCCGCAGCGTCTTTGAAGGGATTGTTTTCAGCCTTCGGGACGTCTTTGCCCTTATGGAGGGCCTGGGGCTTTCCGTCTCCCAGGTACGAATCTCAGGGGGTGGAGCAAAAAGTAAGCTCTTCCAGAGGCTCCATGCCGATATCTTCAACTCCGAGGTTATTACCGTTGCCTACGGAGAGGAGGGAGGGAGCTACGGTGCGGCCCTCCTTGCGGGAGTCGGGATTGGCCTCTGGTCTTCGATGGAGGAGGCAGTGGGGAAGCTCGAGGTTACGGAACGGACCCTCCCTGACCCGGAACAGGCCAGGCTCTACGGGGAGTTCTTTAGGGTTTACCAGCACCTCTACGGGGTGCTCAGGGAAACCTTCAGAACCATTAGCAGCTTTCAGACATAAGCGGAGGGTATGCCATGCCTCAATGGACGATTCTTCTTCCTCAGCCGATTGCGGAGAAGGCCCTGGGAGCTCCTTCGAGCGCAAAAGGACTTTGCGGTGCTCGTGTTCTCTCCTGAGGAGAAGGAGAAGGTGTGGGAATACCTTCCTCAAGCTCACGCGCTCCTTGTGCGGAGTAGCTTCAGAGTGACAAGAGAGGTTATCGACCGGGCTTTGCGTCTTCGCGTCATCTGCCGGGTAGGAGTGGGACTGGATAATATCGACGTGGAGTATGCAAAGCAAAGAAACATTGCCGTACTCAATACTCCGGGAGGGAACACCACCTCTGTTGCCGAGCATACCCTGGCGTTGCTTCTGGCCCTGGCCAAGGACCTCTTCTTCTACGACCGGAAGGTCAGGGAGGGCGAGTGGCGTTCCCGGTATACGTACCGGGCTCTGGAGCTTTCAGGGAAAACCCTTGGTCTTGTGGGTTTTGGGGCAATTGGCCAGGAGGTGGCCCGCCTGAGCCTGGGATTCGGGATGAAGGTGCTGTTCTTTGACCCCTTTGTTCCGGAGGGCGTTCTCCAGGGAGCACAGAAGGTTTCCACCCTTTCTGAGCTCCTTTCCCGAAGCGACTTCGTGAGCCTCCATATCCCCCTCACCGAGGGTACCAGACACCTCATCGGGCGGGAGGAACTCCGGCTTATGAAGCCCACGGCCTTCCTCATCAACGTGGCCCGGGGAGCCGTAGTGGATGAAGAGGCCCTCCTTGAAGCCCTGAGGGAAGGGTGGATTCGCGGAGCAGCCCTCGATGTTTTCGAAAAAGAACCTCTTTCCGGGGATCACCCGCTTTGCTCTCTCCCCAACGTCATTCTCACGCCTCACGTTGCGGGGCTCACGCAGGAGAGTACCGAACGCGTGGCGGTGCAGGCCGCAGAGCAAATCATCGCGTTTTTCACCAGGGAAGGTGAATCCCATGAAGCCTGAAGACACAAGACAAAAGCTCACCGGGGTCTTTGCCCCCATTGTGACCCCCTTTCGGG
>APCU01000059.1 GCA_000347575.1 Candidatus Caldatribacterium saccharofermentans OP9-77CS | reverse complement strand
CTGCAACCCCACCCCTTGGAAACCCCCATCGTTGAGCCATTATGTCAGAGCTGTCATTACAATTCCAGAAGTCATGGCAAAACCCCGGGGGGTTCGCTGCAAAATTGGCAAGCACTGGCATAGGTAATTGCCATGTGGAATGAAAAGTGAGGGTTGCATGGACCAGAGGGATCCCAAAGTGAAGATCTGGGGCTTTCACCCCAAAGGTATCCAGGCATTTTTCTGATGCAGCAGAAAAAGAGACGCGGTACCCTCTAAGGAGCAATCGGCGCATTCTGTTTGCGAGGAATGGAAGGCGATGGAGAGGGTCAGGTGGACAGGACATCCCTTCGTTGATGCAGGGCTCTCTGCGATTGCTGCAGTCACGGGGGTAAGCGACGTCAAAGACCTCGAAGCTGGACACCTCGAGCACGCAGCCGCGGAGCTCGTGAGGGTCCTCCTGAGCGATCAGGCACTGGGAATCGGAGTTGAAGCGAACTCGTCAATCCATCTAACTGGAGAGGGAGAACGCCTGAAGAGAAAGCGGAGAATGTCAGGAGGAAGTTTCAGTTTCTAAACGCCTGTGGTTCTTTCCCATGAGGAGCAGCCTATGAAAGTCAGAGTCGTCACTCTCGATGATTACTCTGAAAGCTTTGACCTCTACGTTAAGCCCTTCAGGGCCCGGAACGACCAGTTTGTCTTCGGATTTTTCCGTGTTAGAGGTACGTACGTACTCCAGATATTCGGACTGGGGGTACGGGGGGTCACAGAGTGCACCGGACCAGCGTGTATTGACATCTCCTTCGATGCCCCAGGGATCTCCGATGTCTGCAACCGGTTTGATGATCTCATCCAGATGACCCAGAGATTTTTTGCCACCAGACACTTCAAGGTGGGTAGCGTCTTCAGGCTATTCCAGGAGTTCCACCGCTTCGTCGTCAAACCTCTGTTTTCTGAGGCAACGCTGGTCGTCACAAGTTCAAAGGAAATCTCCACAAGACTGGGGAATTTCGGAGACGAACTCTGCATCGTACCGATCTCTGTCAGGATGTTCGTGCTCCTTCCTGGGGGATGGACACTGACTACAGGAGTCATCCTGAGCATGGAACTCGAGAGAATCAGGAAAAAACTCATCAGGGCCTTCCCCTGGTTCAGCATCTCCTACTGGTCGGAGACCTTCAAAATACCACCAGAGGTCGAGGCTGTCTCAGGATTGAAGGATGCCGAGGGGGCAGTGTCCCTTGAGCTCACGCCGCTACCCGACTGCTGCCTCAGGGAGGGATCCAGCCTTCTCTTTGTCCCCAGGGTTCAGTTCCTCATCATGAGGAAAGCCGGGAGCAGCACCGGAAAGAACGCTGCAGAGGTGTTCGACTTCATCAGGAAGAAGACGGCAGGTATGATCTTCCCCCAAAAGCAGAAATTGTGTATCTATGGCGACATCATCGTTTCAACCCCCAGGAGACCACCTGACAACACGGACATAGCCTTCGACACGGATACCTTGAGGAGGTGGACTGCCTTCCTCCTCTTTGAGCTGAGCTCAGAGAATGAGAGGAAGCTGGTGTTGAAGAGGGCTGACGAGGAGATCCTCTCGGATCTCGTCCTCACGAAGCTTGAGGCTTAGGCAAAAAGGGAGGAGATTCCCAGAATCGGTGAAAGGAGGTCATTCGCTCATGCGGTGGATTGTTTGGGTGGTCCTTGTGAGTGTGGTGGTGATGTTGCCAGGGCTGGTGTGCGGTGCTGGAGTTCTCAACGAGCCAGAGTTCAACAGTCCGGTGACAGGAAAAGACGCTACCGATCTGGCAATGCATGTCATACAGTCCCTCATCCCATGCTACGAGATACGACTCAAGGTTCTCAGGAATGAAGAGATATGCGCCGCAGCAGGGATATCCTACAGGGAAGCAACGGAGATGATTTTGAACGATCTCACTGCTCTCTACGTGCTTCGCTACGCGAAAGCAAGCGCAAGGCTTGTCCAGGGCGAAAACCCTGTTGTGGAGATCACCCTCAGAACACCAGACCCACTTGACGCCTTCAGGGTCGCCATCGACCACTATAAATGGAACTCCAAGACGAGGAGACCTCATCCGGAGCAATCCTCAGGGATGATGAGATATTTGAATCCCTGGATTATGGCTTCACCTCAACAAAGGTCAGAAAAATAGATGTTGTGTTCCCCGTAGCCGTCGTTGTTAAAGAAGAAGGGATAACGACCAGAGATTCCGTTGGGGATCTGTCCATCGCCCTCCCCAAAGCCATCGAACGGGCCCTCGACCTCTGAGGGTCCACAGGAACAAAGAGCCTGCCTCAAGGCAGGCTCTTTTTCACACCTTGCCAAAAGGTTAACTTGACTTCCTCCCCGGGGCCAAAGCCCGGGGATGTCTTCAGGCGGTTTTGAGCCGCCATCCGGGAGCATATATGCCGGTGCCCGGACAAAGGCTTCTTCTTGTGTTCCCCGCAGGTGCAATAGCTGGGAGGCCAGCGCAAGTTTTCGTGCTTTTGACGTTGAGCCGGGTAGAGAACTCCAAGACCTTCCCGCCGGCACTCTCAGCCTTGAGGGTGAGTTCCTTTTCCCTTCTCCTTGAGGGGGACGTCTGGGACCTCTTTCTCCTTCCATTTTCCTCTCCTCAGGTTGTGGGTTAGCCTCTTCACCACCGCAGGGCTGACGGTGCATTCCTGATTTTGGGGAAGGACGTTCCTTCCCGCTTTCTGGCAGGAGAGCTCTGTGGCCCTCTCAAGGACCAGGGCTTTGAAGAAGGATCAATCCTTTTTTCTTCCCGAAACCAACCTGGTCATCGAGGAGGTGCGGTATTCTCTGAATTCAGACGACCCATTCACGACAAGGGCATCTGCACTGCTGGTCTTCTGGGGCGAGCCCGATTGGTGAATTCTCCGAAGTTAGCCTCTCGCGCAGGTCTGAAACCTTGGACCAGGCGAATTCCGTCTCACATAGCTCCTCCACAATGGCTCTAACCTCCAGGTAGGTACCCTGTGAATGCAAATAGGTCAATGGAGAAATGTCCGCTACATGGTCGGGAATCGTCGGGGTGAGTTCGCCACTTTGTCTTGAGCAACCTCCCCCTATGCACCTCCCGGAGAGGGCAGCCTTTCCTCCTCAACCCACTCCATTTTTTCGGACACTACCTGGTCGGGTAGATGGAGGTGGAAGCGAGTTCCTCCCGCACCAGAGCAAAGATTGGCTGGGTTTTCTTTGTTACCAAGATCTTAAGTTTTTCCAGCGTTCAGGAATACCCAAAGTACTCAGCCATTTCCTTGTTCACTGGAAGGCTCATGATGTCTTGAAGGACTTCCTGAACCTGCTCGAACGAGCGAGTTCTTGGATCTCGTACAAGGATTTCCTCAAGAACCCTTTTGTCTTTGCTCAAGAAAGCCTCAAGAGCCCAGTGCATCCGCAAGATTCGGGGCAGAAGGTACATGTACTTTATTCGCTCTGTAAGGTCTGGCTGCAGGGGTTCCCGCCTCAGACAATCACCGCTCACCCAAACTGGGATTTCCACGATGATGTCGTCGGGGATACCCTGGATGGCTCCCTGGTTTGGAATGTTAAGAATGAGCCTTGTTTCGGTGTGTCCGGTGATAGCGCTGATAAAGGGAATATGCTGTTCGCCGCTGAGTTTTTCCCGGGAGAAGAGTTCAGGATAGACCTTGGTGAGCTTAAGGGAAGAGTCTTTTTTCACCTCTTGGGCAAGATCCACAAGCTTTTGCTTGCTCTGGCGAAGTTCTTCATGAAAACGGGGCCGCTCAACCTCGTTGTCAATCCCTCCGAACTTTCCGTACCACTTCTTTTTGGTTTCGAGGTTGTAGTTGTACTTCCAGGTTCCGTTGCGACAAGTATCCCCAATGGGGAGCATCCCGTAAAAGCGGTACATGTCAATGACCGCTGGGGAAAGCTGTACATCCCAGGGGTTACTGGGTTCCCAAAGGTGGCTTTTTTCGGCAATCCAGCATTCGAGAAGGGGATAAGCGTCCTCTCCTTGGACACGGAACCGGTTGAGCCATATTCCATGGTTCACGCCCGCAACCTGCCAGTCTACCGCTTGAGCTTCAAGGCCCAGGGTTCGAAAAACCTCGTACACACCTGAGAAACCATGGCAGAAGCCGACAGCCTTTACCTGGGTATACTTGGAGAGAAGTTGGGTGATTTCAAGTACGGGATTGGCGGTCTGGAGAAGCCAGGCGTGGGGACAAAATTTTTCCATGGAGTGAGCGATGTTTANGGCAAGCTGGAGATCGTAGTATGAACAGAGGACGTAGGAATAGGTCGAAACCATATTGAACTCCTGGCTGTCAATGCCCCGGTAGTATCCGTGTTTTTCTCCGATTGCTGTGACAAGGTCGTATCGGTCTGGGTACGAGGGGGCGGCGGTATTGATGACAAAATCGGCTCCTTCTAAGGCCTGGGGTAAGGAAGGAACCACTTCGAGGCGTAAATCTGCATCGAGTTCCTGAACGTATTTTTGAGCCAGAATCCAGGTTGCGTTGAGGCGCTCTTCGTTAATGTCCATGAGGGTAACAAGCGTTCCCGAGAGCTCCGATGTTTTAGCAAGGTCTCCAACAAGCTGCAAAGCAAAGCGGACGCTTCCTGCCCCGATGATAGCGACTTTCACCTTTTCTCCTCCTTTCATCCCTTCAGCCCCGTTAAGGTTATGCCCTCAACGAAGTAGCGTTGAGCGGCAAGGAATGCCACAACCATAGGAAGAATGGAAACGATGGTGCCGGCCATAAGGAGGTTCCACTGGACGTCTACGTCCCCTCTGAACATGGCAAGGCCAAGCGTGAGCGTTCGTTTTGCGGGCGTGTTCAAAAACACAAGGGGATACAGGTAATTGTTCCACACCGAGAGAAGGGTAAAAATGCCAAGGGTAGCCAAAGCTGGCCTGGAGAGAGGAAGAATGATGCGACAAAATCTCCCCAGATACCCACATCCGTCAAGTATGGCGGCTTCCTCGAGATCTCGAGGTATGGTGAGAAAGAATTGGCGAAGCAGGAAAGTTCCGTACGCTCCCATAAGGCCCCATATTGGGAGGATAAGAGAGGCGTGGGTGTCAATGAGTCGAAAGTTTCGCATGAGGATGAATACGGGAACAAGGGTGATCTGTCCTGGGACCATCATAGTGGCAAGGTAGAGGACGAAGAGGACGTTTTTCCCTGGAAAGCGAAGCCGCGCAAAGGCATAGGCAGCCATGGATGAAGTGGTAAGGACCCCGCCAGTGCAGAGAAAAGAGACTTTCGCGGTGTTCCAGAGATACTCAAGAAGGGGGATGGTCTGGAAGACCTCGAGGTAGTTCCTCCACAGAACTTTTTGGGGAATGATGGAGAAAGGTCGGAGCATAAGCTCAGAGTACGATTTGAGGGATGTGGCAATGACTGGAAGGAATGGACCGAACATAAGGAGTGAGCTTATGCTAAGGATGGCGTACACCACAAAGACTATGCCTGGGGTGTCCCCGTAGAGTTTTCGATTGCGCATTCTCCTCCGTCCCCCTTAGTAATGCACCCAGCGCCTGGAGAAACGAATCTGCAGGAGAGTGAATCCGAGGACGATGAGAAAGAGAACATACGCTATGGCCGATGCGTAGCCCATGCGGAAGAACTGAAAAGCACACCTGTATATGTACTGGACAAGGCTTATGGTAGCCGTTCCTGGTCCTCCCTGGGTGAGGATGGTAGTGACGTCGAAGACCTGGAAAGAGAAAATTACTGACATGGTGGTTACAAAAAAGAGGGCAGGTGAAATCAGCGGTAGGGTGATGTACCGAAACACAACCCATCTTCCTGCACCATCGACTTTAGCTGCGTCGTAGAGTTCTGCAGGGACATCTTGGAGTGCTGCAAGAAAAATAACCATATTGTAACCGACGTCTTTCCAGACAGAGACAACTATGACTGAGGGCATGGCCCACTTTTCAGAGGTGATCCAGGGGACAGGCGAAAGCCCCAGGATCCGGAGAATGTAGTTGATGAACCCGAATTTTGCGTCGTAAAGCCATTGCCACATGAGGGCAGCGGCAACTGAGGAGCACACAACCGGTAAAAAGTATACCGTGCGAAAGGCTTTAACGCCGAAAATCTTCTTGTTGAGTAGCACTGCTATGAAGAGGGCGATGACCACCTTCCCCGGAATACTTCCGAAAGAGAAATACGCGGTGTTTCGAAGGGCGTCGTTGAAGATGGGATCTTGTACGAGGCGTTCGTAATTTTCTGTGCCTGCCCATTTCCTGGTTCCTATGAGGTTCCAATCCTGAAAACTCAAAAGGAGTGCATGTCCAATAGGGTAGATAACGAAAACGCCCACTATGACGAAGCTTGGGAGGATAAAGAGGTACGCCGCCAAAGTTTCCCGCAAATGTCGCATGTTCGGTCCTCCCTCCCAACACAGGGGGCTTAGCCCCCTGTGTTGGGAATTCACTTATCTTNTGGCCTTCATGATGGACTCGATTTCAGGTTTTACAGTGGCAATGGCCTCTTCGGCACTTGCTTGGCCACTCCAGACCTTTTGCAGTGCGGGGATAAGGATTCCCTCGATTTCCAACCAGCCCTTGCGGAGAGGCAAGGTTCTTCCATACTTGGAGGATATGAGTTCAGTAACTTCTTTGATGCTCTTTGGGGGCTTTGTTGGATCAACGTAGAGATCCCAGAGTTCCGGGATTTTTGAGGTAGGCGGGATTCGTTTTGCTTTGGCATAGAGGTAGTCTCCCGGACCTCCAGGTGCCCTCAGGAACTTCAGGAAAGTCCATGCTTCCTCAGGGTACTTTGTAGATATGCTGATGCCCACAGTGTTCGACTTTACCACGGTGGTTTGGGGAACATCCTTGCCCGTCGGCCAATGGATGACGTCAAAGTTCAGCCCCTCTATTTGCTGCATGCTCAGGACCTCTATGGCAGCTGCTTGCCTCATGGCGATTAAGTTTTGGCTGAAGAGCCTTGTCACCGCCTCTTCACTTGGAAGCTCAAAAGGATTGGCGAAGACTCCTTCTTGCATGAACTTGCCAAGTTCATTGAGCCGCGCTAAGGTCTGTGGTTCATCAAGGGTGAATTTTGTTCTGGTAACGTCGAAAAGGTCTCCTCCAGCAGACCATATGAAGGGTAAAATGTACACAATGACGGTGAAAGGAGCTCCAAACGCATATCTTCGCTCAATGCCCGTTCCTCTGGCAATGGAACGAGCGGCTTCCACGAAGTCCTCCCAGGTCCATCCGACCTCGGGTGGCTTGACGCCTGCATCTTCAAACATTTTGATGTTGTAAGCAAAGTACAGTGGAGCTGTTCCCCAGGGAAGGCCATACATTTTCCCATTGTATGAGCTGTCGGGAAGGCCTACTTCGTAGTACAGCCCAAGGTCGATACCGTCTCTTTGGATGTATTCGTCAATGGGCATGAGCGCTCCTGCGTCCATAAAATCGGCGAAGTAGTAGGAGTCGATGCGCATCACATCTGGTGCAAGACCGCCGGCAATCATTGTCAGGAGTTTGGTATGGTAGTCGGCATATGCCACGGCCACAGGTTCCACCTGGATACGGGGATGCTCTTTGTGAAACTCGTTAAGAATATCCTCTTCAACGCCTATGGCAAGTGGATTTCCCCAAAAGGCGTACTTGATGGTAACCTTTTCCTGAGCCGAAGCAGAAGCAAAAGCTCCAAGGAGAAGCACACCGACAAGGAGGAGCACATACCGTGAGAGCCTCACAACACTTCACCCCCCTTAGGAAGGTTTTCAAAAGCATTGTGTTCCACAGCTTGTTCTCCTGTAAAGGGACGAATTTTTCGAAGGGAGTGGACAGTTTTTAGAATTTGTCGTTCCCGAGAGGAAAGATTACGGTGACTGTGGTCTTCCCGCTCTCTTCCTTGACCATAAGCCTGACGGAATTCCCGTAAATGAGAAGGAGGCGACGGTAAGTATTCAAAAGGCCTGCACCATGTTCTGAGGGGGGGATAACGGCCTCTTGTTCCTCCTTAGCAGCACGCTTAAGCAGGTCTTGAAGCTTTGTAAGCTTTTCCGGTCCAAACCCAGGACCGTCATCGGTAACACTTACCTCAAGGCAGGCGTCGTTGTAGGCAACAACGACATGAATGGTGACCCGGTCAAGGGTTCTCTCTACCCCATGGACAAAGCAGTTTTCCACAAGAGGTTGAATGGTGAGTTTTGGGATGGGCAAAGACAGGAGATCTTCAGGCACAACTTCATTGTACTCGAAGCGATCCCGAAAGCGGAATTTTTGGATAGTGACGTAATTCCTGACGCAGGCAATTTCTTCACGAAGTGGCACGAGGGCTTCGGTGTCTTTAAGGATGTACCGGAGAACTTCGGCAATGGCTTTCACTGCTTTTGGTACCAGCTGGTAATCCCTGGGATTTGCCAGAGAACATAGGCAACTTAGGGCGTTGAATAGAAAGTGTGGGTTCATGTATGTTTGTAGTGCCTGGAATTCGGCCTTTTTGTTCCGGTACTGGAGTTCGCGAAATTGGAGCTCTGTCGAGTAGCTCACAGTGACGGAGAGAACGGCAAGAACCACCGAGAGGAGTGCTGTAACGGTGAGGACCGTCGTTGCTCTCTGGACAGGGACTAAAAGGTTTTTGCTTGGACGTTTTACAGTAACGACCATACCTAAGGTTCTGTCCCGGACGAAAGCTCCTATCCACCTTTCTTTTTCCTCTTCATACAGAAGCGTTCCCCAGTCTTTGTCCGGATGTGCAAGGAAGTAACGTATCAGAGGTCGCCCAGAGTCGTCTCGAAGCCCCGGGACCAGGCGTTTCTCCTCTTCAAGGGGAGAAGCAATAAGGCGTCCTTCTGGGGTGTACACCGTAACTGGCGACCTGTTCCATGCCCAGTTAATGCCGCTTCGTGTTTCATCGGTCACTGCCTGGGCGATGCTTAAGTCCAGTCCTCCAACTCGGATGATGGTATTACCCTGGAGGGAAATACTCACCAGGGTGACCAGAGCTAAGCCTTCTTCGGTTTCCTTAAAAGGCGTACTCATGATGGTCTTTGTCTCGCTCAGGAGAACTCCAGAAAAGGAAGCAGGACGCTTCCCTTGCAGGAAGGCTTGCCAAATTGGGCGACGAGCGATTTCCTGAGGCGATGTGTTGGAAGAGGTGACGATGCGCCCATCCGGGTATACGAGCCACGCTCGTACCACTCCTGCGCTCTCGCTGCGCAGTATATCGAGCTTTCGCGCGAGGGTTTTCATATCGGCGATTTCGGCAGAATTTGAGGCCACGAGGAAATCAAGGCGAGAAGCAATCCGTACTATGGTCCGCCCAAGCTGTTCCGCATAGAGCCTTGCTTCCCAGAGAACCTTTTGTTTGGCCTCTTCGGCAAGCTTTTTTGCGATCGTTGAGGATACAAGGAGCCCGAAAGAGGCTATCCCGATAAGGAGGAGTCCTAAAGTAATGGCAAGCCGGTATCGCAATGGCTTTGGAATGCCCTTAAAAACATGGGATAGCGTCAAGAATTGTGCTTCAGAACGCATACCCCGTTTTCTCCTCCTTTCTCCTCATGGTGAAGAACTCCCTTTTCGCTTTGGTAAGATTTTCTCTACATGCCGCTCATTTCGTTCTGCAAGACAATACAGTACAGNAGCTTCTCAGAAACCTTGGACATCAAAAGGCCTTAGTCCCTTTGCTTTTCCTCTTTATCTCCTCGAGGCAACGCCAGGGAGTTCCAGTGCGGATGTTTTAGAACCCGCGATCCGGAGAGTCTCGGCTTGGAGAATGCTTCAAGGACGCAGGTTAGACACTTCCTGGTAAGATGATCGGTATTTTTCTTTGCTTCTCAATGTGCCTGTCAGGAGGTTTTGTCGCTTCCTGAGTGCGACACAAGGTAGAGTGCGCTCAAATATGGGGCCTCACGAAGTTCTTCTGCCAGAGCTTTTCTGGTGCTTTTGGCGGTATGCTGTCGGTGAGAATCCCGTGGTCTTATGGAAGATACGGGTAAAGTATTTGACATCTTCGTACCCTACTTTTTGGGCGATTTCTTGAACCTGGAGGGAAGTTTCTTGAAGGAGGCATTGAGCGGCTTTCATTCTGAGCCTGGTAACGTACTCTACAAGGCCCTGGCCGGTCCATTTTTTGAAGCTGTAGCTGAGGTAGGAAGGAGCCACCCCTACCTCTTTTGCAAGTTCCCTGAGGGTGATTCTCTTGGTAAAAGTCCGTTGAAGATACCGTATCGTCTCGTCAATATAGTCGGGAAGTGGTGAGGGGTTGTGAGCGTCAGGAAGAAGCAGTTCCTGTACTATCCGATTTCGAATATGTTCTTCAAAAAGGCGACGTCTTTCGTCTTCAGAGCGAATGCTTTGCTCGAGGCGTGCAAAGAGATTCTCAAGGTCCTCCTGGGTGATAGGCTTCAAGAGGTAATCCCAAGCTCCAAGACGCAGCGCTTCTCGCACCAGAGGGAAATCGCTGTATCCGCTGACCACTGCTGCCTTGCCTTCCCATCCTTGCCTTGCCATTTCCCGAAGTAGTGTCAATCCATCCATTTCGGGCATTCGAATATCGATGAGAGCAATCTCCGGCCAGGCGAGGCTGAGGAAGTCCAGAGCTTCCATAGCGCTTGAAGCCCGGGCAACGACTTGGTAAGTCTCAGAGATCCCCTTAATGAGTGACTCAAGGTGGTCCAGGATTGGCTCTTCATCGTCAACAAGCATTATCCGGAGAAATAGTCGTTCCCCATCTTTCTCCCTCCTTAACCTTCATTGAGCCCACCTTTCCCGACCTCGTCACCCCGTCGACACCAGGGCCGACTTCACCTGAACTCCGGGGATACTCCCCAGGCGTCCGGTGAGGGCTCCGAGGGTATCGGTATCGCCATCAACGATAAGGGCGATGACCGAGATGTTCCGTTCCCGGTACGGAATGCCCATGCGGCCAACGATGACGTCACCGAACTCCCCGAGAATTTCGTTTACCCGCTCTGCCTGTTTCTCCCGGTCGGTGACGATAATGCCAATGACCCCAACCCTATTCTTCTTTTCTCCCAGCAAGGCGCACATTGGCTACCTTCAGGACCTCCCGAAGCGCCAGGTAGGTAGTGTACCAGTGGTCAACCNGTGCTTCAAGCTCTGCAATGGGCTCAAAGGTCTTCTCCACCCGGAATGCCCGGGAAAACGCCTCCTCAGGACTTTTGTATACCCCTGCACCGATGCCAGCAAGAAGAGCAGCCCCCTGGCAACTCCCTTCTTTTTCAACGGGAACGATAATGGGTTTTTTCAGAAAAGTGGCTTTAAGGCGCATCCAGAGGGCATTCTGGACCCCACCCCCGACGTTCACTGCCTGGGTAACCGTGTAGGAGAGCTCTTTTTCCATCCGTTCCCAGATGGTCCTGTACTCTGCGCACAACCCAAAGAGCACGGAGAGGACGAAATCCTCTTGTTCTGTGTCTCCTGAGAGGTTCAGGAAAGCCCCCTTTGCCTCTTCGTATTCCCCTCCAAGGAGGTATGGGAAGAAGAACGGTACATCCCTCCTGCGCACGGGGTCGAGCTCTGCGAAAACCTCGTAGGATTTCCCAAAGAGGCGAAGCGTCCAGTCAACAGCGAATCCGCCGCTATAGATACCTCCCATGGCGTAGTAGAGCGGGAAGACCACGTGGTGGCCGAAGGAAAAGGGTTTCCCTCCGCTATCTCCGGCGAAAGAAGGCGGATGTTCCAGGGGAACCATGAGGGATTCTGTGGTTCCGGTGGAAATGAGCCCCCATCCTTTCTGGAAGACCCCGCATGCTAAGGCAGCGCAGGGGTGGTCATGGCCCCCGGTGACCACGACGACGTCCTCGGGAAGGCCGCACCGTGTAGCGGCCTCATGCCTC
>APCU01000058.1 GCA_000347575.1 Candidatus Caldatribacterium saccharofermentans OP9-77CS | reverse complement strand
TCCTTCGGCTTCCTTTTCTCCCCCTTTTTGTTCTCCTTGGAGGGCTTTTTGCCGCCCAGGTACTCTCTCTGCCTTCCCGTGTCTTTGTGATCTTTACCCTCGCGGGCTTTGGGGTCTTCGGGATGCTTTTCTCCTCCGTGGTCCTGGACCTTCCCGGAGAGTACTTTCAGGATAGGGAAGGTCAGAACCTTGTCCTTGAGGGGTATGTTGTTGAGAAGGATGGGAGGTTTACCCTCGTCCGTCTTCAGGGGTTCCCGGTGTATTCGCCAGGGGTTCTTCTCCGGGGGAAGGAGGACATCCTCCGGCCACTTCTTTACCGGAAGGTGGAGGTTACCGGACTTTTCCGCAAGTTTCCCTCCTGCGCGAATCCTGGAGGGTGGGACCTGCGGGAACACTTCCGAAAAAGGCGAATTGTCGGATACCTTGAGGTACGGGCGATTTTGCCCCTCCCTTCCCAGAGCCTGTGGTTTGCCTTTCTCCGCTGGATACACGAAAAAAGAGGGGCTTTTCTCGATCGCTGGCAGCATCTCCTCCTTGGAACCTCTCCCCTTTTCAACGCCCTCCTTTTCGGTGTTCGAGACGGGGAGTTTCTGCAGACGTTCTCCCTCCTTCAGGAAATCGGCGTGTACCACCTCTTCTGTGTTTCGGGTTTCCACATGGCGCTTCTTGGGACGATGCTTTTTTCCGCGTTTCAGCGTTTCCTCCCCCGGCGCATGGTGCTCTTTGGGGTGCTTCCCTTCACCTTCCTGTATCTCGCTTTCTGCGGTTTTGTGGTATCGGCATTCAGGGCCTGGGTGATGGCGAGTCTTTTGCTTTTGAGTAGAAGACTCGGGCGCACGGTGACCACGGTGGGGCTGCTTTGCAGTGCTTTCCTGGTGATGTTTTTGCTGCAGCCGGAAATGCTCTTTCTTCCAGGCGCACAGCTCTCCTTTGCCTCTACAGTGGGCATTGCCGTGTTTGCCGCTTTTCTCCCTCGCCGGAAGGAACACAGGAAGTGGCGAGAGCTCTTCTCCCGGTACGTTCTTGGGGTTCTGCTTGCCACCGCTTCCGCCACCTTTGCCAGTTTCCCCTTCCTTGTGGGGAACCGGTTCTCCTTGAGTTCCCTTGTCTTTCTGGGCAACCTCGTTGCGTTCCCCCTCATTGAGGGGGTGCTCTTCCTTGGGCTCTGGACGCCTGTTCTGGGGACCTTTGCGTACGGGCGTCTTTTGCTGGGGTTCTGCCTCCGTTGCCTTTTGCAGATGCTTCTTGAAGTGTTGGTGTTCCTCCGGAATGCTGTGCCCCACTGGGTTGCCGATTTTTCCAGAGGGCGCGATGCCCTCTGGGGGATGGTCGTCTGGGGAGTCATCGTTGTCCTTGGAGTTTCCGCTCTCACCAGGAAGCGAGTGTTGCTCTTCTTTTCCCTTTGCCCCGTTCTTGGAGGCCTGGTTTTCGGTTCCCTGTGGTTTCCAAAGACGAGTTTCCTGGTGTTCGACGTCGGTCAGGGTCTTGCCTGTGGATTGTTTGAAGGGAATACTGGAATATTCATCGATACTGGGGGAATCATCCGGGGGTATGGCAATGTGGGGGAGAGCATTCTGCTTCCTTTTCTGCACTTTCGGGGGGTTACGGAAATCCGGGGCATTTTCCTCACCCATGGGCACAGGGACCACGCAGGAGGCGTGACGGTACTGCAGAGGGTGTTTCCAGAGGCTCCCTGTTTTTCGCCTGCGGATTTTTCTTCCCTGACCCGCCTGCGGCTTTCGCCCCGCATTCTCCTTGAGATTTTTCCGATCTCTGACAGAGGAGAGAAGGCGGTGGTGTACCGCCTGCATACTCCTTACGGTCGGGTGCTCGTGTGTGGGGATGCGGAAGGAGTTTTCGAGGAGATAGCCCCCCGTGATCCCTCTCTTCTCAGGGCAGAGGTTCTGGTGCTTCCCCATCACGGGAGTTACAATACCTCTCTGGAAGCACTCATTCGGGCGTCGGGTTGCCTGTGGGCGGTCATTTCTGTAGGGGAGAATCCCTATGGGCACCCTGACCCCCGCACGGTAGCGCTCCTTGAGAGACTCAGGGTGCCGTACTTTATCACAAAGCGGGACGGAGCGGTAGAGTTTTACCCTCTTTTCCGCCGGGGGAGGATACGGAGATTTGGGAAAGCAGCGATTTGAAGACTGGCTTTCGGGAGATCTTGGGGGTCGTTTCTTCATCCTTGAGCGGCGGGTGAACCAGGCGCGTTTTGAAAACTGGTACGTTCCCGAAATCCTTCGAAAACTCGGAGCCTCCAGGGCGTTGTGGGTGCGAAAACTTCAGGAGTGGGAGGAAAGGGCAAGAGAGTTCTCTTTGCCCTCGCTTTTCCCCGAGAGGGAGGTTTGCTTTCTGGACCGCCTTGACGAGGGAGAGGCGCTCCACGTCTTTCGTGAGGCATCCCGGTACCCTGAGGTGTACTTTTTCTTCCTTCCAGGTGGTGACCTCAAGGGAGCAGGGTGGTCAAAGGTTCCCTGGATTGTGGTGGAGGAAGATAGGGAGGTCCTGCAGCGTTTTCTCCAGGGTGAAGCGGCCCGGCTTGGTCTTTCGTTCGGGAAAGGGGTCGAGGAGCACATTCTTCGCCTTTTTGAGGAGTACGAACTTCAGGAAACGGAGATCGTGAGTTTCCTCGAGGGATTTCGGGGCAGAAGAGTCCAGAGAGAGGACGTTGAGGCCTTCTTTGAAAAGAACGAAAAAATCCTGCTCTTCCGTTTCCTTGACTTCCTGGGGGAGAGGAACACTTCCCTGGCCCTGCAGTACGCATACCGCCTGGTTGGCCAGGGATTTCCCTTACCCCTTCTTGTGACTCACCTGGCGCGGCGATTCCGGCTTCTGGCTCAGGTGTTCGAAAAAGGGGAAACCCGAAGGGACCTCTGGCAAGGGAAGGAGGTGAATCCTTTCGAAATGAAGAAAATCCAGAAGATGAAGGATGCCTTCAGTCCCGCTGATATCCCGCGGATTTTTGCCACACTCAGGATGGCCGACAGGCTTCTGAAGACCCAGAGTATTGATCCGCGCCTTTTCTGCGTCCTCCTTGTGACCGGGGTCACGCAGCCTGAGAAGCCATTGCCCGGTTGAGTTTCTGGGTGAGCCGTGATTTGATGCGAGCCGCCTTATTCCTGTGGAAGACTCCTTTGCTCACCGCCATATCAACCCGCTTGTACACCTCGCTGAGGAAAGCCCGTGCCTCGTCAATCTTTCCTGCTTCCAGGAGTTTCAGGAATTTCTTGATGTAGGTTTTCGTTGCCGATTTGATAGCTTTGTTCCGGAGTCTCCGTTTCTCACTTTTCCGCAGGTTTTTCCACGCAGACTTTGTATTTGGCATGATTCCACCCCTCGTTGTCCAGGAAATAAGACGATGCCAATTGTAGCATGGAAGGCTGGGGTTTGCAACCTCTGGTGCCGGTGTACACCGTACTGATGACCGGGTTTTCGTTTTCAGCGTGGTCTCTCCGGAAAAATTCCTCCCGTGAGGAGATATATAATAACGGTGAGACCACGGGGAGAGGGGGAAGCCTGATGGCTTTCACGAGGATTGTTCCCGAGATCGGTACACGGGGGAAGGACGTTACCCTGTGGGGAGTATTTTTGGTTCTCTCCCTGCTTCTTTTTGCGGGATGTACCCTCTCGGTGAGGGTTCGGATAGGAGAGACAGTCAGTGTATGTGTGGGCAGAGGGATCGAACTCGAAGGAGGGGATTTTTCTCTCTTTTTCCGAGACGTCCTTGAGGATTCGCGCTGCCCCCAGGGAGTGGAGTGCTTTTGGGAGGGTAGGGTTGTTGCTCTGTTCGACGTTCAGGGGAATGCAACAGGGGTTGAGCTTGTTGAGTCCAGACTTCCCAAAACATTGCCTTTTGGGTCATACTGCGTTGTGTTTCTGGGCGTTTTTCCTCCACGGACTTCCTTAACCCCTCCGGCAAAGGATGAGTATCGAGTTGTTCTGAGAATAGAAAAATGCACACTGGAGAGTCCGGGGCTGGAAGTTCCAGGGACTCCTTCCGGTTTGCCTGCTAACCTTAGCTCAAAAGGCACCTTTTCCTCTCCACAAATTTTTCCCAAAAATTTTTTTCTACCCCCTTGACAGAAAAAAGGGAAGGGTGTATTCTATAGTTGCCATGGGTTCCGAGGAATCGGAAGGTGGTCTGGGACCCTCCAGAGTCTCCCCGAAAGAGGAGATGAGGAGGAAGCCCGCAAAGAGGCGCAATGCCTCCTGAAAACACCGGAAGGTTCGTTGGAGCCCATGGTTGTTTTTTGCCCTCTGTGTTCCCACGAGTTCCAGGCAGGAGCGCCGTAGAGTTCCCGGGGTGAGGAATCCCGAGTTCACCGCAGTGCGCTGAAACGTTCAAAGACCCTCTGGGGAATACGGTACCGGGGAAGGTAGAAGAGATTGTGCTCGGCGTGGAACCACTGGATTTCTTTTGGAGCACGGATTGCCCTGTAGAGCGCAAGAGTACACTCCCCCGGAACGATGGTATCCCGGGTGGCGTTGAAGAAAAAGACCGGAGTGTCGGTGAGCGCTTCCACTGCGTTCACAGGATCGAGGTCCTTCCAGGCTATGGCGACATCACGAACCGGTATGCCCCGTTTCCGGAGATCGTAGCGGATGTTTACGATAGAGTCGAGCATGCTCTCCTCAAAAAGGATTTCGATGTTCCCTCCGCCGACGACAAGGGCAATGCCCCTGAATTTCCCATAAAGCGCAGCGGTAACAGCACCCACAAGTGCCCCAAGGCTCACACCGAGAAAGAAGATTTCTCCCGGGCGGATGCTTTCGTGCGTTTCGAGGAAGTGAAGGGCAGAAAGGGCGTGCTCGAAGGTCCGGAGGAACGCCTGGTAGTCGTCCTCAAGGTCTGTCGAGAGAATGTCTCTGCCGTTGACCCTCCGTTCCCCGTGGTACTCCATGTCAATGGCCAGAGCCGCAAAGCCCCTTCGTGCTGTCTCGAGGGCAAAGAAGGTGAGGTTTTCTTTCGACCCCCGGTAGTGGTGGAGGAAAAGGACGGCAGGGTACGGTGGAGGGGCGTTCCGGGGCGTGAGGAAGAGGGCAGGAAGGCCAGGTTTGAGGAAGAAACGGAAGATAGTGTACTCCCTGTGTTCTCTGAAAGGCACAAAGTCCGCTTCCATAATCTTTGCTCCTTTCGGTCTTCTGGACTACGCTCTTGCTGCCGTCATGTTCCACAGACTCTCTATCTTCCTCGGCTCTTTCATCCGCAGGGGCGCACTTCTTGACGAAAGCCCGGAGAGCCGTCCTTTTTCCTCTCCGTCCACAGAGGTAGCCTCACCGAATACTACCACACTTTCACAGGCCGTTGGAAGCTCTTCGGAAAGGACTCCGGTTTTCCCCACGACCGTGAGGCACACTTTTGGGTACCGCAGGAGGTTGTCTATCCTGTGCCCTTCACTGACTTGCGCTGTGAATGGAGGTGGATTGGCCGTCTGGGGTTTCATGTACCGGTCAGGTGTCGTCTTTCCATTGCCCGGGCCGGTAAAAGGCCAAGGTGGCAAATCTTGCGAAGATGTGGTAAGATAAGGGACAAGACCAGAGAGGGAGAGGGGATACCGAAAGCAGTGTCTGAAAGCGAGGACCCGGACGAGCGGTTTTCTTTCCCCCTGTATCCCTTTAGGTTTCACCGGAGTGCCGCTTTTTGCCCTCACCTGTCCCGGAGGATGATGTAAGTGGAATATCTGGGAACAATCCTGCTCATACTGCTTCTTGTTGCCATGAACGCCTTTTTTGCGGCTTCTGAGATTGCCCTGATTTCCACCCGGAGGAGCCGTATCCACCTGGCGAAAGGGAAAGGTTCGGAAAAGCAGCTTGAAGCGCTGCACCATCTTCTCGAGAACCCGAGTGAATTCCTGGCCACCATCCAGATTGGGGTAACCATGGCGGGGTTTTTCGCAAGCGCCACCGGTGCCATTTCCCTTGCCCGGAATCTCGGAAGGCGCCTTGAAGCCAGTGGCCTTCCAGTTCTTGCGATTTTTGGAGAAGAGATTGCTGTGATCTGCGTCACGGTTCTCATCTCTTTCGTTACCCTGGTCCTTGGGGAGCTTGTGCCGAAACGCCTTGCCATGGCGCATCCAGAGCGCCTTGCCCTTATTTCCTCCCGGTTCATCTTCTTCCTCTCCCGGGTCCTGCGCCCTGTGGTGGTTGCCCTCTCGGCATCCACGGATTTTGTCTCCCGTCTCTTTGGGGTCACCCAGGAGACTGCAAGTTCTCTGAGCGATGAGGAGCTCAAGCTCTTCATCGCCGAGCAGCGGACACTTCCTTTAGAAGAGCGGCGGCTCATCAGCGAAGTCTTCGAGTTTGGGGATACCCTGGCATATGAGGTCATGACTCCAAGGACCGACATGGTGTGCATTGAGGAGCATGCTACCCTTGGGGAAGCTCTGGAGCTTTCGCTGAAGAGCCATTTTTCCCGCCTCCCGGTGTACCGGGAGGATATCGATAACATCATCGGTTTCGTCCACATCAAAGACATGCTCCCGGCGTTAAAAGAGGGTAACCTCGAGAAACCGGTGCGGGAAATCCTCCGTCCCATTCATTTTGTCCCTGCGACGAAGAAAGTCGTGGAGCTTTTGCGCGAGCTCCAGCAGCGGCGCATCCACATGGCCATCGTCCTTGATGAGTACGGAGGAACGGCGGGGCTTGTCACCATTGAGGACCTTCTGGAGGAACTCGTGGGTGAGATCCGGGACGAGCACGACCGGGAGGCCCCTCCGTACCGGAAGATTAGCGACCGTGAGTACCTTGTGGACGCCTCACTCCCCATAGAGACGGTGAACGAAACCCTGGGGGTACAGATTCCCGAAAGCGAGGAGTCCGAAACCCTGGGGGGTCTCGTTATGGAGCTCCTCGGGAAAATCCCTGAAGAAGGAGAAACGGTCAGCATCAATGGCTACAGGCTCAAGGTTGAGCGAATGAGGGGGAAACGCATCGCCACGGTACGTCTCACCGTTGAGGAGAGGGGGGAAGAGGACCATGGGGAAGCTCATCATCGCGCATGACCTGGGGACTACAGGCAACAAGGCCACGCTCTTTGACCCGGAGGGGGAGTGTCTGGCAAGCAGCTTCTTCGGGTACGAGACCTTTTACCCCGATGCGTTATCCGTCGAACAGGACCCGGAGGATTACTGGAAAGCGGTAGTTTTTTCCACGCGGGCCCTTCTTGAGAAAGCCAGGGTGAAAAAAGAAGACATCGGTGTTGTTTCCTTCTCCGGCCAGATGATGGGGGCCCTGCCGGTGGATGAGCGGGGTGAGCCTCTTGACCGGATTATTATCTGGGCGGACCGCCGGGGAGTGAAGGAGGTCGAGTGGGTCCGGGAGAGGATTGCCGATGAAGAAATGTACCGGATTACCGGGCATCGCCTGAGCCCCAATTACTCTCTGGCGAAGATTCTCTGGTTCCGGAACCACCGGCCTGAAGTCTACAGGAAGGCGCGGAAGTTCCTCCTGGCCAAGGATTTTGTGGTCTTCCGGCTCACAGGGCAGTGGGCAACGGATTTTTCCGACGCCTCCGGGACGAATCTCTTCGACATCACCGAAGAGCGCTGGTCCGCAAAGATTCTTGAGGCTGTGGGTATCGAAGAGGAGAAACTCCCACCCGTTTTCCCCTCTTTTGCCGTGGTAGGGGAGGTGACGAAAAACGCAGCCGAGGAAGTGGGGCTTTTACCGGGGACGCCGGTGGTGATTGGCGGCGGAGATGGAGCCTGTGCGGCCTGTGGTGCAGGAGTGGTCGAAGAAGGGCAGGCATACAACTACCTTGGTTCCTCCTCCTGGATTGCCCTGGCTTCCCGGAAACCTTTCTATGATCCTCAGATGCGGACCTTCACCTTCCACCACCTCGCCCCGGGGCTTTTCATGCCCACCGGAACCATGCAGGCCGCGGGAGGCTCATACCAGTGGTGCCGGGATGCCCTCTGCGGGGAAGAAGTGAAGGCAGCGGAAAAACTCGGGGTGAGTCCTTATGTGCTCATGGACCTTGAGGCGGGAAAGGTTCCGGCAGGAAGCGAAGGCCTCCTTTTCCTCCCGTACCTTCTGGGGGAGCGGGCTCCCTGGTGGAACCCCCATGCCCGGGGGGTGTTCATCGGGCTTACCCCAAGGCACACCAGAGCCCACCTGATTCGGGCTGTCCTTGAGGGTGTGAGCCTGAACCTCCGGATTATCCTTGATGCCTTCCGGGAACAGGGGCTCAGAATAGCAAATATGCGCATCATCGGGGGCGGGGCAAAGGGGGATTTTTGGGCCCAGATGCTTGCCGATGTCTTTGGTCTTGAGGTCCTTCGCCCCGTGTACCGGGAAGAGGCGACTTCCCTTGGTGCGGCCATCTGTGGAGGGGTGGGGATAGGGCTCTACCGGGGGATTGAGGTAGCAAAGGAGCTTGTGAGAATCCAGGACCGATTTGTACCACGGGAAGNGGAGAAAAGCGTGTACGACCGGATTTACCCCACCTTTGTGAGGAGNTACCTNGCNCTGTGTGAGGTGTTTGAGGAGCTGGGTAGAGGCAGATCGTAAGGTATTCGTTTTTTGGGATCCTTGGTTTTTTGGCATAAAAATGTATCTGTACAAGTTGAATAGAGGGTGGGGAATGTTCCGGAAAGACAGAGTGAACAAAATCTGGAAAGAAAAAGGTGCCACCTTACTCGAAGTTGTTGTAGCAGTCGTTATAGCAGGTTTTGGTGTTAGTGCTGTTTTAGGATTATTTGTAATGAATTTGCGAGCAAGTGAAAGCAATCGTGAGTATGCTGCTTGTGTGCTGCTTGTTACCGATGTTATGGAGCGACTTCGAGCCATTCCTTTTGAACCGGGGTTAGGAAATAAAAACGTCCCGGGACTTCTCGATGCTCTGGTCATGAACGGGAAATCCCTCTCTTCTTTCTACGAATACCTTGAGATTGCTCCTCCAGCGTCTGTTCTTCAGGTTATACCCGAGGCCTTATCGCGTTCTACTTTGGATCTTGTCCCAGAGTCTTCAGAAAGCTATGTTGTGGAGCTACAGGTAGCCTGGAGAGAGAACATGAACCCGGTACGTTTTGTAACTCTGGTGGTTAAGGGAGGTATCAATGATCTCCTGCAGGCGGATTAAAAGTTACCAAGGTTTCACGCTTTTAGAAGTAACCATTACTGTGGGTATCCTTTCGTTTCTCCTTTTTATCGCGTATGCGACAATTTTCTCGCTTGGTTTTCGGATGCGTCTCGAACTTCTGGGGGGATACCTTGCCCCAGGTAGCAAGAGTCAGGTGAATCAACAGATCCTCATCAGCCAGGTAAACCGCTTTTTCTTGGAAGCTGCTCGGAGTATTCGCAGTGCTAAACAAATAAATGTGAACTCTTCTCGAGTTACGATTGTTGTTGAGGACTCAGACTCAGACTCAGACTCGGACTCAGACTCAGTTATAGAATATTCCCTCAAGGAATATTCTATCAATGGAAAGGTTACGAAGGCCATAGTGCGCTCCAAGAACGGTCAAGGGGAACGAGTCGTAGTTCAAGGCGTAGAGGACTTCAAAATCGAAAAAACCTCAAACCTGGTGACCATCGAAATTAGAGCGGTTGTAGCGGGGAAAGAGCAGATTTTTCGGACTTCCTTCTTCAAAAGGAATCCTTCTAAGTAGGCGTAAAGCGTTTGGAGGGGATAGAAATGCTGAAGGGGGACAAAGGTTCGGTACTGCTTATCACCGTTTTGGTGGTACTGGCTTTGGCAACAGTTCTTACGGCTGCATCGTTTCTCTTCGTTGGTGGCATTCAGGAAGCCCGTCTGAATGTAGCATCTGCGCAGGCCCATTATCTTGCTGAAACCGGTATAGAGTACGCTATAGAGCAACTTATCCAAAATTGGAATTGGTCTCCTCCTACTGGTCCTATTTCTTTCCCCCCTAATTCTGCTCCTCTGGGTACTTTTAAAATTTCCGTCTCTTCAAATTCCCAGACAAAGCGAACCATCCAAAGCACGGGTACTGTGACCATTGGACGCAAAAGCGTAGAAAGAACCATTACAGTTGATGTACAAAGAGCCGGTTTTCCACCGATCTTTAATAACGCTTTGGCTTCAAGCACGGATATCGATTTAACCGGAAATTCAAGGATTTATAGTTCTAACGAAAGTAAAGCAAAGGGGAATGTCTACGGACACAAGAAAATTTCCCTTAAAGGCAATGTCAAAGTCACTGGTTCGGTATCTTCGGCTCTCGAGAACGGTGTTACTATCCAGGGGAACGTCGAAGTAGGAGAGGGAATCTTCGCTGGCCCTCAGTACTTCCAGGAGATTCCAACTGTAGAGGAACATCTTAGGCAGTCCTGGGAGGACAAGGCCAAAACTGGAACGATTTACTCGAGCGGGCTTTCTTACTCTGGGAACGTTAGTGTGAACCTTGGTAATGCGTATATAAACGGCGACCTTACCATAACAGGCAATGCAAGTATATCGCTTGCAGATGATGCTATTGTTTATGTTAAGGGGAAGGTGAAAATAACTGGCAATGCTTCTATAAGAGGGCAAGGTATTATTGTGTCAGAGGGGGTTATCGATGTTACTGGCAACATGTCTCATCAACTGGATCAACCAGCCAGTATCGCTTTTGTTTCTCTTAGTAGTGATGAGTCTAAGATTACTGGTAATGGAGAGGTAACGGGGGTGTTTTTTGTACCCCAGGGAACACTTAAAATAGCGGGAAATTCTTGTATTTTTGGAGCAGCTGTGGCTTATAGGATAGACTTTACTGGAAACGCGGAAATTAAGTACAACGCCGACTTAATGGATAGCAACGTCACGTGGGATCCCTTAAGGGTGTTGAGAATTAACAAATGGGATGAAATTTAAAGGGGGAGGGATAGCTATGCAGAGGTACGTGAGGTTATGGGGAGTAATAGTGCTGCTTTTGGTAGGCCTAAATCACGCTGTGGCTTTCGCTTTGGCCTTTCCCTCAGGAGGACGTAGTCCTTGGGGAATGGCAGTAATTCCTGGTCAACAAGGTGTTGTTGTAGCAAATACGGCTTCGAATGAGATTGCTCTTATAGATTTAGCAAGTGGTGCAACAACAAGAATTGCTGTTGGGCAGGGGCCTAAAAGCCTTGTTCTCTCCGGGGATGGTTCGACTTGCTACGTGGTTAACTCTCAATCAAATGATGTTTCGATTGTGGACTTATCAAATGGGGTAGAAAAGGAACGAATTGCTACTGGTGAATTACCCCAAGATGTAGCAATTACGCCTGATAACCGGTTTTTGTTGGTTACCAATTGGGTACCGAATAGCGTTTCGTTAATAGATCTGGACCAAAAAGCAGAAATTCGGAGAATCCCAACAGGTCTTGCTCCCTCTGGAATTGTTATTACTCCTGAGGGCACTAGGGCATTAGTAGTAAACTACGATTCCAACGATGTATCAGTGATCGACCTTTCTACCGGGAAGGAAATTAAGAGGATTAGGGTGGGAGAAAAGCCTTGGGATATAGCCCTCACTCCCCAGGGGAACTGTGCTGTTATAGTGAACACAAGGTCCAACAGTGTTTCTCTTCTTGACGTGGATACCCTCCAAATTGTTGGAGAAATTGCTGTTGGGGAATGGCCTTGGTATGTAGCGATTTCTCCAGATGGAGCTTGGGCTTATGTTACCAACAATGCTGGCCGGAGTGTCTCTGTCGTCGATCTTATTTCAAAGAAGGTTGTTAAAACCATCGATTTGGGTTTTAAGCCCTGGACAGTTGCTCTTTCTCAAGATGCTACTCAGATCCTCGTAGTCAACAATGACGAGGAAAGCATTGTTGTGGTAAATTTGGACTGAGCTGAAGAATTGGGGGAGAAGTGCTTATGGTACTTCTCCCCGTCTGTGGCAAAGAACCACTATTCTTTCCCCACCCTGTAGTTCCAATTTCTCCCTCGCACTCCCCTGGTTCACCGCAATCTCAAGAAATCCAGAGCTATCGGTGTGGATGAGGAGTTCTCCTTCGGCAACATCCCCATAGGTGCGGCAATAGATGGC
>APCU01000057.1 GCA_000347575.1 Candidatus Caldatribacterium saccharofermentans OP9-77CS | reverse complement strand
TGCCGCTCGGTTCCTCAGCAAAAGAGGGCTTTCCTGGAAACTCTCGGTGGTCATCGTCTTCCTTACCCTGCTCCTCTTCTTCGCCCTGCTCTTTTTCCTCATTATCCCGGAAGCCCTGTCACAGCTGAAGACCCTGGCGTCTTCTGCCCCCAGGTACATTGAAGAGTTCACCGAGAAAATCCTCGAAGCGGCCAGGGCCCTGGATGCCAGGTACCCAGAGCTTCATCTTGCCGAGGCAGTGGAGGATTTCCTCCGGAACTTTTTGGGAAATTTCGAAAACTACTTCCAGACCATCACGAGGAATATCCTGAACCTCGTCTCACTTTTCATGAGCGTGCTCTTTCTGGGTTTCGTCGTCACTCCCTTTGCCCTGTACTACTTTATGGTCGACGCGGCGAAAATCCGGGGGGCACTGGTGCGAATCCTTCCCAGGGAACGTCACAGGGAGTACGTCGAAATCCTCCGGGACGTGGACAGGGTCGTCGGCAGTTTCATCCGGGGTCGGCTGATTCTCTCCCTCTTTGTGGGGTCCACAGCAACCGTGGGGTTGCTCGCCATGGGCATTGAGTTTCCCCTGGTCATCGGCATCATCGCCGGAATCGCCGACGTCATCCCGTACCTTGGACCCATTGTGGGGGCTATCCCGGCACTCCTTTTTGCCAGCACAAAGTCGCTCTGGCATGTGGTGGGGGTTGTGGCCCTTTTCAGCGGCATCAACTTCGTCGAAGGCGTGGTTGTTACCCCCCGGGTCATGGGGAAAGAGACCGGATTGCACCCGGTGACGGTGCTCTTTGCCCTCCTTGTGGGAGGAAAGCTCTTCGGAGCCCTGGGAGTCATCGCTGCCATTCCTGTGGCGGGAGTGCTCAAGGGTATTCTCCTCCACCAGAAAAAGACGAAGACAAAGGTGACAGAACATGGGAACACTCTGTAACGCTTTAGCTGTGGTCCTCGGAGGGCTTCTGGGAATGGTCCTGCGGGGGAAGTTTCCCTTGCGTGTTCAGGAAGCCCTCATGCATACCCTGGGGCTTGTGTGCGTACCTCTTGGGCTCTCCATGGTCCTCAGGGGGGAGAAGTTCCTGGCTCTCCTCTTGAGCCTTGTGGCTGGAAGTGCGCTGGGAGAACTCCTGCAGCTTGAGGGACGTCTGGAACATTTTTCGAGGCAGCTTGAGGAACGTCTGAAGGCTGAAGCAGGAACATTTGCTCCGGGGTTTCTCGCTGCAACACTGCTTTTCTGCATCGGCCCAATGACCATCATGGGGTCTCTTGAGGACGGCCTGGGGAAAGTCCCCCAGATTCTCTACACGAAGTCTCTCCTTGACGGGACAGCCTCGGTTGCCCTTGGAGCAAGCCTTGGCATTGGCGTTCCTTTCTCAGCCCTTTCCATCCTCCTCGTCCAGGGAAGCATCACGCTTCTTGCTCGATTTATCGCCCCGTCCCTCTCAGAAGCCTTTGTCCGGGAAATGACCGCAACCGGAGGCGTCCTTATCCTGGGGATTGCCCTGAATCTCCTCAACCTCAAGAAAATCCGGGTGGCCAACCTCCTTCCGTCTCTTGGCTTTGTGGCGCTTTTCATCCGTATCCTTTAGGAGGTGACCCCTGTGCGCATTGCTGTTTTCTCTGACATCCATGCGAATCTTCCGGCACTGCAAAGTGTCCTTGAGGATATCCAAAAAACCGGTGTGGATATGATGGTGTGTCTTGGGGACCTCGTGGGGTACGCTCCGTTCCCAAATGAGGTCATCGAAACGGTGCGGGATCTTGGAATCCCCACCATCATGGGGAATTACGACCAGGGGGTGGGGTTTGACCTTGAAGACTGTGGCTGCGCATACCGAACAGAAGAAGAAAGGGCGCTGGGGCACGTATCGCTTACCTGGACTCAGGGAACGGTGACCGGGGAGAACAAGGCGTTCCTTCGGAACCTTCTCCCCCGGTACGAACTTAAGGCAGGAGCTTTCCGTTTCCTTTTTGTTCACGGAAGTCCCCGTCGGATCAACGAGTATCTCTTCCCCGACCGGCCGGACTCGAGTTTCCTCCACATGATGGCTGGCGAAAGCGCCAATGTCCTCGTCTGCGGTCATACCCATATCCCCTTTTTCCGGGAGGTCAACGGACTCTTCATCGTGAACGACGGGAGCGTCGGACGGCCAAAGGACGGTGACTGGAGGGCAGCCTGGGCCCTGCTTGAGGTTGGGGAGAAACTCTGGGTTTCCTTTCGCCGCTGTGAGTATGACCTTACCCCCCTCAAGGAGGCCTACCCCCGGAGTGGGCTTCCAGAGAGGTTCCTTGAGGACCTCTTGCCTTCTCCTGAAGCGCATTGACACCTTTTCAGGGGATTTGTATAATATGCTCAATTTTTAAAGAGGGAGGATAGTTTCAGGTTCATGGTGGAAATCGACAGCGTCGTGGAAGGGAAGGTTGTGGGCATCACCCGCTTCGGTGCTTTCATTGAGCTTGAAGATGGCAAACGGGGTCTTGTGCACATCTCTGAAATCGCCCACCACTTTGTGAAGGATGTGAACGACTACCTCAAAATCAACGACCGGGTGAAGGTTAAGGTTATCGGTATCTCTCCTGATGGGAAGATTGACCTCTCCATCAAGCGGGTGAACGAGGACAAGGAGTACCTTGAGAAACTCGAGAGGAGCCGGGCGAGTTTCGAGCAGAAAATGAACCGGTTCCTGAAACAGAGTCAAGAGAAGCTCTCAGACCTCAAGAGGCACCGGAACGGGAAAAAGAAACGCTGAGATGTCGTGGCATCCCAAGGAAATTGCTGCCCTCCTCTGGGACCGCAGACCCTGGCTTGTCCTCACCGGAGCGGGGATTTCTACCGAAAGCGGAATTCCTGATTTCCGGACCCCTCAAACAGGTCTCTGGGAACAGTATGATCCGGTTGAAGTCCTCTCCACCGAAGCCCTCTTTGAGCGCCCTCAGGTCTTTTTCGGGGTTGGTTTCCGGGTCCTCATGCGCTTCAAGAACGCCAGACCCAACAGAGCCCACGAAATCCTTGCCGAGTGGGAAAAACGAGGCCTTGTGGAGGCCGTTGTGACCCAGAACATCGACGGCCTCCACATCGAGGCAGGATCCCGGAGGGTCCTCGAAATCCACGGACACCTTCGCTCAGGTCACTGTGTGATGTGCCATGCCTCTTTCCCCATCGAGGTCCTTGAGGAAAAGGTCGCCCGGGGTGAAGTCCCACCCCGGTGTCCGTGTGGAGGAATGATCCGGCCGGATGTCGTGCTCTTCGGCGACATGCTCCCACCGTGTTTCGAAGAGGCCACAGAGCTCGCTCACCGCCTGCCTCTTCTGGTTATCGGTTCGAGCCTCCAGGTGTCACCGGCGAATTTCCTCCCCTCGTACACGCCGCTTCTTGGCATCATCAACCTCACCCCGACCCCCTTCGACTGGAAGGCCCGATTCGTTATCCATGAAAAGGCCTCTCTTGCCCTGGAAGCACTCCACAGAGAACTACTCCCCAAATTCCCGTAAAAGGTCTTCGGTCGCACGTTCGCCGAGTTTCTGCACCGCCCCTGGATTGGCCGGGGTTCGCATCCCGACACGAGCAAAAAAGCGGTTTTTCTTTTCACGGCTTTTGAAGGTGCGCTTCGCCCAGTTGCTCCCGTACCCCCGTCGTGAGGACATCTCAAGGACCGCATGGCCCCAGAGCACCCAGGCACTCTCCAGGAAAAAGTCCGCTAAAGGTGCAAGGTATGGAGAATCGAAGTCGTCAACGAACTTCTGGCCGTAACGGTTGAGCTCCGTGCCCACAAAGACGGGGAAATGGTGCTTTTTCGCCGTTTCCACAAACTCGTAGAGCTTGCGGACCTTGAGTTTCCGTTCCTCATCGTCGGGAATATTCCAGTTCCGGTCAGGAATGAGGAAAAAGGTTTCTACGTCATTGGCCTCGCAGAAAGCGATAAGTCTCTCAGGGTCGGCCTCCCCACTCCGGGTCCCGTCAAGCCAGGAAAAGGAAGGAAGGGCACCTACCGAGAAAATCATCTCGTTCACTTCCTGAATCCTGGGGAAATCCCCCACATCGGGCTGAACGTATCCTACGCCGCCGAACTTCATGAGGCGTGAGCGGATGAAATCATAGAACGAAGCCCGGTCTTTCTCCAAAACCTGGACTTCTTCTTCCCGAACACCAAGCTTTTCCGCCCAGAAACGGGCACGATCCCGGGGATCTGGGAAAACGCTCTCTGCTCTCCTGACATAGGCCACAACAATGTGGCGCTCGGTGGGATTGTGGGAGGGGGTAAGAGGCAGGACATCAGCTTCATAGTCGATAGCAGCCTCCTGAAGATACGCATTGACCCGGGCGATAATCTTTTTATTCCGCTCCTGAGCGATCCGCTTGAGCCTCCGCAGGGTTTCAAGAGCCCGGGTCCCTTCCTCAGGAAGACGCACAAAACCGTTCCCCATGTAATAGGCAATGCCAGGCTCGTTGGGAGAGCTCAGCTCTTCATTCCGGAACTCAGGGAGGTAAATCCGGGTCTCAAGACCCGAAACCACGGGAAGCCCCAGGGTGAATCCCCCAAACCGGAACTCCTCCAGAGCATCTAAGACGTCAAAGTCGACACTCCCCGCTACACTGAGACCCTCCTTTTTTGCCCGCCACACGATGTGGAGAGGCGAATACCCACAGGCGTTGAAGGAGAAGAAGGTGTGGAAGTGGAGGTTCACCACCGGGCGAGGTGGAGGGAAGGAAATCTCCCCCCTCCGGTAAGCTTCAGAAAGCTTGAGAAACGCTGCCTTCCTTCGCTCAACATCGAAGTCATCAAGCTGTGCCTCAAGGTCTTCGATCCGCACGGGTCACCGCTCCTTTCTCTTCAAGAATCCTTCTCCCTACCCAAACGAGAAGTTGCTGGAACAGGAAAACCCCCAGAAGGGCACAGGGCACAGCGGCCAGAACCACCGCAAAACCAAACCGTCCCCCAACAAAGCCGAAAAGCCAGGGGAAGAGGAAGGTTCCAAGACCATTATTGAACAGCACCCAGCCCGAAGCCGTAGAAGATACCTCAGGAAAGGCAACCATGGCATAGGTGAGCGTGAGGGGGATGAGCGTTGAGAGCGAAAACCCCGCAAAGAAGAGCAGAAGAGGTGCCAGAAAGGAGGAAGTTCTAAGAACGAGAAACAGTGCTATCCCCAGAGCACCCCCAAGAGCGTTTGCCCGCATCAGGGTGAGGTATCCGGCTCGCTCGGAGAACGAAGCAAGGGCAAAACGACCCACAAGAAGCCCCAGCCAGAAGTAGGAAAGGTACACGGCTCCGACAACCTGAGGCAACCCCCGGCCTTTCAGGTAGGTCACCAGCCACCCGTTGAGAGTACTCACCCCAGCCGCGTAAAGGAGCATCGTCCCCCCAAGAAGGAGGAAAGTTTTCCGGGTAAAAGCCCGGAAGACCGCGTTCCCCGGAGGAGCGCTGATATTCCGGGGGATGAATGGCAGAAAGAACAGCCCCGCGGTCACTGCCACAAGCCCTGTGACGAGCCCATACAGGCTCTGGAAACCGTATCCCCGGGTATGGAGGAAAGCGTAAAGCCTTGGCGCAAGGAGCGACCCAAGGCCGAAGAACGCATGGATGAGGTTGAGCACCTCTCCAGGGCGTTCCGGGAAAAGGCTCTGGGCCACAGGATTCACCATGCAGTCCACAAAGCCCACCCCAACCCCCATGACCAGAAATGCAAAGAGAAGCCAAGAAAAAGATGACCCCACGGCGATGCCCAGAAATCCAAGCACTGCCAGGAGCAGCCCCAGACGGAGCACCGTTCCCCGGAACACAAAGTCCCCCAGGATACCTCCAAAAATCAGGGCGAGGAAGTACCCCAGACCCTGGAAGAAGAACACCTTTCCGGAAAGGGCATAAGGAAGGGAAAAGCGCTCTGCAATCTCGGGAATCACCGATCCTGCTCCTGAGATACCCACACCTATCACGATGAGGGCAAGGAAAAAGGGGATGAGGAGAACGCCACGTTTCACCGCTGCACAACCTCCGTAATCATCGTCAGAATGCCCTCCTTCACAAATTCTACGGCAATGGCCGAAAGCAAAAGCCCGAGAACCCTTGAGAGCACCTCCACAATTCGCTCCCCAAGGAACACCGCAATCTTGGGAGCGAAAAGGAGCAGTACCCAGGTGACAAAAAGGGTGCTCACCAGGGCCAGGAAGGGGATGAAATACCCATACTTTCCTGCAAGAACAATGATGGAGGTAATGGCCCCTGGACCGCAGAGAAGCGGTGTCCCGATGACCACGGCAATGGCTCTGGTGTCAGCCTCTTTTTTGGAAAACTGCAACCCCAGGATATCCTCAATGCCAAGGAGGAGCAGGATCACCCCTCCCGCCACCATGAAGCTGGAAAAGGAAATCCCAAGAAGAGAAAACAGGGCCTGCCCCCCGAAGAGGAAAATGACAAGGAGCACAAAGGCTACAAGGACAGCGAGGAAAGCCTGTTCCATTCGCTCTCTCTCGGACATCTTGCGGGTGAGGGCGAGAAAGGTCGCCATCCCTAAGAAAGGGTCAAGGATAACGATGAGCACCACAAAGGATTTCAGAAAGGCCCAAAATGCGTCCACCGTATCACCTCGCTTCCATTATAGGGAAATCCAGGGAATTGGAAAGAAGCTCGATGGTTCTCTATAAAAAAATACAGGAGGTGGTTTGCAGTGCCCCGGGTGGAAAAGGTGGGAGAGATTTTCCGCTGTGAGGTCTGTGGCAACGTGGTGGAAGTGAAGGAAGTCGGCGGTGGAGAGCTTGTGTGCTGCGGACAACCCATGGTCAAGGTCGAAGAAGCCCCGAAAAGGAGACGCCAGTGTCGCCGAAAAGCCTCTGCCTGATGATTGGCCTTGCTCTTTCGGTCTTTGCAGGAAGCTTAGCGCTTGCCCATCCCCCATCGCAGATTGCGGTAAGTTTTGATCCCGAAACGTCGCTTCTTGTCATCCGCGTCATCCACAGCGTTCCCAATCCCCAGGGTGACCACTACATCGACGAGATCCGGGTCTTCCTGAACGGAAAAGAGGTCATTCTCCAGCGCTTTTTCTCCCAGTCCTCGGCCCAGGAACAGCAAGCTCAATACCTCGTTGTTGATGCGAAGAAGGGCGATGTCCTTGAGGTTTTCGCCCACTGCAACAAATTCGGTGACAGAAAAGCCCAGCTCACCGTGGAGTAACAAAGCGGTGCCCGGGGTGTTCCCGGGCACCTCCTGAATCTTTAGCGGAAACTCCTCTTGAGCCTTCGCTTTTCCTGTGCCCGTTTCAGAGCAAGTTCGATGAGGCGATCAAGGAGCTCCGGGTAAGGGATGCCACTCACCTCCCAGAGCTTCGGGTACATGCTGATTTTTGTGAACCCCGGAATGGTGTTCACCTCGTTGATGAAAATCTCTCTCTCCCGCACGAAGAAGTCCACCCGGGCCATGCCCTCGCATCGACATATCCTGAAGGCCAGAAGGGCAAGTTCCTGTACCCTTCGCGTTGTTTCCTCATCAAGCGGCGCAGGAGCAAGGAGCTCTGCCCCTTCAGGGTCCAGGTACTTGGCCTCATAGGAGTAGAACTCGTGGCGCGGAACGATTTCTCCGGGCAGTGAGGCGAGAGGCTCTTCGTTGCCCAGAACCGAGCACTCGATTTCCCTCCCGGCGATGTACTCCTCGATGAGGACCCTGTCATCATACTGAAAGGCTTCGGCGATCTTGCGTTCAAAATCCTCACGACCTTCCACCTTCGCCGTACCTACCGAAGACCCAAGGGTTGCCGGCTTTACAAAAAACGGGACCCCCAGGATATCGGCGACTTCAGAAAAGCTGGGAATAGTGCTTCCCCTGACACAGAGGAAACGTACTACCGGAAGTCCCGCCTCCCGAAGGAGTCTCTTGGTCACTTCCTTGTCCATGCAGATAGCAGAGCCCAGAACCCCAGAACCGACGTATGGGAGATTCGCCATCTCAAGAAGCCCCTGGAGCGTCCCGTCCTCCCCAAAGGTCCCGTGGAGCAGGGGGAAAACCACATCCGGGGTAGCAACGACCTCCCTGCGGGAGAGACTGTACAGCCTCCCCCCTTCAGGATGGGGAAGGAGCACCACCTCTTCACAGTGCTGAGAACACTCCCCTCGTTCAAGGTCCTCCTTCTCACAGAGTCGCCAGAGGCCATCCTTGTCAATGCCCACAAGCAGCACCTTGTACTTCTCAGGATTCAGCGCCGCAACNACGTTTCGGGCCGATTCCCAGGAGACCTCNTGTTCCACAGACTTTCCNCCAAAGAGCACAAGAACCGTAAGTTCTGGCACTTCTCCTCCTCCTCAGAACGTCAGTACTTTCCAGATCGTCTCAGCAAGTACCCGCTTGCCTTCGAGAACTTCCATCTTGAAGAATACGGTTGCCGCATGGTGCAGAAGCTCAAGAGGAACGGCCACTTCAAGGCCATTTTTTCCCATGGCGTACCGTAAAGCCCTGAGGGACCCGTCTTCTGAGGGAATTGCAACTACCTTCGGGCCTTCCGTTCCCACCTCCACATCTACGACGGTTTCCTCACCCCGGAGAGGGACAACAGGCAGGAAATGGAAACGGTACCTTACTTCTTTCGAGGACAGATGGTGGACGGCAAGGTACAGGTATTCGGCATCTTTTGCCATAGCAAGGAAGGAAGGCAAGGAGGCCTTCCGGACCCCATTTTGCCGTATTCGTACTTCTGGCGAGGAGAAGGTAATGTTCGGTCCATCCCAGTCATCCCATTGTCCATCAACCGTAATTCCTTCAAAAAGGGTGGGAATCCTGGCTTTGCGGGCCTCAACGAAAAGTTCATTGGCCCGGACAAAGCTCAAAGGATATCCTCCCACAGACTGGGAACGGTATTTTCGAACTGCCCGCATTTTGGCAAAAACGGTGTCCTTCCCCAGGAAGTAGTACCGCCACTGGATGGTGGGCACAAGGAGTTCCCTGGGGGGGATGAGTTTCACTCCCGGTCCGGTCAGGCTCCCATGGGGCCAGAAGTTCCAGTGAACGAGGTACCAGAACACCCGGGTATTCTCGAAAAAGGGGTCCTCATAGCGGAGGCGTTCCAGCGCATACATGGTGAAGTTGTATACTGCCCGGTGGTCAGGATGGGTATCAAAGGGGGATGCAGTGAGAACGAGAGTGGGCCGCACCATACGGAGGATTTCCTCAAGATCAGCAACCACGCTCTTGCCGCAGTATGGGCTCTCCGGCCTGAAGCTTGTATCCGGAGTGAACTCCCTCCGGGTGAGACGAGAAAAATAGGGAATGTCCGGTAACCAGTGCTCATACCAGAGGAGCTCCAGACCCCGGTCGGGATACCCGAGGAAAAACACATGGTCTTTCGGGACCCCCAGAACCTCAAGGGCCTCTAAAGTTTCTCTCTGCCGACGGTCTCCAAGAAGGGGNGCTCGGCTCGGTCGACTCACGAGAAACCTGAAGGCCTCACCATTCGTCACCACAACCACATAGACCCTGGCCCCCTGTTTCACTGCATCGTATATGAACCCTCCTGCTCCAAAGACCTCATCGTCACAGTGGGGAGCCACGACAAGAAGAACATCCCCGGCCGTACACGAAAGGGAGCTACTGTTTGCAGGGCTCAGATGAGCAAAAAAAGGGATAGAAGAGCGAACCTGAGCAAAAAGCAAAAATCCCGAAAGAACCGCAACAACGACAACGAGAATGGCAAACTTCAGATGCCCTTTTGTCATCCTCATTCAGGAGCCTGTTTCATTCTCGTCGTGAAACTTCGAACAATCTTTCGAAAGGTTGGGAAAACCGCGTCAAAGGTTTCTCTCGACGTCCAGCAAATAATCCGGTAAAACCCCTCATTCCTGGAGAAGAGGTAGAGAATTCCCTGCATTTCCCTTCCCCATTCGGGGAAGGAATACACGTACCAGTAGGCGGGGACGTGGTCGATCTCGGTCCTCCCCTCACCGAGAATCTGCACACCCGGGTACAGGAGAATATCGCTGCGCACCCGTTCCTTGAAGGCGTCAAAAGAAGTGTAATACCGGTACTCCAGGGTCACCCACACCCATGCCTCCCCAGAACGAGCCGAAAGCATGAGGGTGGGATCAAAAGATTCCGGAGGATTTTCGACTTCCCACCCCTCAGGAAAAGCTATGGCAAAGCCGGCAAGAGGAGAAACGTAAGACACGAATTCCTCAGCTGAAGCCGAAAAGGAACAGCACACCACCGCACAAAGCGCAAGAACAAGAACGCGCACCATCTTTTCTAACCCCCTTTTCTCAATTATACCTGAAGTAAACCTCTGGCGAACCCCAGAACACCGAAAAACTCCACACTGGGGCAATGTTGACGCGGAGAGTATAATGGAGGGAGAACAATACCCAGGGGTGAAGGCACCATGCGCGATGTGGTCGTGGCCGGATTTTTGGCTTTGAAGGACTACGTGGCCACGCACGTTCTCACCTGTCTTGTGCCTGCCTTTCTCCTTGCAGGGGGCATCGTCAGCTTCATCAACCGGGAAGTTATCCTCGAATACCTCGGCGAGAAACGGTCGAAACTTTCCTCGTTCTCCCTGGCCAGCATAGCAAGCTTCTTTGTTGCCGCCTGTTCCTGCACGGTGATTCCTGTTGCCAGTGGTCTCTATTTTGGCGGTGCGACTGTTGGTGTTGCCTTCATCATCCTCTGGGTGGCCCCAGCCACCAATGTCCTTGCCCTCACCTACACTGGAAGCCTCCTTGGAGCCTCTATGGCCTTCGCCCGGGTGGTCGCGGCGATCATCATGGCTTTTCTTGTCGGCAGCATCATGAGCCTCGCTTTCCAGAGAGAGCACACAGTACCCGTGTCTTCCGAAGGAGGTAGTAGTCAGCCAAAAGGTGCGATTCTTGAGAGGCGAAGCGCCTTTCTCCTCTTCCTCGTTCTCCTTTCCCTTCTCCTCCCCAATTACCTCATCCGGAGCGGACCCTACCTCCACAAGGTCATTCTCTGGGCGGCACTGACTGCGATCTTCGCCACGTACGCAAAGCTTGCCTTTCCCCCGAAAGCCATACAGGAATGGCTTCGGGAAACCTTCTGGTTTGTGCGGCTCATCTTTCCCCTGCTTCTTCTTGGTGTTTTCGTGGTCGGCGTTATCGGAAAGCTCCTCCCTGAGACCTGGATTCGTACCTGGCTTGGGGGGAACAGCATCCGGTCCTCCTTCCTTGCCACGCTCATCGGTGCTGTAAGTTACTTCGCCACGCTCACCGAAGCGCCTTTCGTGAGCACCCTTATGAAACTCGGCATGGGCAAGGGACCAGCGCTGGCTCTCCTCCTCACTGGACCCGGCCTGAGCCTCCCCAACTGGCTGGCCATCGCCCGGGTCTTCGGGGGAAAGAAAGCTCTGGTGTACGTTGCGACCATTGTCCTCCTCGGTACAGTGGTCGGCTGGTTTTTCGGGAATTTCATTTTCGCTCCCTGAGGAGGTGGATACCCGTGAACATTGCCGTTTTCGGCATGGGATGCCCGAAGTGCAAGGCAACTGAACACAACGTCCGAGAAGCGTGCAGGGCCCTGGGGATTGATGCAGAGGTGACTCATGTTGCCGACCCCAGAGAGTTCGCTAAAATGGGAGTCCGCATGACCCCTGCTGTGGTCGTTGACGGAACGGTGCTCTTTTCCGGGAAAGTCCCAACCGTTGAGGAGCTCAAAGAAGCCCTTCAAAAACTCCGTTCGTGAGACCATGAAGAAGGCACTGTGCCCTATATGCCACAGTGAGGGTCAGAACGTTCTGGCCCTCACTGTGAAGCACCTGGTGAGGGAGGCCCTGAGGGACACCGTACACGAAACGACGACTTACCGCCTTTGCCTCAATCCACATTGCCCGGTGGTCTACTTTGATGCCTCTGGGAAGACCCTGAAGAAAGAAGACCTCAAGATTCCCGTATGGTACAAGGACGGAGCTTTTCCGAAGTACATCTGTTACTGCAGTCGGGTCACGGAAGAGGAGATACGCTCTGCCATCCGCCAGGGAGCAAGAACCCTAGAAGACATCCAGAGGATGACCGGCGCCGGAAGTAAGGGGTTTTGTCTTAC
>APCU01000056.1 GCA_000347575.1 Candidatus Caldatribacterium saccharofermentans OP9-77CS | reverse complement strand
GCGGTGGTGGAAGTCTCGGAAGGGAAACTTTTAGGGTTCATCGACCGGGGTATCTACACCTTCCGTGGGATACCATATGCCCAGGCCAGGCGCTTCATGATGCCCCAGAGGGTCAATCCCTGGAGCGGCATTCGTGACGCCACAAGGTACGGTGAGATATGCTACCAGAGCCCGGTGCGGGATAGAGTCGCACGAGATGAGTTCTTCAATCCCCACGTATACCTTGAGCAGAACGAGCACTGCCAGTTCCTGAACATCTGGACACCGGGGCTTGCGGATGGGAAAAAGCGCCCTGTTATGGTCTACCTCCACGGTGGCGCTTTCAGTGCTGGATCGTCCCTTTCCCCCCTCACCGATGGCCGAAATCTCAGCGAAAAAGGGGATGTTGTGGTCGTCTCCCTCAACCACCGCCTGAACGTCCTGGGCTTTCTTGACCTTTCTCTTTGCGGTGAGGCATACAGGTATTCGGCAAACGTGGGCATTGCTGACATCGTGGCCGCCCTGGAGTGGATACGGGAGAACATCGAGCAGTTCGGGGGCAATCCTGAGAACGTCACACTTTTTGGGAATTCCGGTGGTGGGGCAAAAATCCTCGCCCTGGCGGCAACCCCCGCAGCACGGGGATTGTTCCACAAGGCCGTTATTCAAAGTGGCATTGCCTTTGGTTTTGGGATGACCCTCAATGAGAAAGAGGCTGCTGAACGGGTAGCAGCCTTGACCCTCAAAAACCTCAACCTCTCCCCAAAGGACGTCGATAAGCTCCAGGAAGTGCCGTACCATGTACTCCTTGAGGCAGCTAACAGCGCCAAAAGGCAAGTTTCACAGGAATTGAACATACGCTATATGTGGGGGCCGGTCCTCGATGGCGTGTACATCCCCGTGCACCCGGTCGCCGAGGAATTCACCCCTCAAGCCCGGGACATCCCCATGATCATGGGAACGGTCCTCAACGAATTCACCACCATCATCACCAGCGAGGCTGTTGACCTTCTCTGCGACAACAAAGACACCTGGAGCATGGAAAAGGTTCTGGCGAAACTCGCCGAAAAATACGGTCCCAGGGCTCAGGACGCCCTTCAGGCGTTCATGAAGGCCTACCCAAATAAGAAACCTGCCGATGCGTACTTCGTGGACACCGCATTTCGTCCTGCAACCTTAGAGGCAGCACGGAAAAAGGCCGCACAAAAAGGCGCCCCCGTGTACACCTACGTCTTTGCTTACGAAGCTCCGGTTATGGACGGTGTGGGTATGGCCTGGCACTGTGCAGAACTCCCCTATGTCTTCGACAACACCGACCTCGTCCCTACCGCAACCGGTGGAGGGATAGCGGCAAAAATCTTAGCACACATGGTGAGCCTGGCGTGGATTCACTTTGCGTACACCGGGGACCCCACTCATGAGTGGATCCCAAAGTGGCCGCCCTTCACCCTCAACGAGGGCGCCACGATGGTCATCGACACTCTCTGGGAGGTACGATACCACCACGACAAAGACCTTATGGACCTTGCGGTAGAACTCGGGCTCACGGAACTCCCGGATTTCGATTTCTGAGTAGAAAGGCGAGGGTGAGCGTTAGCCATGCCGGTTCCCAATAAAATCATGCTCATCACGTACGCAGACAGCATGGGCAGGAATCTCAAAGAGCTGAAATACCTTCTAAAAAAGCACTTCCGCGAGGCCATCGGGGGACTCCACATCCTGCCGTTTTTTCCCTCTTCGGCAGACCGGGGCTTTGCCCCGATCACCTATGAGAAGGTCGATGAAGCCTTCGGCACGTGGGACGATATTGAAGCGTTGAGGGAAGATTTCTACCTGATGTTCGACTTCATGATCAACCATATCTCCCGTCAGTCCATCTTCTTCCAGGATTTCCTGGCCCGGAAGGACGAATCCCCTTACGCCACGATGTTCATCCGGTACAGAGACATCTGGCCCTGTGGGGAACCCACGGTGCAGGAACTTGACATGATTTACAAGAGGAAGCCCCGACCGCCTTATGTCATCGTGGAGTTCGCCGATGGCACCACGGAGAAAATCTGGTGCACCTTCAGCGATGAACAGATTGACCTCAACGTCACCTCCGAGGTTACCCGAGCTTTTATCAAAAAGACCCTTGAATACCTTGCAAAGAAAGGCGCCTCCCTCATAAGGCTTGACGCCGTCGCCTACACCATCAAAAAGCGCGGAACAAACTGTTTCTTTGTCGAACCGGAGATATGGGAACTCCTTGAGTTCTGCCGGGAGGTGCTCGCGCCCTACGGCGTGGAAATCCTCCCGGAGGTCCACGAACATTACTCGTTCCAGCTCAAGCTCGCGGAACGGGGATACTGGGTGTACGACTTCGCTCTGCCAATGCTCGTCCTCCACACCCTCTACAGCGGCTCAACGACGCGCCTCGTCGACTGGCTGCGGATATGTCCCAGGAAACAATTCACCACTCTTGATACCCACGACGGGATTGGAGTAGTTGATGTGAAGGACCTTTTAACCGATGAGGAAATCGAGAAGACCAAAGAGTACCTGTACTCCCGGGGGGCAAACGTCAAGAGAATCTACAGCACAACGGCGTACAACAACCTGGACATCTACCAGATCAACTGCACCTACTACTCAGCCCTCGGCAACAACGACGATGCATACCTTCTGGCACGAGCGATACAGTTCTTCGCCCCCGGTATCCCTCAGGTGTACTACGTGGGGCTACTTGCGGGAGAAAACGACATTGAGCTCGTGGAGAGGACGAAGCAGGGAAGGGACATCAACCGCCACTACTACACCGTGGAAGAGGTTGAGGAAAATCTTCGCCGGCCCGTGGTCCAGAAGCTCCTTCAACTCATGCGATTCCGCAACACCTATCCGGCGTTTTCGGGGGACTTCGCTATCCAGGAAACAAACAGCGAGCACCTTTTGGTCCTTCGGTGGAAGAAGGACGAGTACGAAGCCACGCTGGAGGCGAATGCGCAAACGTTTAACTTCACGGTCACCTATAGCGACCCCTCAAGGGGGACAAAAGAGAAGCTATTTTAAAAGAGCTCCTGTATGTCAAACGGTTGACATACGGGGAAGAGAAAACTATAATACCACCAGAAAAACCCTTCTATAAAGGAGGAGGAGAAAGGTGAGGAAACTTGCGTTCTTTCTGATTGCCGCACTGGTGTTCTCCGCAGCCATATCAGTTACCGCCAGCGCCAAGGTGAACATCACGTTTCTGAACTCCAAAGGAGAGATCCAGGCACAGCTTGAGGAAATCGCTGCCCTCTACAGCGAAATCGCCAAAGACGTGACGGTCGAAGTGATTCCCTGCCCGGTTGGCCAGTCGCCCTTTGAGAAGGTCGTCTCCATGTACGCTTCAGGAAACGCGCCGACCATCGCCATGGTGGATGCCGGTGATGTCAAGAAATTCCAGGACAAGGCCCTGAACCTCACCGGTGAACGATGGGTGCAGGACGCCATTCCTGGAAGCCTGGACATGGCAACCCTTGAAGATGGAACCGTCGTCGGCTTCCCCTTTGCCGTCGAGGGATACGGGCTCATCTACAACAAAAAGGTCCTGGACAAAGCGCTGGGGAAGAGCTTCGATCCTTCTTCAATACGCACAAGGAAAGACCTCCAAGCACTCTTTGAAGAGCTCAAGAACGCCGGTGTCGCACCGCTTGTCATATCCCCCCTTGACTGGTCCCTGGGAGCGCATTTCTTCGCGATAGCCTATGCCGCCCAGTCGCCGGATCCCAAACAGGTCGATGCATTCCTCAAGGACTTGCGGGCCGGAAAGGTGGATCTCCAGCAGAACAGCATCGTGAATGGTCTCCTTGATACCTTCGACGTCATGAGAGCGTACAACATCGACAAAGATGACCCGCTCTCCGGAACGTATGACCGAGGCTCGTATCTTCTGGGCACTGGAGAGGTCGCCATGTGGTTCATGGGCAACTGGGCCTGGCCACAGCTTAGCGAACTCGACCCTGAAGGCGAGTACGGCTTCCTGCCCGTTCCCATCAGCGACAATCCCGACGATTACGGGAACTCCCAGATCCCCGTGGGTGCCACCAAATTCCTGATTCTTGACAGAGAACAGAGCTCTGAAGCAGAACAACAGGCGGCCAAAGACTTCCTGAACTGGCTGGTGTACGACGCAAAGGGCCAGGACATGCTGGTCAACAAACTCAGCATCATCCCGGCTTTCAAGAACATTACCCTCGAGCCAAGGGACCCTCTGGCTAAGTCAATCCTCCAGTACGTCAGGGCAGGGAAAACGCTCCAGTTCGTCCTTGACCTCCCGGCGGACCACTGGCGCATGGTGGGTGCTTTCATGCAAAAGTACCTGGGCAATGCCATAAGCCGGGATGAACTCCTTGACGAGATTGAAAACTACTGGAAAAATGTGAAATAGCATCCTGGGAGAGCACCCGGAAGGAAAGCTTTCCTTCCGGGTGCTTCGGAGTGTGCCAAGAAAATGGTTTCAGAGAAAACCCCTTTCGGGAAGGTTGGAACGTACCTTCTGTTTGCCGGACCCACCACCTTTGCGTTCTTCACTGTGGTCATTCTCCCATTTCTCTTTGGCGTCTACCTCACCCTGACGAACTGGGATGGTCTGTCAGCAACATACCTCTTTGTGGGCCTCAAGAACTACCGGATGGTCTTCGAGGACAAGGCGTTCTGGACATCTTTTGGCCTCACCCTCAAGTATGTGGCGTACACTGTCGTCCTCACGAACGTCATCGCCTTTACCCTTGCGTACCTTCTGACCAGCGGGATTCGAGGACAGAACTTCCTGCGGGCCGGCTTTTTCGTCCCGAATCTCATAGGGGGCATTGTTCTGGGCCTCATATGGCGCTTCGTCTTCTCCAACGTCCTGGTCTACGTTGGGAAACGATTCGGATGGGAGCTCTTCCTTCGCTCCTGGCTTGCCCATCCAGACAAGGCATTCTGGGCACTTGTCATCGTCAGTGTGTGGCAATCCTCCGGGTACATGATGGTCATCTATATCGCCGGACTCATGGGCATCCCGAAAGACCTCGTTGAAGCAGCCACCATTGAGGGAGCCACAGGCCTCCAGAGACTGCGGTACGTCATCCTCCCCCTTTTAACCCCCTTCACCACCGTCTGCATCTTCCTCTCCCTCCAGCGAGGCTTCATCGTTTACGACCTGAACAAGGCCCTGACCGAGGGAGGCCCCTACAAGAGCACAGAACTCGTGGCCATGCACGTCTATGAAAAGGCGTTCTTAGCACAGCAATATGAAATCGGTCAGTCTGAAGCGTTCTTCCTCTTTGCGATGATCGTCGGTGTCACCCTCGCCCAGGTGTACCTCGGGAAGCGATTAGAGGTCGAACAGTGATGGCGCAACGGCAAAGGTACCGGGAAGGAATTTTTGAGGCGCTCAGGCTCTCTTTCCTGTACTTTCTCCTTGTACTCTACCTCATTCCTTTCTTCCTCGTTTTCGTCAACGCCTTCAAAGACCGCAACCAGATTATCGCCAACCCGTTCCGCCTCCCTTCAGCTTTCCACCTGGCCAACTTCATCGAAGCCTTCAGAAAGATGAACTACCCCTATGCCTTCTGGAACTCTCTGGTCATCACCGTCCTGAGTACCGCCCTCATTGTCTTTTTCTCTTCCATGACTGCCTATCTCTTCGCGAGGCTTCCCTGGAAATTCAACAGGTTCATGTTCTTCCTCATGGTCGCCTCCATGCTCATCCCCTTCCAGGCCATCATGATTCCCCTGGTGAAGATATACGGGTCTTTTGGACTCCTCAACAACCGCTGGACCCTTATGTACATGTACCTCGGCTTTGGGTGCTCTTTTGCGGTTTTCCTGTACCACGGCGCCATCAAGAGCATTCCCCTCGAGTTAGAGGAGGCAGCCATGATCGACGGATGCTCGAGGTTCCAGGCATTTTTTAAAATCGTCTTCCCCCTTCTGAAACCTACAACCACAACAGTGGCCATCCTCGACGTTTTGTGGATCTGGAACGACTTTCTCCTGCCGTCTCTCGTCCTCATTTCCCCCAGAAACAGAACCCTCCCCCTTTCTACGTACTACTTCTACGGGACCTATACCTCAGAATACGGACTCCTCCTTGCATCGCTTATCCTGAGCATCACCCCGGTCATCATCTTCTACCTTTTCATGCAAAGGCACATCATCAGGGGAATACTCCAGGGCTCCATAAAGTAGCTTCCTGACCCTGCGCAGAGAAGGTTGGATGCCCGCTTGCTGGGGACGCCTTTCCCCGGCCAGGTCCTGGACCCATCCCACAACGTTCAATCCAGAGCCTGATGGCCCTTGACACCGGGAGAGCTTTCCCCTATAATGCTACTAAAGCGATAATATTTATAGATTTTGGGGGGATAGACGATTCGACTCTCAACCCGTTCCCGATATGGACTCCGGCTCATGATAGAGCTTGCCCTCTCTTACGACGAGGGGGGATTTGTGTTCCTTCGGGATATTGCGAAGAGAGAAGAAATCTCTGAAAAATACCTGGGGCAACTCATCATTCCTCTGCGCTCTGCAGGTCTCATCTCTTCCAAGCGAGGGGCAGAGGGAGGGTACCAGCTTGCCCGACCTCCAGAGGCCATCACAGTCCTCGAGATCGTGGAGGCCCTGGAGGGGAAGGTCGTCATTGTGGATTGCCTGCGAGACGAGGCCATCTGCCATCGGGCTTCGTCCTGCGCCGCCCGGGAGGTGTGGAAGAAGCTCCAGGAGACCATTGTCAGGACTCTTGGAGGGGTAACCCTTGCCGAAGTCGTGCGCATTGCCCGGGAGAAGTCGCAACTCCCTGACTACTCCATATGACAGGAGGTACCATGAAGGCCGTTGGTCTTGTTTCTGGAGGACTCGATAGCTCCATCGCGGTAGCCCTCATCCGATCCCAGGGGATTGAGGTCGTGGCGCTCCACTTCACAAGTCCTTTCTTCGGCAGAAAGGCTTTCCTCGAAGGGGTCATGAAGCGGCTGGGGGCAGAGTTCCGGGAAGTCCAGGTAGGTGAGGAATACCTTGAGATTGTCCGAAATCCTCGCTTTGGCTACGGGAAAAACCTTAACCCCTGCATTGACTGTAAAATCTTCATGCTCCGAAAGGCAAAGGCCATCATGGAGGAAGAAGGAGCGAAGTTCGTCTTCACTGGCGAGGTCGTCGGGCAACGTCCCAAATCCCAGATGCGAGATACCCTCAGGCTCATCGAGAAAGAAAGCGGGCTTTCGGGGCTTTTGCTCCGGCCGCTTTCAGCAAAGCTCCTCCCTCCGACCATCCCGGAACTCGAGGGGTGGGTCAGGCGAGAAGATCTCCTCGGCATTGCCGGAAGGGGGCGAAAGGCGCAGTTTGAACTGGCAGAGCGCTTCGGAATTGAGGAGTACACGAGTCCTGCCGGGGGGTGCCTGCTCACCGACCCTATCTTCTCGAAGCGCCTGAAAGACCTCCTGGACCACGATGCGTTCACCCTCGAAAACGTCGAGCTTCTGAAGCTCGGGAGGCATTTCCGGTTCACCCCCTGGTACAAACTCGTCGTGGGGAGGAACGAAGGTGAGAACCGGGCGCTGCTTCGCCTTGCCCGGGAGGGAGACTTCCTTTTCTTCCCCCAGGGCGGGAAAGGGCCCCTGGGCCTTGGAAGAGGAACGGCAGGACCCGAAGATATCGAACGCTCCGCCCAGGTCATCGCCTTCTACACGAAAAACGATGCGGAGAAAACGGCGGTTATCGTCCGGGACTTCTCTGGAACCTCCAGGGTCCTCGAGGTCCCGAAGTGTCAGGAAAACGTCCTCGAGTCACTACGCATCCCAAAGGGGTGAGAACATGGTGGGAATGGGAACCTCGTGCGGTGTCCACAGTGTGGAGCAATCTCCTGGGGACGGAGAGGACCTTCTTCTGCTCTGTCCTTTTTGTGGTGAAGTGTTCGTTGCCTCTTTGAACGACGAGAGGGGGGAGGACCCGTGCGCATTGCCCAGAACATCACCAAACTCATCGGCAACACTCCCCTTGTGTACCTGAGTAAACTCGCCCAGGGACTTCCGGGAAAGGTTGCGGCAAAGCTCGAATTCTTCAACCCCTGCGGAAGCGTCAAAGACCGGATTGCCGTCTCGATGATTGAGGAGGCTGAGCGGCAGGGACTTCTTGGCCCGGACTCCACCATTATCGAGCCCACAAGCGGCAACACCGGTATTGGCCTTGCTTTCGTCTGCGCCCAGCGGGGGTACCGCCTTATCCTCACGATGCCCGAAAGCGTCTCCGTGGAACGACGGAAGATTCTCACCCGGTTCGGTGCCGAAGTGGTCCTGACCCCCCAGGAAGAGGGCATGAGGGGTGCGGTGCGGAAGGCGGAGGAGCTCCTTGCCCAGATCCCGAACTCCTTCATGCCCCAGCAGTTCAAAAATCCTGCAAACCCAAAAATCCACCGGGAAACCACGGCAGAGGAAATCTGGCGGGATACCGATGGGACCATCGACATCTTCGTCGCCGGAGTGGGGACCGGGGGAACCATCACCGGGGTAGCAGAGGTGCTCAAGCCTCGCAAACCATCCCTCCGGGTGGTGGCCGTTGAACCGGCCCGCTCGCCAGTGCTTTCTGGGGGTCAGCCCGGACAGCACAAAATCCAGGGGATTGGAGCAGGATTCGTCCCCGATGTTCTGCGCCTTGAGCTTGTGGACGAAATCATCCGGGTTGAGGACGACGCTGCCTTTGCCACCGCCGAACGCCTGGCAAAAGAGGAGGGTATTCTCGCCGGGATTTCCTCAGGAGCCGCTGCCTGGGCGGCGCTTGAGGTAGCGAAAAGACTGGAGAACAGAGACAAACTCATCGTTGTGGTTCTCCCGGACACTGGAGAACGGTATCTCTCAATATGGTGAAGACGGCCGCCTTCACAAAGTTCGAGAGGCTGAAGGACATTCTGGCCTCCCTGCAGGAGGTCGTCGTGGCCTACTCAGGGGGTGTGGACTCGACGTTCCTCTTGTGGGCGAGCTTTCAGGTTCTTGGTCCGAAAGCACGGGGAGTCCTCATCGACACGCCCCTCGTCCCTCCCTACAAAAAAGAGGAGGCGCTGGAAACCTCCCGTACCCTGGGACTCCCCGTGGAGGTGCTCTCCGTAGATATCTGGCAGGAAGAGGGTATCCTCGCCAACGGTCAAAGACGCTGTTACTTCTGCAAGAAATTCCTCTTCTCAAAACTCAAAGCCGCTGCCGGGAAGATCCCGGTGTGCGATGGGACCAATGCTGACGAAACGCGGGAATTCCGCCCGGGCCTTCTGGCCAAAGAGGAACTCGGCGTTCGTTCACCCCTTTATGAGGCCGGGCTCACGAAAAGGGAAATCCGCGAGCTCTCTGCGGCCTTCAACCTCCCCACGGCCTGGAAACCCTCGTACTCGTGCCTGGCCACACGCATTCCCTCTGGAACGCGTCTTGTGCCGGAGCTCCTTGAGCGTGTCGGGGAACTCGAGAGGTCTCTTGAGGAGCTTGGGTTTTCGGGACTCCGGGCCCGCCACCACGGGGACATCGTCCGTCTGGAATTCGAGGAGCAGGATTTCCCCAGGGTCCTTGACCCCGGAATACGGAAGGCAATTCTTGCGCTCTGTAAAAAGGCGGGATACCGCTTTGCGACCCTTGACCTTGCCGGATACCAGAAAGGGAGTATGGATGGAGGATGAAGCAGCGTGTGCTTGTGGCGATGAGCGGAGGAGTGGACTCTTCCGTGGCCTGCTTGCTTCTGAAAGAGGCGGGCTTTGAGGTCATCGGGGTCACGATGTGCCTTGGGGAAGAGGGAGGAGAAGCTCGATGCTGTGGCGCCCGGGCTGTAGAGGACGCAAGGGCCGTGTGCCACCTGCTCGGTGTGCCCCACTTTGTCCTGGATTTTTCTCAGGATATGGAGGACATCATTATCGCAAACTTTATCGCCGAGTACCGCCGGGGCCGTACCCCCAATCCCTGTGTTCTCTGCAACCGCCACCTGAAGTTCGGTAGGCTTCTTGAGTATGCCAGGGTCTTAGGGTGCGATTTCCTCGCTACCGGCCACTACGCCCTTCTTGAGAAGAAGGACGGGAGGTACGTTATCCGCCGGCCCAAAGACCGCAAAAAGGACCAGACGTACTTTCTCTCCGCCATCCCCAAAGAGGCACTCCCTTTCCTCCTTTTCCCCCTCGGACACTACACCAAGGAAGAAGTCCGGGAAATTGCCCGGAAAGCGGCCCTCCCCGTCGCAGAGAAACCCCAGAGCCAGGACCTCTGTTTCATTCCTGGGGGGAACTACCGGGAGTTCCTTTTGCGCCACCTGGGGGAAGAACGGCCAGGGAATATCGTTACAAGAGACGGAAAGGTCCTCGGCCAGCACCGGGGAATCTTCCATTACACCATCGGGCAACGAAGGGGCCTTGGGATTCGTGCCCCCTATCCCCTCTACGTCATCGCCATCAACCCGGAGCGGAATGAAATCGTCGTGGGTCGCCGGGAAGAGCTCTTGAGCTTCGGGCTTGTGGTAAAATCTTTCAACTGGCTGGTTGACGAACCCCCCAGAAAGGCCCTGGTCCAGGTCCGCTACCAGCAAAAGCCCCAGCCGTGTTTTGTAGAAACTGGTGAACACNGTGCCGTGACCATCGTCTTCGAGCAACCCCTGGAGATGGTGACGCCCGGACAGGTTGCTGTCCTCTACGAGGGAGATGTCCTCCTTGGGGGAGGTCCTATTGAGGAGGTCTGGCATGAAAAGCGTTCAGGAACGCATCAGGGAACTGAAAGAGAAGAAGAATGCCGTTATTCTCGCCCACAACTACACCCTTCCTGAAGTGCAGGAAGTGGCAGACTTTGTGGGCGACTCTCTGGGTTTGAGCATTGCGGCTCAGAAAACCTCTGCCGACATCATCGTTTTCTGCGGGGTCTACTTCATGGCAGAAACAGCCAAAATCCTTTCGCCCTATAAAAAGGTGCTCATCCCCGACCCTGAGGCGGGATGCCCCATGGCCGATATGCTGCCCCTTGAGGAACTCCGGAAACTCAGGGCCAGGTACCCTCAGGCCAGGGTCCTCTGCTACGTCAACACCCACGCTGTGGTGAAGGCTGAATGCGACCTTGTGTGCACCTCGGCAAACGCCCCACAGGTGGTGGAGCGGGGGTTTGCCCCCGGCGAGGACATCATTTTTGTTCCTGACCAGTACCTGGCACAGTACGTGGCTGCAAAACTCCAGAGAACGTTCATTCTCTTTCCCGGCTACTGCCCAGTGCACGTGGCCATCACCGAAAACCACATCCTTGAGGCCAAAGCGCAGCACCCCGAGGCCCTGGTCCTTGCCCATCCTGAGTGCCGTCCGGAAGTCCTGCGCCACGCCGACCAGGTCCTCTCCACAGAAGGCATGTGCCGGTACGTCAAAACCTCACCCCATCGGGAGTTCATTGTCGCTACAGAAGTCGGCATCATCCCCCGCATGGAAAAAGAAAACCCTGGAAAACGATTCTTCCCCGCCTTTTCAGGTGCCATCTGCGAGAACATGAAAAGAACCACACTCGAGAAGGTTCTCGTCTCGCTTGAAGAGGAGATTCACGAGGTTACCCTCCCTCAAGAGGTCATCGAAAAGGCACGAAGAGCCATTGAGCGGATGCTTGAGCTCTCGCGATGAACCATGTTTGTCTCCGGTGTTCGTGTCTTCGGCGCCGAAGTGACCGGCTTCTGGACTATCGTTTTCGAGGTCTTCCGGCTGCCGGATTTCAAGGAAACATAGAGCAGCAATAGGTCGAAAGGAAAATGCGCCACGAAGGGAGGAACGCCCTCAAGTTCCTAAAGGGCTGCATCGGGAAAACCCGCCGGCATGCGGGACCCGTGAGGTCGAACGGGTAGCGGGAAACGACGAGCACAAAGTGGAATACTGGCTTTTCAGGAAAATGTCGTCGACCTCCGGTAGNGCAAAAACCCCNGGNGATCGACGACACTTTGAAAAATTCTTCTAACCCGCTTGACAGAAGGGAAAACTTGTGCTTCCATTAACATAAAGCGCACCTTGACAGGTGAATACGGCCCTCTCAGGAATCCTTATTTTACGCCCACAAAACGGGTTTGTAGCCTACCTATGAGGGATTGAAAC
>APCU01000055.1 GCA_000347575.1 Candidatus Caldatribacterium saccharofermentans OP9-77CS | reverse complement strand
GCCGCCTCGCCCACCACACATGCAGGGTGGAGATGTGCCCGTGGCGGATGGCCTTTTCACGCCGGGCTTCCTGCGATAGCACCGCGATCGGCAGCGCCTGCTCAATGAGGAACCGTTCCCCCATCTGGCCAACCTCCCTGCCCTCTGCACTCATTATCGCACACTCTCATTTCGAAACCAATTTGCAGAGACGGTTCGATAACCTGCTAAGACGGTTTGATAATGTGCGCGCTTGGGACATAGCGCCTGCCACGCTTCTCACCTATCGGTTCCAGCCAGCCTTTCAAAACCAATCGGCGGGCGATCAGTCGGGCCCGGACAGGCGACACGCCAAGCGCTTTCTGGATGTCGCTGTTCTTCACAAAGCCTTTTTGTTCAAGGACAGGTCGTAACTTTGCCAACTCTGGGGGGATTTCGGCGACGGCTTTTTCTGGCTCAGCGATGACCTCGTAGACCCGTCCTTTGGGCTTAGTCAGCCGTACGATACCTCGACGCATGAGGTCCTTAATATCTCGACTGGCAGTATAGAGGTCTACACCAACGAGTTTCTGGTAGGCCCGGCTGGTGAACCGTCCACCGTGCTCGTAGGCGTAAGCGAGCAGGCGAACCTGATTGCGCGCAAGCCCCTGACGTTCAAAGCGCCGGAGCCACCGCATCGTTTCGGGACGATAGACGGGAGTACTCCAGAGGGTGACGACGAACCGTCCCCCCTCCAGGCGAAACTCCGGAGGCCGGAGTCCCTCCCGCTCCATAACCTCAAACATGCGTGGGATGCCTTCGCCCAGCTCGCGCATATAGCCAAACGCTGTGAGAACCCTCACAATGCGAGGATTGCGTGAAGCGTGAACCCGCTCCCTATTCCTCAGCTTTTCGAGGGTCACCGGCTCCACCAGCTCGCCAGGGCTCCAGACCTCCATACGGTCGTCGAAGAGATGCACCTCGATGCCGAGACCCTGAAAGCGATAATCCCGATGCGCCACAGCGTTGACCACAGCTTCCTGCCAGGCAAAGTCGGGATAGGCCAGCCGCTCCTCAAAGAAGAGATCCAGAAGCTTCTGGCGCTCGGGGATGTACGACCGAATCGTGTGATAAGCTTCTTCAACCAATCGCACGAGTGGGGCCTCTATGCGGATGCGCTTGACGATGTTCAGCTCAGCACCGGTTCGGCGTTCAGTACCCTCCCACAGAATGAATTCAATTCCACAGCGGGGATGCCAGCGGGTTGGGTCCTTCGCAAAAAGCAGCACTGCCGCCAGGGTAAAGCGCAACTGACCGTTGATGTTTTCAGCCAGCCGGTATTGAACGAGGAGCTCCTCGGCGGAAAGATGCATCCCGCTTTTGTGTGCCAGCTCCTGTACGAGATCTGTGTCCAGATCTGCCAGCGTGACATCAGGGAGAAACTGCATCTCTGTGCTCCGTTGCAAACGGGAACGCTTCATCGCCTCGATATCCCCAGCCGGAAAGGGCAGATTCTGGGAGCCCACCCGTAAGAGATATCGTCCATCGGTGAGCTGGTGAACTTCCGCACTCCAGTCCGTCTCAAAAACCCAGACGCGCCGTTCTTCCAGGACAACCTCCGAGAAACGAAAATTCAACCAGGGACGAACAAGGTCCTGGATCTGCCTCCGGATGGCATCCGGGCAATATTTGTCCGGAACGCCGAAAACCGTTCCATCGTCTTCCACACCGAGTACAATGGTGCCACCATCGGCATTAGCCATCGCGACCAGCGTTTCCGCAACATCGCGAACCACATCCTTGACAGGGCGGGGATGAGGAAATTTGCCCCTCCGGTCATAGCAACTCTTGCGCTCTAAGAATTGCCCTTCAGGTTGCGTCGTCAGGTAGTCCAGGGTCATGGCCACTGCGTAGAGCCCCTCTTCCAGTCCTCAACCACCACTTTGACCACTCCCACAACGGGCTGTGCCCGGAGACGCTGCGCGGGATTCTGGATGGTATGAAGCTGGGGGCTATCCAGGGCATTTTCCACCACGTAGACCCAGTAAGCGTCCTGCAGGCGTTCGGCCATCTGCCACTCATGGGGGGTGAGTTCCAGAGGACCGGTGGATGCGAAAGATTTGACCTCGATGTAGCGGGTTTCGGTGGAAGATGAGGAGACGATGTCGTAGCCCAGGAATCTCTGGCTCACATCCTCGGGCTTTCGGCCTGCCTGCCATTCGTACTCCATGGCCACCCGCATACCCACCTCTTCCACGCGGCGTTTCACGTCTTCAGGCGAAGGAGGTACCTCCTCTGGAGCCTTCTGGACTTTGGGGAGAACGCAGACCACCGCTTCAAGCTCTGGCTCAAGGAGCACAATCTGGCGCTCCTTCTCGAGCTCCTCCAGGCGTTCCCGCTTTTCCCGAAGGAGCGCTTTGCAATTCTCCTCTTCCTGACGGATGGCAATCCCCATGTCCTCGCCCCGGTCCTGACGGGCGTGGTAGCTGAAGAGCTTGTCCTGGGATTCCCTGATCAGGGTATCGTAGGAATTCTTCAGGAATTTCTCCTTAATAGCACACTCCCGTTCTCTTCGCCTCTGTGCCTCTTCACGGAGCGCACCAATGCAGGCAAGGACCTCTTCTCTGGTGGCTCGGCTCACCTCCTCGAGATAGCGGGGTAAATCCTCGGGAAGGGGCAAATCCTCGGGCCAGGAACCGAGCTCCCAGACCATTCGCGGGTCCACCTCAGAGATGGTGCCACCTTCTGCATCGTGGAAAAGGGTCACAAGGCGTTCCAGCACCGGACAGCCCCGTCCATCCTGGAGGCGTACCCGGTATACCCAGAGCGTCCCCCGGCGCCCCTTTTCGTCTCCCAGAACCACCATGACGGGACGGTCTTTCTTCAGGTTGTGGTCAATGAGGGCCTCAAGGAGCGGGTGCCCCGGAGCGAAGAACTCGGTGTCCGTTTTCCTCGCCACTTCCCGCTCAAAGGCTACCCGGATGCCTCTTGCGAAACTCTCCTGACGGAGGTTGCAGGACTTCAGGAACTCTCGGGGAACGCTGAGGCGGAAAACCCCGGGGTGGTGGCGGTCCTCAACGCACTGCCCACCGACACTCTGCACCGCAAGGCGACTGAAGCGCTCCACATCCCAGGGAACCAGCCGGTGGAGAATCGAATCCACCTCGTGTTTCCTCACTGAAGAGAGGTCGATGTAGTGGCCGGCCAGGGCGTTCTCCTCGAGAGTCCGGCGAAACTCCTCCACCCGCCGCTCGATATCCACCTCAAGCAGGCGCTCAAGCTCCGGTTCCTCACCTTTTGTCACCGCCTGCATAATTAGCTCTTCGAGGCGCTCGCCCTCAAGGAGCATGCCGATGACGTCGTACACAGTATCGCCCAGGCGTTCCCGCATCCGCTCGAGCTTCTCCATGAGCCGCTCGAGCACCTTGCCCTCGCGGGTTTCGGGGTAGAGCAGATTGAAGATGAAGCAGTCGCGCTTTTGCCCGTACCGGTGGATGCGCCCCATGCGCTGTTCCAGGCGGTTGGGGTTCCAGGGAAGGTCGTAGTTCACCATGAGGCGGCAGAACTGGAGGTTGATCCCTTCCCCGGCGGCATCAGTGGCCACCATAACCGGCACCTCGTCCCGGAAACGCCGCTCCTCCTCAATGCGGGCCGACAGATCCATCCCTCCGTGGATGACCGCACAGGGGAATCCCCACTCTCGAATCCGTCGCTCCAGAGCCACAAGGGTGTCCTTGAACTCGGTGAAAATGAGTAGTTTCTCTTCAGGGTTATGGCGGAGGTACTCCTCAACGACCCGCCGCAGTTCCTGGACTTTGGCTTCTTCTCCCGCTTTCTCGGCCTCCTGTGCCAGGCGGATTAACCGCTCAATCTCCTCGATTTCTTCCCGCAGTTCCTCGGGCGAAGAGGCCGCGGTGAGTCCCTCAAGCTCTTCCTGGAACTTCTCCAGGCTCTGGGCGGTCATCTCTGCCAGGTCTTCCCGGACATCTTCCCAGGTGTCCTCATGGAGATCGGGGAATTCCTCTTCCACCCTCCTCTCCCACTCCTTGAGGAGCACCTGGAGCTTACTCCTGCGGCGGCGGAGAGACTCCCGGATGGCAAAGAGGCTTGAAGACAGCCGGCGCTGCAGGGTGGTCAGAGCCAGGGCGACGTTGCGGCTCTTCCGGTCCGTCTTTCCGGACACCGTAACGTAAAAGCGGCGGACGTACCGGGTAACCTCTTCGTAGAGATGTTTTTCCGCTTCGGTCAGAAATACCCCGAGAGTCCTCACCTCCCGTTTCCTGAAAAGCTTCCGCCCTTCCAGGTCAGTCACCTGCTCCTTGGTGCGGCGCAGGACAAAGGTCAATCCTTGAGCCCGTGCGGCCTTCTTGAGGTCCTCTGGTCTTGCAAAGAGGCGGGGCTCAAGGAGGTTCAGGAGGAGAAAGTAAGCCTCGTCGTCTCCTCTGTGGGGCGTCGCCGTGAGAAAAAGGAGGTGATTTGTCCTTGAGGCCAGCGCTTCGCCGAGCTGGTATCGCCTGGTTTTATAGACCTTCTGCCCGTAGCGGGTGGCCGAAAATTTGTGGGCCTCGTCTACAATAACCAGGTCCCAGGACTGGCGGGACAAGGTCTCTCGCACATCCTCCTGGCGGGCGAAATCCATGGAGACCAGAACCTGCGGGTTGTGCTCGAAAAAATTCTCCTGATAGAGCGTGGCAAAAGATCCCGCCGGAGGACGACGAAGCCCTCCCGGAACCAGTCGGCCATTTCTCTTTGCCACTGGTCCACAAGGTGGGCCGGAACAACGACAAGGGTTCGTCGAACAAGCCCTCGGGCCTTGAGCTCTTTGAGGAGCAGTCCTGCCATGATGGTCTTCCCAAGGCCCGGGTCATCGGCAAGGAGGAAACGGATCCGGGGCAAGGGAAGGATGTGCCGGTACACAGCATCCACCTGGTGGGGCAGAAGGTCAACCTGGGTTACGCTCACCGCATAATGCGGGTCAAAGGCATAGGCCAGGCGCATTCTGAGGGCATCGATAAACAAAAGGCAGGGTTCTCGAAGGCGCAGAGCCTTCTCCGGGAAAGCCTCCCAGAGGGAAGGAAGACGGCGCACACGGTGCGCAAACTCCTCCGGGGTGAACACGAACCGCTCGGCTTTCTGCGAGGGATGGAAGATGACCCCCAGGGTGACACTGGTATTCCCCTGCCGGATTTCGAAAACCTCTGCCTCTTCGGGGAAAGGGTCAATTCGAACACGGTCGCCTACCCGCACCTGCAAGGGAACCGATGCCCTCCCTCCTTTTGAGAGCGCTCTCTGCCAAGTATAGCACAGGGGAAAGCGGTGTTGTACCCCGGGGAATGGAGGGTACTCCTTGCATCCTTGCGAGGATTTGGTAAAATAAGAAATGCTCTTTGCGGTGAGCGTAGCTCAACTGGTCAGAGCACTGGACTGTGGATCCAGGTGTTGGGGGTTCAAGTCCCCTCGCTCACCCCATTTCCTGCGCGCCCGTGGCTCAATGGATAGAGCAACGGACTACGGATCCGTAGGTTGGGGGTTCAAATCCCTCCGGGCGCGCCAGTTTTTTCTTCCCGCCTCTTCCGCAGCTCTGCGCCGTCTGCCTCTCTCTTTTCTCTGCGTTTCTCCCGAGTCCGGTGGCCTTAGCGGAGCTCGCTTTTCGGGGTGAGTTCTGTGGGCAAATCCCGTAGCTCCACATGCGAAGCCTTGAAGCTTTACTTGAGCTCTTCCTCTTTGAGAAGAAACCGCTAAATACCAGAAAGGGTCTTCAGGATACCATCACCACCTCAGAAGGTTGTCGTGTGAATACCAGAAACGAGAAATGCACCATGCGAAGCTGGAGCGTCATTGCCGTCTACCGAGATGGAGATTTTCAGGGCCGGGTTTGGGAGTACCTGGAAGCTTTCAGAAAAGAAGGAGGTAAAAGCCCGCTTCAAAGTTTTATATTCTACCATCTCGCAGGGCTTCTCTGCCCTCTTCGGAGATTGCCCAAATTCCGTGAGGAGTGTCTCTCCTCATAAGGCCTTCCCGAACAAGGACCATCCTGCACCACTGCGCTGTGTTGTGCCAGCGAACTACTTTAGGGTTGGACGGTAAGGATTCCCAGTCGTACCTGGTGAGTTGTGGTTCCATCTTCTTGGCAACAAGCTTAAGGACTTCGCCAACAGGAGCTTCCCCTCCAAGCTCAACAAGTGCCTCAAGAATAGGTCTCTGAAAGGCTCTTTCTGGTGTGCGGAGACCACGGGGCAGGCGACCTCTATTGGTTCTCTTTATCGACTGAACGGAACTCTCTTCTTTGCCACAGAGAGACTCCCACTCCTTTTGCAACGCCTGCACTTTTTCCCGAAATTTTGCAATTCGAGATGCGTGTTCAATCATGTGGCGCGCGCCTTCGTAATCTCCAACCCTCAGCGCAGCTACAACTTCCTCACCCAGCCCATTCGCTATAAGTCCAATCTTCTCAAGAAGAGCTTCAAATAGAGCACCCACTTCGTCCTCCCTCATGGAAACACCTCCATTACTCCCCTATTTTTCAACTCACCAGGTAACAGCCAGTAAAAGGCTCCAAAACCCTTGTGTCGCTTGAAGAAGGGAGCTGGGGCTTTCCCAATAAACCGGCGTACCCTAACAACATCACCCTCCACGGAAACCACATGCCAGATTTTTCCTCCAAGCACGAATACCTCATCAAATACCCCTGCGATGGTGCCGATTTCCTTCCCTGAGTCGATATCAAATACCCTGAAAACACAAGAATCCGGGATGTTGGAATGAATGTACCCCATCTCACCAAGGTCCATCACCTTTGAAGAGGCAAACCACTTTCCTGAACGCTCCTCCAGCCATCCATGACGCAGAAGATGCCTCAGGATAACCTTCGTCATTTCGCCAAAACACAAAGGAGAGAGGAGATCCGCGATTTCCACCTCGGCCAGGCCTTGGGGGTTCTGATAAAGGCAGGAAAAAATCTGCTGTACAGCGACAGAGATGTCGGGCTCATAGGGTTCCTCCGGCAAATTGCCAGACATGGCCATTCTGAACATCTCCTCAAGAAGAAACTGCTCTTCAAAAGACTTGACAACGGCCACAACGTGTGTGACGTCTTCTCTGCGGTTCCCGCGACCAATACGTTGCAGAAGCGATGCAATACTCCACGGAACATCGGCAAGCACAACAAGGGCAATATCACCAATATCTATGCCAACCTCAAGCGTGGATGTAGCAACACACACGGCTATATCGGCTTCTTTCATCACTCTTTCAGCCTCTTCTCGTTCCTGGCGAGCAAGACTCCCATGATGCACAACCACAGGATAAGGATGCCATAGGGTAGTCAACTCAGTAGCAACCGACTCTACAGACTCGCGCAGGTTACAAAAACAAAGGACCTTTTTCCAGCGATGTTTCCGTACTAAGTGGTAAACCTCGCTGTAGGAATTCACAAAACGGTAATCAATGCTTCTCCTTCCAGGCACCACAACTGGCTGGAAGTCACAAACATACCTTCGGGCAACCTGGCAGGGGTTCGAAAGCGTCGCAGAAAGCAAATGAATGGCAAATGCACCACCCGCTGCAATCTTCCGTAACCTCCGGAGAAGGACCCGCAACTGATCACCTCGATAGGTATTGTCCAAGAGGTGAACCTCGTCGAGGATAACTGTCCGTAGCGCTTGAAACACCTCTGGACGACGGCATAGAAAGGCATCGAAAGATTCAGGAGTGGTGATAAGGAAATTCGGTACGTTATGGGCCGGCAGGTAAGGCTTGTCTCCATGTTTCACGCTCACTTTGATGCCCATTTCCACGAGAGGACCCCCAATGCGCGCCATAACATCGTTCGCCAAAGCACGGGTAGGAACCACGTATAAGACGGCCAATCCTTCCCAGCGTTCCTGCACAAACCTCTCCGCAACGGGTGCCACGACTGCCTCGGTTTTTCCCGAAGCCGTAGGAGAGGCTACAACCACATTTTTCTTCTCGAGAACTTTGGGAATCGTCTCTATCTGTACAGGTGTAAGCTTGCCAAACCTGGAAAAGAAGGGAATCCAGGCGTGTTGTAACTTTTCACGGATAAGCCATACCTGTTCTCTACTCATCGCAGAATTTCATCCAAAGACTTCTCAGGGTGAAAACGAACCAAATCCATGGCTTCAACCGATCCTTTCACAAACAGCCGCACGTGGTTTTTTCGGGCCACTATCCGCCGAAAGATGCCATCCTTACTCAGATGCGTTTCCGGACAATTGTAGGCGTCATCGTAAAGGCGGCATATGTGTTCAAAAGCTTCCCTGAGTGCGTCATCCTCAAGGGGTTCGAGGGTGATTTTCGGCAAATCACCAAGTTCTGACATCACAGAACTGAGACAGGTAAAGGCAAAAACGATTTTCAGACCACTTGGTTCCCTGTAGAGAAAAGGTACCTCCTGACCCTTGCAACAGCGGCTGAGATCATGCAGCTTCTCGAAGTTATTATTCGCGGTATGAATCAGTGCTCTCAAAAAATTAAGACCTTTTTCCAACTCATAATGATACGTGTGCGCGTCTATGGTTTCCGCCTCGTCAAAGGCGATGAACAATCCTCGAAGCTTCACGATTTTCCTGGCAGCCCACCCCAGCGAACTGAGAAGATAACAGTAAATATTTGCGGCACTGCCATAATCGTAGAGTCCGGGGAGGTAACGATAGTCCCAAATCGTGTTTCCTGCTGGCTTACATCTCGCCTCCCGAGCCTCAATCCAATTCCAGAGGGTTTCGTCGTTCGTCTTCCCAACAAGGTGCCGAAAATACATCTGGTCCCTGAAGGCACCTTGTGCAATCGCCAGCTTCAGAAAATCGCGAAACCTCGCAAGTTGTCCGTTCTCCGGAGAACAAAATCGGAAATTCCGCACCAAGTGACTGTACACCCGCTTTGGCTTGCTGAAAGGAGCCTCCCTGGGATCCATGCTTACCCACGAGGTGGCAAATCCCTCCCGTAAAGCCCGACCAAGGACATATTGAAGAAAGTGGGTTTTCCCGGCCCCATACTCACCGACAACAATGAGAACGTTGTCATTCTCAGCATCAAGCCACTCCTGTACTTGGGTTCTTTCGTTGTCCCGCCCAAAGGTAAAATCTTCAACACAATCGTAGGGAACAATCCCAAGCCGAAAGGCTTCGATCATTCGTCGTGACTTCAGGCACTCACGAGAAAAAGGCGGAAAAGAAAGAGAAACGCGAAATTTTTCAGCATATTCCTGAGCTTCGACCAGTTCATTGAGGGCTATCCATCGAATGAGACCACTATCAAAAGCAACCTCCAGTTCAAAACCCTTGTTGCGCCCTCTCCTGACGGTACCGTAACCATACTTAGGATGGTAAACCCTGCCCCCAGGCATCTTTCTCCCCTTTTCGCACATCCTACATTTGCAACTCGGCGAGGGATGGAGGTTGCCCCTTCTCTCTCAGGAAGTGCAGAGCCTGAATGCACTTCTGCACAAAGAGACGCTTATATCCTATATCGCCAAAACGCTGATTATAGGCTGCTTCTGCAACTCGACGTACCATATCCTGGGAGATATTACTATCAAGCACACAGCTATAAGCCAGTTCGTAGATTCTCTTTAAATTCTCGCCAATTTCCATTAAAAGCTCAACACCTTGAAGAGGGAGTTCTTCCAGGTTAATTTTGACCCCTGTAGGGTTTAGTGTATTGAATACCGTCCCCAGACGCTGTCTGAGTGCTTCATAAACCTGTGTACGGCCCTCAAGAAAGTTCTCGTCGGGCACCGCATAGAGAATGAATACACCCTGAAATCCCGTATGCCCGCATTCATCGATGATCTCTCGCAAGTTGCTGAGATGCTCCCCCTTTTGTCTTGTACTCAGGCTTGGTGTCTGTTCCGCTTCGTCAAGCAAGATGACGAGTCCTGAATACCCGACCTGTCGAATCCACTGCACCAGCGAACGAATCATGGAAAAGGCCGTTGTTCGGTCAATACGCTGAAAAATGCCGTAATGTCCGTGAGTTTTACGATCGTAAGGCTCTCCGTTTAGCCACTGACAGATACATTCAAAGCCTTCACTCCTTCCCTCGAGTAAACAACGGAGCGCCCCCTTAACCGCCCTGGCAAAACTGAGGCTCTCGACGATTTCTATCTGTTCAATTTCTCTGAGGAACTCCTCGTGTAAGTCGTCGCCAAAGAACCCCTTGCTTTTGAGGTCCTGTTGCCTTATAGAGAACCAGGAACGAAGAAAGCTTTTAATGCCTCTCTCATAGCCAGACAGAAGTTCCTCTGGGGAAAGAGGGATGGTCAGCCCTTTTACAATAGCACCGTAAACCCTATCTAAACTATGAAATGGACTCTCCGTAGGGCTCAGGCGAACGTAAGAGACAACGAAGTTGTGCTTCCAGGCAAGGTCGCGGATGCAGTAAAGAAAATGGGTTTTTCCACCACCATATGCACCGATAACCATCTTGAACGCAGAGCCACCTTCACGAATGAACGAAGCCAGATATTCCTTTTCAATGACGGATAAATACGGATCCAGGCCTGCGGTAAAGTACTGGAATCCATACTCCGGCGGCACTCCGTGTGTTCCAACGGTTTCTATGATCCTTCGCGCAACTCCTGAGTCTAAATCAAGGCTCATCCACTCATCCCCTCCTCGAGTTGCAGATGAGAGTAAAAAGTTCCCTTGCCATCCTGGCTGTCTGGTACCCATAAGAAATCGGACCGGCGTCTTGTATAGGCCCGGGTAGCAACAACAAGATGGACCTTTGTTGGCGTTCCACGGGCCTTGAAAAACTGACGAAGACGGAAGAGGTCGTAACTGAAATCTGCCCGACTGTAGCTTCTATAGTGCTCCCGCCTGGGGTCTTGTAGGAAACGAGGCTCCTGTATCACATGAGCCAACTCAGATAGTACCTGGATGATAGGCACAGGTGCACTACGGCTGTTCTTTGTAACGCGCCGGTAAGCTTCCCACAGCTTCGCGAACAATTGATCTTCAGGCAGCCGCGACCCGAGTTTTTGCGCTGCTTTTTCCAGGCAGCGCGCTACCGTGCTTGCCGAGAGCGCACACCGCCCAAGTCGCTCCTGTCTTGGACCAAACCAGAGTATAGCCTCCATGCGATCAAAATCAAGCTCAATCGTGAACATTCCCGCTTTTAACTCGGGATATTGACCGGATAGAGAAAAGCCAAGTTTTCTGAGTTCCTGATCGAGCTCCACTCCAAAGCGCTTTTGGGTCTCCTTTACCGCGTCATCGATCGTGGCCCTGTACTGGGTAAGCCATTCTGCAAGCCCCTTAACACACTCTGTGCCCTGGACGAGCCGTTCTACTTCCCGCTCCAGTTTCAAGGCCAAACTCCTCAGCTTCACTAAATTATCCCTGCGATCGCGATCAAGCCGGGCGATCCCCTGCAACAGTCTCACTACAGATTGAAGATCCTTCTGATATTTTGTAAATCTGGCAACAATGTCCTCCGGACACATACTTCAAAAAAAACCTCCTTGTCTTTTCGGAAGGGAAACAACTCTCATGTTTTCGCAAAATAGCAGTTCAGGATGGGGCTTAGGAGATTGAAACCTTTGCAACGTAGCTTTCTCTACCAAACAAATGACCCCTCCCCGTACTCATTGTACTTTTTTAAATCGGCAAAAACAATGCTCTGTATAGGTTCACATCATGTGGGACACTCGGAAAGTCCGGTGTCTCTCAGCTCTTCCCCCAGGCCCCGGTGTGGTCTTTTTCCTCCTGGACACCTCATCCGTCTACCTTTGAAGGTGAAGCCTCATGGTTTCAGGGTCCACCTTATCCTTGAAGAAATGGTGAAACTCTCTTTTCTGAGGAGGACGGAAAGCTTCCCTTTCGAAGAAGCAGGAATTCCTCCCGGAGTCTTTGAATCCCTCCACAAACTCTGAGGTCCACTGGGGCTTCCGGATCTTTTTGGGGTCTTCTGGACCTATCTCCGAGGCTTTGGAGGTTTCTGGGGTTGAACTTTTTCTTCCACCGAAAGGAGGCTTCGGGCTATGCCTATCTTTCGCAGGTGACGGCCACGGGGTGGACCTTGAGCAAAGTCGAGGACTTCAAGGATTCTCCCTTCTTCGAGAGTCCATGGACTTGAGC
>APCU01000054.1 GCA_000347575.1 Candidatus Caldatribacterium saccharofermentans OP9-77CS | reverse complement strand
TGCAGGGGTGGTGGCAGGCCCGGCCACAGATTCCCGGGAAGGGGTTGTCCATCCGGACGACCCGGAGGGCTTCTTCAAAGCGCCCCTCCCGGATAAGGGCGATGTACCCCTGCGCTTTTTGCTCAAGAGGACAGGCTGCCTGGCAATTGGGAGTTCCCCGCTTCTCAATCTGAAAAGCCCCGGGGAACGCCTGAGGAAAGAGGCGGAAGATGGCCTTTCTTGTGCTCAACCCCCCCTCAAAGTCGTTGGAGAGGTTGACCGGGCAGGCATTCGCACAGTCACCACAGCCGGTACAGGAAGCCACGTCCACGTACCGGGGATTTTCCCGAACGGTTACGGTGAAGTTCCCCGCCTCTCCCGAGACGTTCACCACTTCCGCAAGGGTGAGCACCTCAATGTTGAGGTGGCGACCGCATTCGACGAGTTTGGGAGAGAGAATGCACATGGCACAGTCGTTCGTGGGGAATGTTTTATCAAGACGCGCCATGAGTCCCCCGATGCTTGCGGACTTCTCAACGAGGTACACGAAGAACCCCGCCTCCGCAAGGTCAAGGGCAACTTCAATGCCTCCAATGCCCCCTCCCACGACCAGGACTGCCCCGAAAGGCTCAGGTGTTCTCCCCATGCCTTCCTCCCTCCAGGCGCTCTTTCCAGAGGTCCTCGTACTCCGGGAAGGTGAAGGCTCTTTTCTCCCACAGGGAAGCGATGACATCCCGGCGAAGCCTCTGCGTCCGGGAATCGAGGTCCTCGATGATTTGCTTCCATGTCAAAGGCACATGACCCTCTTCAACCGCCATTTCCCGGAGAACCTGAAGGACGTTGGCGAACTCCACCCCCTGCGGGCAGTGAGCCACACAGCGGAAGCAGGCCGCACACATCCAGATGGTCCGGGACGCAAGAACGCTCCGGTCCCCAAGGAGCACCTGGTGGATGATCCGGCGAGGGTTGAATTCTTCCTCGACTTCCGCTACCGGGCACGTTGCCGTGCACACCCCGCAGGAAAAACAGAGGAAAAGCCCCTCCCCTCCCGGGCGGTGGGCAACCTCGTACCGGAAGGACATATCATACACCTTCGCCACCTCCCTGACCTGGACGGGGGAAAAGACCCGAGGCCCGAACAATCTCGGGAACAATACTCTCCCAGGCTACCGCCATAATGTGGACACCCCGCACTCCTTCAATCCCTCGAAGGGCAGCAATGGTTTCAACGGCAATGCGCACCCCCTCTTCTTTCGGATCCCGGGCGTTTCGCATCCGCTCCTCAACCCAGGCCGGGATGACCATTCCCGGGACCTCGTCCTTCATGTAGCGGAGGGCCTGGAGTGACTTGAGGGGAATAATCCCGGCAAGAATGTGGACCTTCTCGTGGAGCCTCAGGCGGCGGACCTCCTCCATCCACCGGGAAAAAAGCTCAAGGTCGAACACCGCCTGGGTCTGAATGAACTGGGCTCCAGCCTCCACCTTTTTGGCAAGACGAAACACCCGAAACTCCAGGGGATCTGCAAAGGGATTCTCACCGGCCCCCAGGAAGGCCCGGACTTCCCCTTTCACCTTTTCACCGTTTGCAAACACGCCCTCATCCCGAATCTTTCGAAAGATACCAAGAAGCTGCACCGAGTCGATGTCAAAAACGCTCCGTGCCTCGGGATGGTTGCCGAGACTCTGATGGTCTCCGGTGAGGCAGAGGAAGTTCTCAATGCCAAGAGCGCAGGCTCCGAGGAAATCGCTCTGGAGGGCGATACGGTTCCTGTCCCGGCAGGTGAGTTGCATCACCGGCTCAAGACCTGCCTCACGCACGATGAGGCAACTCGCAAAACTCGAAAGGCGGACGATGGCCGTCTGATTGTCGGTGATGTTCACCGCATCCACAAAACCTCGAATCTGGGCACACTTCTTCACTATGCTTTCCCGATCAACCCCCTTGGGGGGACCGACCTCGGCCGTCACCACAAAGACTCCCCGTTCCAGGAGTTCCCGGAGCACACTCACCGCCTGACGTCCTCCCGAACAATCTTCCTCTGGGCCCCAAAGCGTGAGGGCCCCCAGTTCTTGGGGGGCTGGACTACGAGAAGCTCCTCAAGCCTCCCAAGGGCTTTCATCCGGTCGTAGATGAGTTGCCACGCACAGTCCCGATCCGGCCGGACCTCGCACCGGCCATCCTTCGATCCTCCACAGGGGCCATTCAAGAGATTTTTGGCGCAGCGAGCCACAGGACAAATACCCCCAAAGCGGTGCACGATGCACTCTCCGCAGCCGATACACCGCTCCTCCCACACCCCCTGCGCAAGCGGTGCCCCCATGAAGCTGGTATTGAGACCGGGGAGAACGGGAATACCCGGGAAAACCTCACTCAGCGTCTGTACCCCCACCCCGCAGGCAAGAGAGAGTACCGCCTGGAACGCCGGGATCTTCTCCCGGAGTGGCACAAGGAATTCCCGCTCGCACTGCCGCTCAACCGAAGCGGCCTCTGCCGCAAAACCTTTGAGCCGAAGCAGTGCCACCATTTCCCGGGCCTCCTTTTCCCCTCCGGCAAGACACACTGTAACGCAGGCCCCACACCCGAGCACCAGAACCTCCCGGTAGGGGGAGAGGCTTTCCAGGATTTCCCTGAGGGGTTTCCGCTCACCGACGATCACACAACCACCCTCGCTTTGAGCTCTCCAAGACGATTGGGGTTTGCGAAGACACAGAGAACCCTTTTGGGGATTTCGGCTTCCTCAAGGAGCCGGGAAACCCTCGCCACCCGCTTTTCCGCAAGGACGCTCCCCCACTCATTCCGGCAACTCGCGGGGGGACAGCCCACAAGAAGGAGCGTATCACACCGAAGGAGGATCCCGAGGATGGTCTCCTCATCCACACCCCCAAGGCAGGGCACAGGAAACACCGCCACGATGCGGTCCCAGATTTCCGGTGCCTCCTTCCCCAGAGCACAGAGTGCCGGGAATCCGCTCCGTTCACAACCTATGATTCCCAAGGACACGATGCACCACCTCAAACGTGATGGCTCTCGCCGGACAGAGCCCTGCACATATGCCGCAGCGGGCACACAGCGCTTCATTCACCGCAATGCACCGCTTGAGGTTACCTGAAAGCTCAATGGCTCCGGTGGGACAGCTCCGGAGACACGTCAGGCACAGGGCACAGCGCTCTGCATCAACACGTACCCGCCCCTCTTCCTGAATGCTCCCCTCTTCAAGGTACCGGGAAACGGTCGCTACGAGGTCCTCCACANCCCCCCACGCTACGAAAACCCCGGGAATGTTCGTGGCAAAAGGAAGGAGGTTGGGATTTTCAGGAAGCTCAAGAACGACCTCCCGGTCGCTCAGAAAAACCTTTTCAAAAGGCGGGAGCACACAGGTTTTCCGGTTCACCAGAACGAGCCAGTGGGCTTCACAACGCACAGGGAAGGGGTCTTTTTCCGGAGTGTACGTGACGACCACCCGACGCATATCCAGGCTTGGCGAAAGGGAAACCCGAGAGAGGGGGAGCTTCTCAAAGAGCACTCCCGCTTCCCGGGCTCTCCGGAANGCCTCCTCAAACCCCTCATGGGCCACAAACACCTCNTCGGCNAGCACCAAAACCTGCGCACCCTGAGGAGGCAAAGAAGCCAGGGNAAAAATCCTCTCCCAGTCCTCCGGNTACGGGTGCGGGGAAGGGACAAGGAGGACCACACACATTTTCCGGAGGGACGAAAGCCCAAGGACCTGGGGCAAACGTTCAAGAGCAACGACTCTCCCGGTATCCAGAACCTCCCGGGGGAGCACAACGGGTGGTTCTTCTTGCAGCGAGGGAATGAGGACACACGCTCCCACAGGGATATCGTGCGGCATAACGTGGAAATCCACGCCTTTGCGGGAGAGCGCAAAAGACGGAAAAGAAACAGCTGGAATCTGTGCTCTGGCGAATGCCTCACAGAGCCTCCCGTCACCTTCCGGGTAGAGAAGAACCCTCCGGGTTGGGGTCACCCGCCGGGCGGCGACTTCTACCTTCGGAGGCACAAGGGACCGGAGGAAACCCCGCCAGAGCATCCGGCATTTCTCTTCAGGAAGGGCACACACCTCTTCATACGGAAAAACCGCAACCCTCAGGGGATTGACCCCAAGGCGAAGCGCAAGCTCTGCCACCTCGTCCTCTGTGAGGAGGGCATTTCCGAGGACCACGACAAAGGATGAAGGCAAGAGGGCCTTCGTCCTTTCCGGGGTCACAACTTCGTACGAAAAAGCAATCCTCTCGAGTTCTTCAGTCACCCACAGGGGCAAACTCCTGTCACTCCCAAAAAGCGCAACCTGCACCCACCTTACCTCCCAAGAAGCGCTCCGAGCTCCTCTGAAAGCCTCTCCGCTTCACAGATGGTGCTTGTGATGTCCTTTGGTCCTGTAGCCGTCCCGCAGGCAAAGACCCCGTCTTGAGGGTGGGGGACGATGAACCCGCCTTCCCTTTGCGGAAGACGGAAGAGCTCTGCCATCCGCTGTGTCCCGGGTGAGGCCACAAGACCAACCGAAAGCACCACCGCATCGTAGCGCCGCTTCGTGGCTTTCCCGTCCACCTCCACAAAGACCGTCACCCCATCCCCATCCTCCTGAAGGGCAAAGGGCAGGGAACGATACCGGAAGACCGAGTGGGCCGCATCACGGAGGGCTTCCTGTCCGTCCCCAAGGACCTGGAGATCCATGGAGTAAAAATCGATACGCACCTCAGGGAACCGGAACCGGAGGTTTGCCACAAGGCGGAGGGCGTAACGGCAGCAAACCTGTGAGCAGTACCCCAGCCGCTTCCGGGCATTCCGGGACCCCACACACTGCACGAACGCAAGGGAACGGAAAGCAGCAAACTCCTCGAGGTTGCCGCTTTTGAGCCTGCGCTCGAGCTCAAAGCCAGTAAAGATTCGTTCCTTCCTCCCCCAGAGGTACTGGGGGAACTCCTCTACCGGGAAAGGCACCGCACCTGTTGCAAGGACGACCAGGCGGGCGGCAAGTTCTCTACGGTCTGTGGTGATACGGAAGCCTCCTTTTTCCCGAACCACCGCACGTGGGGACTCCCCGGTGATGTTCTCTACTCCAAACCACCCCTTTCGTACAACCTCTGCGGCCCGGCACACACCGCAGCGGAGGCACCGGTCGGTAGCTTTGCAGGAGAGTTCCACTGCAAGGCCTCCCAGAGATGCCTTCTCCTCAAGGAGGAGGACGTCACCCTTCTCCTGAAGGGCAGAGGCCACCGCAAGCCCGGCAATACCTCCGCCGACCACAAGGACGTCAACACGTTCCATCAGAAAAGCCCCACAATCCGCCCTTCCGCATCGATATCTACTTTATTCCCCGCAGGCTCCGAAGGCAAGCCGGGCATGGTCCGAATTTCTCCACAGAGAGGATAAAGGAACCCTGCACCGATGGCTGGACGAATGTCCTTGATCGGGAGCCTGAATCCCCGGGGGCGTCCTTTGAGTCTTGGGTCGTGAGAGAGGGAAAGATGGGTCTTGGCCATGCAGATGGGGAGCCCGTCCCAGCCGAATTCGGTGAAGCGCCTGATTTTCTCCTCCACACCCTCCTCGTACACGACACCGTCGGCCCCGTAAATCTTCGTGGCGATGATTTCGATTTTCTCCTTGATCGGGATATCCAGGGGGTAGAGGAATCGGAAGTTCTTGGGTTCGTCACAGGCCCGAACCACCGCCTCGGCAAGCTCCCTTCCCCCGGCACCGCCTTTCGCCCAGACCTCAGACACCGCACAGGCATAGGCGCCGTTCTCAAGGGCAATCTTCTCAATGGCCCGTATTTCCCGGTCAGTGTCTGTTGCAAAAAGGTTGATGGCCACAACGACCGGAACCCCAAAGAGGCGGGCATTCTCAATCTGCTTCACCAGGTTCTCTGCACCCTGCTCCACCGCAGCGACGTCCTCTTCTGCAAGCGCAGGGTCAAGGGGCTTCCCGGGCACCACTCTGTACTTGCCGCTGTGCATTTTGAGCGCCCGGACCGAGCACACCATGACCACACAGTCGGGAGCAAGGCCACTGTAGCGGCACTTGATGTTCATGAACTTTTCCATGCCGCAGTCCGCACCGAAACCACTCTCCGTGACCACGTACTCGCTCAGGCGAAGAGCAATCTGGTCAGCGAGAATGGAACTATTCCCGTGGGCAATGTTGGCGAAGGGTCCAGCATGGACAAAACAGGGTGTGTTCTCCAGAGTCTGGAGAAGGTTCGGCTTGATGGCGTCTTTGAGGAGCACCGCCATGGCCCCGGCACACCGTAAATCCTCCGCCGTCACCGGTTTCTTCTCCACGTTGTACCCGATGACAATCCGGCCAAGGCGTTCCCGCAAATCCCGAAGGCCCGTTGTGAGGGCGAGAATGGCCATGACCTCTGAAGCCACGGCGATATCGAAACCCGATTCCCGGGGGATACCGTTCTCTTTGCCTCCAAGGCCAATGACGATTTTCCGCAGTGCCCGGTCGCTCACGTCCACGACCCTCGGCCAGCTTATGGTGAAAGGATCGATGCGCAGGGCGTTCCCGTGGTAGATGTGATTGTCAATGAAGGCAGCCAGGAGGTTGTGGGCGAGGGCCACTGCATGGGTATCACCGGTTAAGTGCAGGTTGAAATCTTCCATGGGGACAACCTGGGAGTAGCCACCACCTGCAGCACCCCCTTTGATACCGAAAACCGGACCCAGGGACGGCTGGCGGATGCAGACAATGCTCTTTTTCCCGATTTTGTTGAGGGCCATGGAGAGACCGATGGTGGTGACGGTTTTCCCCTCCCCAAGGGGTGTGGGGGTGATGGCAGTCACATCGATGTACTTCCCCAGGGGGCGGTCCTTGAGCTTCTCAAGAACCTGAAGGGATACCTTCGCCTTGTACTTCCCGTAGAGCTCAATGTCGTCTTCCTCAAGGCCGAGGTCCCTGGCAATTTCCACGATGGGCTTTAAGTGGGCACTCTGGGCGATTTCAAGGTCTGTCAGCATATTTCCCCCTCCAGTTTTTTTCCAATTTGAATTATAACATAAATAAAGCTATTAAGTAAAAGGAAGCAGCAAAAAGGGAGGGTATTTCCCTCCCCTTTTCCTCAGTTCAACCCCAGAAGCTCCTTGGCCTTGTCCACCGCTGAGGCCGCATCGGGAGCATAGCCATCGGCACCAACCTCATCGGCGAATTTTTGGGTCACCGGAGCACCACCAACCATGATTTTCACGCTATCCCTGATACCAGCCTCTTTAAAGGCCTTGATGTTCTCCCGAATCTGGATCATGGTGGTGGTCAGGAGGGCCGACATCCCCACAAGCTGGGGTTTGTGCTCGCGCACCGCCTGGATGAACTTCTCAGCCGGGACATCAATCCCAAGGTCGATAATCTCAAATCCTGCCCCTTCCATCATCATGGCTACGAGGTTCTTTCCGATGTCGTGGAGGTCTCCCTTGACCGTTCCGATGACCATTTTGGCNACCGGTTCCACCCCGGTCTCCACGAGCTTGGGTCGCAGAATCTCCATTCCTGCCTTCATGGCCCGGGCAGCAATGAGAACCTCGGGGACGTAGATTTCGTTGGCCTTGAACTTTGCCCCGACTTCGTTCATTCCCTTGATGAGGCCGTCGTTGAGGATTTCCTGGGGAGAAAGGCCTTCGTTCAGAGCCTTCTCCACGAGTTCCGCCACCGCTTTCGCATTCCCCGCAAAGAGCTCCCGGGCAATTTGATCCAGAATCTCCGCCATTCTGAACCCTCCCTCTCCGCCGATTTCTGCGCATATTGTACCAGAGGTACCAGGAGAAATCCATAATCCTCTTTATAAAACTTTGCAAAGAAAACAAAATGCTCTATTATTTGTTTGAGTGAAGAAAGGAGGGAAAAACAATGGACCTTTCCAGCTGGTGTACAGGGAAGCTCGAGAAAACCCCGGGGAAACTCCTCCTTGGGGGATTTCTCGCCGGAGCCTACATCGGTTTTGCCGGACAGATTTTCACGCTTGTCACGCTTTCCCAGGGACTCCCCTGGAGCCTCCGTCAGCTCCTTGGGGGTCTCGTGTTTTCGGTGGGGCTCATCATGGTTGTCCTCGGCAAGGCGGATCTTTTCACCGGAAATTGTCTCCTTGTTACGCACTGCCTCAAGAAGAAAGCCCCTCTTCGAAGGGTGCTTCTGAACTGGACCCTGGTGTACGGGGGGAATCTCCTCGGCGCGGTTTTCCTGGCACTCCTCTACACCGCTTCAGGGCTTCCGGAAGCTCAGGGAGGGATAATCGCCGAAAGAATCATCGCCATTGCCCAGGGGAAAGTGGCCATCACCTTCTCTCAGGGGTTTTTCCGGGGGATACTCTGTAACTGGCTCGTGGACCTCGCGGTACTCTTTGCCATCGCCGCAGGAAACGAGATCGGCGCAATCCTTGCCATTCCAGGACCTATCATGACCTTTGTAGCCCTGGGGTACGAGCACAGCGTGGCCAACATGTACTTTCTCGCTGCAGGGATTTTCCAGGGAGGTTCTGGAATCACCTGGGGAAGGGCTCTCCTCCAGAACCTCCTTCCAGTAACCCTTGGCAATATCGTGGGAGGAAGCGTCCTTGTCGGGGTTCTCTACAGCCTCTTCCTTTAGAAGACCTGCTCGACGGACTTGACTTCAGGGACTTCCTCTTTGAGGATGCGCTCGATGCCGTCTTTGANGGTAATCATCGCCATGGGGCAGGCACTGCACATACCCTTCAGGCGAACCTTCACCACCCCATCCTCAATATCCACGAGTTCCACATCGCCGCCTTCGTACTGAAGGTATCCCCGGATTTTCTCGAGAGCCTGTTCGACTTTCTCGCGCATGGTTCTCCCTCCACCAGAGTTTTCCCACTACTAACCCCAAACCACTCCACTTATTCCCCGAGCTCTGGATACAGGGGGAAACGTGCACAGAGATCGAGCACCGCTTCGCGGACCCAGGAAAGCACCTCGGGCTTCCCCCGTCCCCTCAGAGTAGCGTCAATGAGCTCGGCAATGTACTCCATTTCCCCTTCTTTCATCCCCCGGGTGGTGCAGGCTGGAGTCCCAAGACGAATGCCGCTTGTCACTGCAGGTTTTTGAGGATCAAAAGGGATAACGTTTTTGTTCACCGTGATGCCTACCCGGTCAAGGAGTGTCTCGGCTTCTTTCCCGGTCAAACCGAAGTTTCGGAGGTCCACAAGGAGGAGGTGAGTATCGGTACCCCCTGAGACCAGACGATACCCCCGTTCCTGCAGGGCTTTCGCCAGTGCCTGGGCATTCGCCACCACCTGCCTCTGGTAGGCGGCAAACTCAGGAGCCTGTGCCTCCTTCAGTGCCACGGCTTTCGCTGCAATGACATGCATGAGGGGGCCACCCTGAATCCCAGGAAAGAGAGCCTTGTCGATAGCCTGGGCAAACTCCTTTGTACACAGGACAATCCCTCCCCGGGGACCCCGGAGGGTCTTGTGGGTCGTCGTGGTCACAAAGTGGGCATAGGGCACAGGATTCGGGTGGATCCCAGCGGCCACAAGCCCGGCAAAATGCGCCATATCCACCATGAGGTACGCCCCAACTCTGTCACAAATCGCCCGCATCCGCGCAAAATCGATGACCCGGGGATAGGCACTCCCTCCGGCCACGATGAGTTTTGGGCGAACCTCAAGGGCTTGCCGTTCCAGGGCGTCGTAATCAATGGTCTCCGTTTCCGGGCTTACCCCGTAAGGGACAAAGCGGTACAGCATTCCCGAGAAATTCACCCGGCTCCCATGGGTGAGGTGCCCCCCGTGGGCGAGGTCCATCCCCATGACCACATCCCCGGGTTGAAGCACCGCAAAGTACACGGCCATGTTCGCCTGGGACCCAGAATGGGGCTGGACATTGGCGTGTTCCGCACCGAAGAGGGCCTTCGCTCGCTCAATGGCCAAGGTCTCCGCCTCATCCACACACTCACATCCCCCGTAGTATCGCCGCCCCGGGTACCCCTCAGCGTACTTGTTCGTGAGCGGCGAGCCCTGAGCCTCCATGACGGCAAGGCTTGTGAAGTTCTCGGAGGCAATGAGCTCCAGCGTATTCCGTTCCCGCTCAAGCTCTGCCACGATACAGCGGTAGACCTCAGGGTCTTTGTCTCTGAGATACTCCCACATACCTCATCTCACGCCTTTTCGAAGGATCCGTATTTTTTGAAGTAATTCACAAGCCCTCCTTCCCGGAGGATGTCAATCATGACCTGGGGGAGAGGAGGAACGGAGAGAGTAATGCCTTTCGTGAGATTCACAACTTCACCTTTCTCGAGGTCCACCGTAACCTCGTCACCGTTTTCGATCTTGTCGGTATCGCACTCCACCACAAAGAGCCCGCAGTTGATAGCGTTGCGGAAGAAAATCCGGGCAAAGGACTTCGCCAGTACCCCTCTGATACCACAGGCAAGAAGGGCTCTCGGAGCCTGTTCCCGGGAAGAACCACAGCCAAAGTTCTTCCCCGCAGCGATGAAATCCCCAGGCCGGACTTTTTGGGCAAACTCTGGGTCAAGGTCTTCCATAACGTGTCTGGCCAGTTCCTGCATATCGAGGGTTTTGAATTTGTACTTCCCGGAAATGATGTAGTCCGTGTTGATGTCATCACCGAACTTGTGCACCCGTCCAGTCAAGCGCATAGCTCTCACCCCAGGTATTTTCTCGGATCCGCAATCTCCCCCTCAACGGCCGAGGCCGCCACCGTCGCAGGAGAGGCAAGGTAAATCGATGCCTCCCGGTTCCCCATCCGCCCCCGGAAGTTCCGGTTGGCCGTAGAGATAACGTTCCAGCCGTCTCCGGGAATCCCCTGGTGCGTCCCCACGCAAGGGCCGCATCCCGGGGGAACAAAAACGCCTCCTGCCTCCACGATATCCCGCACCCATCCCCTCTCAAGGGCAACGAGGAAGGCTTCCTTCGAAGCCGGTGCAACAATGAGCCGCACCTCAGGATGCACCTTTCGACCCCGGAGAATCTTCGCCACCACTTCAAGGTCGGTAATTCTCCCATTGGTGCAGGTCCCTACAAAGGCCTCACGAATAGGAATGCCCAGGGCCTCGGTAATGGGTCTAACGTTGTCGACCCGGTGCGGAAAGGCAACCTGCGGTACAAGACCAGAGCAATCAATGTCCAGGGTCCTTGCGTACACCGCGTCAGGGTCAGGAAGCACCACCTCGAAGGGGCGGTCGGTACGTTCCTTCACCCACTTTATAGTCTTCTCATCAGGGGGAACCATCCCCGCCTTGGCACCCACCTCCACCGCCATGTTGGTGAGGGTCGCCCGTTCCTCCACACTCAAACGCTCCACCACCGGCCCATGAAACTCAATTGCCTGGTACGTTGCCCCATCAGCTCCAAGGAGCGCTGCAATACGCAGGATAACGTCCTTGGCAAACACTCCCAGGGGGAGTTCCCCAGAAAGCCTGATACAGAGGCTTTCTGGAACCTTAAACCAGAGTTTTCCGGTCATCATCACCACGGCAAGCTCTGTGCTTCCAATCCCCGTGGAAAACGCCCCAATGGCCCCGTAGGTGCAGGTGTGGGAATCGGCCCCCACGACGAGATCCCCCGGGACCACAAGGCCCCGGCTCATCATGAGTTCATGACAGACTCCTTCCCCCACCTCAAACACCCGGATGCCGAATTTCCGGGCAAAGGAACGCATGAGGTCGTGCAGGCGGGAGACCGACTCTAAGGGGCTTGGGGCATTGTGGTCAATGACGAAGACGATCCTGTCCGGGCGGAACACCGACTTTCCGTTCATTTCCTCAAAAGACTGGATAGCCAGAGGGGTGGTGCCATCCTGCCCCATGGCCCAGTCCACCGGCACAACCACGATGTCTCCAGGGCGAACAGGCCTGCCTGCTTTCTTTTCGAAGATTTTTTCGGCCATTGTCTTCCCCATGCTACTTCCCCGCTTCCCTTGACGTAGTGTTGGCAACATAATACATTACGGGAAAAAGGAAAGTCAACGAGAGGAGGAAGCCCCTTGACACCCCAGGAAGAAGTTGCGCGGATTGTGCAGTGGATGCGGGAGAAAGTTCTTGAAGCCCGTGCCAGGGGCCTTGTTTTCGGTATGAGCGGAGGTATTGACTCCTCTGTGGTGGCGGTT
>APCU01000053.1 GCA_000347575.1 Candidatus Caldatribacterium saccharofermentans OP9-77CS | reverse complement strand
CTTCCAAAAACATCATACCATCGCCTTTTCGCAAAATGAAGCGTGGAGCAGAGGTTCTTCCCAGGGGTCTCAAGGGTCTACAACTTTTTTGATAGAAAAGCCCCACGGGGGGTTGACAGAGAGAAAACANNTTTNTCATAATCATNNTAGNTCATGTTGAAAACGTTTTTATAAACACGATTCTCCACATCTCAAAGGAGGGGATGTCCTTGGGTAAGGCGAAAATCTCCATCGGAAGCTGGGCCTACGCCATCGGTCCCTATGCAAGCCACCCTGTACCCCTTGATGAAGTGATCGTGCGCCTGTCGGAACTCGGTTTTGATGGCGTTGAACTTGGCGGTTTCAAACCTCACGCTCATCCTGACCTCTACCCCACAAAAGAGGACCGCAAGAAGCTCCTCGGGCTTCTTGAGAAGTACCGCCTCGGCGTCAGTGCCTACGTGGCGGATCTCTGGAGTTTCCCCTTTGCCAGCGGCGACCCAAAAATCGTCCAGGCCTATGAGGAGATGTTTGACCGGTCGCTGGAGTTCTGCGTCGACTGTGGTTTCGACAAAATCCGCGTGGACACCGTAACCGGGACACCCTTCCCCAGGGACTGGGACTACAGGGAGACCTGGGATCGGGTTGTGGCGATGTTCCAGAAATGCGCGGATAAGGCCCGGGATGTGGGTGTCATGGTGGTGTGGGAATTTGAGCCCGGGTTCATTTTCAACAAGCCCAGCGAAATCAGGAAGATGCACGACGATGTGAATCGGGAGAACTTCAAAATCCTCCTTGATACAAGTCATGCCCAGATGTGTGCTGTGGTTGGGGCAAAGCAGACCGAGCCCAGGGAAACCCTCCCCGGGGGCATTCTGGAGCTCGTGGACATGCTTCGGGGACGCATTGGGCACGTGCACCTCATCGACTCGGACAACACCCTCCACGACGACGAGACGAGTACCCATGCTCCTTTCGGGACCGGGTACATCGATTTTGAAAAGGTCATCCCGGCGATTGTGGCAAGCGGGTACACCTCGGACTGGTGGTGCATTGACCTCTGCTTCTGGCCCAATGCCTGGGATATTACGGCCGATTCCATCAAGTTCCTTCGAGACCTTTTCGCCAGGCTCGGCATGGCGTAAGGAGGGAGACCATGATTCCTGCGACGATGAAGGCCTGGGTATTCTACGAGCCGGAGGTTATGAAGTTTGAGGAAGTCCCGGTGCCGGAAATTGCCGATGACGAGCTCCTCATTCGGGTGCGTGCCTGTGGCATCTGTGGGTCTGACGTTGCCTACTACTGGGGTCTTTCCCCTCTTGAAACACCAACAGGCAAAGGACCCCTTATCCTTGGGCACGAGTTTTCTGGGGAAGTCGTAAAAGTCGGGAAGGTCCCTGCAGAGCGCAAGCTCTTTTCCGTGGGTGATCGGGTCACAGTGAACCCGGTGCAGTACTGCAACGCCTGTGAGGTGTGTTACCGGGGGTTCGTGAACCTCTGCGAGAATAAAAAGGTCCTCGGGGTTTCGGCAAACGGTGCCTTCGCAGAATACGTGGTATCCCACTACACCCATGTGTACAGGCTTCCTGAGCATGTCTCTTTCAAGGCCGGGGCCTTTGTGGAACCCCTGGCCAATGCGGTGTACGGGGTGAAAAATCTCCAGGTTGGCCTTGGGGATACGGTGGTGGTTTTCGGTCCTGGGGCCATTGGGCTCTCTGTTGTGTCCCTCGTGAAGCGGAGTGGTGCAGGGAAAGTGATCCTCGTGGGAACTCAGGATTTCCGGCTTGAGGTGGGAAAGGCGATGGGGGCCGATGAACTTCTCAACGTCAGAGATGCTTCGTCGCCGTACTATGCGCCAAATGTCGTTGAGCGTATTTCGCACCTCACCGGGGGACGCATGGCAGATCGGGTGATTGTGGTCACGGGAAGTAAGGAAGCCATGCAGCTTGCCCTTGAAGTCTCCGGACGCCGTTCCAATATCGTGTACTTTGGACTTCCGGGAGCAAAGGACGTCATAGAGGTTCCTGCACTTCCTTCCATTTTCTGGGACAAGAACATTCGCTTCTCCTGGCTTGCGCCCTTCACCTGGGTTGAGGCCATCCAGAGCATTGCCGGAGGTCTTGTGGATGCCGAGCGTCTCGTGACCCATGTGTTTCCGCTTGAGAAGCTCATGGAAGGCCTCCAGGTGGCCCGGGAAAAGAAAGGCAATCCTTTGAAAGTGATGGTGGTGATGGAGTAGGGGGGTGAGAGAGAAAAGCACGCTTTGCAAGGTGTTGCAGTGTGGTGCCGTAAATCCATTTTTTCAAGGAGGGTTAGCATATGAGGCGCATTATAGGTTTGGTTCTTGCTGTTCTGGTGTGCCTTTCCGGTATTGCCCTTGCCGAGGAGAAAGTGCTGAGCATTCTCTGCGGTGAGTACACCCCGGGTCACTGGATGTACGAACTTGCGCAGCAGGACTTCACCGCCAAAACCGGTATCCAGGTGAAATTCGACTTTGTCGCCTGGGCCCAGTACACCGATAAGATTCTCGTTACGCTTTCGGCTCACGACGCAAGTTACGACATCATCGTTGGGGATAGCCAGCTCCTTGGAGCAGCAGTCTCCGGTGGCCATTATGTAGAACTTACGGACTGGCTGAAGGAGAACATTGCTTTCGATAAACTTGCCCCTCGCCCACAGAAGCTCTACGGCGAGTACCCTCCGGATAGTGGCCGATACTATGGTGTTTCTGCGGTTCTTGACGTCCCTATTATTGCCTACCGAAAGGACCTCTTTGAGGACCCCAATGAGCAGGCTGCCTTCAAGGCAAAGTATGGATATGACTTGAAGGTTCCGGAAACCTGGGAAGAGTTCCGGGACATCGCCGAGTTCTTCACCCGCCCCGAAAAGAACTTCTACGGCCTTGCCTACTGGCCGGCGAAAACATTCGACGCGGTTACCATGGGATTCCAGCCGGTACTCTGGAGCTTTGGCGCTGACTACCATGCTCCGGGAGGCTACGAGGTTGAAGGATACCTGAATAGCGACGCAGGGGTGAAGGCCCTTGAATTCTACGTTGGGCTCATGAAGTTCGCTCCTCCGGGTTCGGAGAACTACTACTGGAATGAGTGTACCCAGGCCTTCTCCCAGGGGCTTGTGGCCATGGCGTTTCAGTGGGGTTCCTGGGCGGAAGGATTCGTGAACCCGGCAACCAATCCGCAGTACTACGATAAGGTTGGGTTCTTCCCCTTCCCGGGGAAGCGTGCAGAGGACGGTACGCTTCGCCGTTTTGCTTCCCATGGTGGTCAGGGTCTCAATGTTGTCACCTACTCGAAGAACCTCGACGCTGCATATGAGTTCATCAAGTGGTGGTGTGATGAAGAGACCCAGAGAAAGTACATGGCCATGGGCGGTGTGCCCATTCTCACAGACCTCCTGAACTCTCCAGAGTTCCTGAACGCCAAGCCCTATAACCCGGCCATGGCTGAGTCGTTCCAGTATGTGAAGGATTTCTGGACCATTCCGGAGTACGCAGCACTCCTTGAGGTAACCCAGAAGTACTGGTCGGCTGCCTGTGCGGGAATGATGAGCCCGAAAGAGGCAATGGACGCGGTTGCGAAGGAGCATACGGCCATTTTGAAGGAGGCCGGGTACCTGAAATAGGAGAAAGTCGCCCGGGGACCAAGGCCCCCGGGCGTCTGGAGGAGTTGCCTGTGAAGGACGGGGTAAAGCTCTACCAGAAAGACATCAGTGAGTACCGGATGAAACTCCTTTTCATTGGTCCAACCATACTTGTGCTCATTGTAATGAACGTCTTCCCCCTCATATGGTCCCTGGGNTTGAGTTTCACGAACTACTCATCCCTGGTCAGCCGGAAAATTTCGTTCGTCGGCTTTGCCAACTACGCAAAGATTCTCTCCGACCCTCTGATCTGGAAGTACTTTCAGATTACAGCACGTCTTGTGATTGTGGCGGTGGGAGTGGAGTTCCTCCTGGGGTTTGGGCTGGCCCTGCTTTTGAAAGAACGCTTCAAGGGCTGGGGTCTTGTAACAACGCTCATGCTCATCCCCATGATGCTGTCCCCTGTGGTTGTGGGTCTTTTCTGGACCTTCATCATGGATGCAAACTTTGGGCTCCTGAATTTCCTTTTCTCCCTTTTTGGGCTCCGCCGGGTCCTGTGGCTTACGGACCCCAAAATCGCCCTTTACTCCATTGCTCTGGTGGACATCTGGATGTGGACACCATTCGTTATGCTCATTTCCCTTACTGGGCTTCTTGCCATTCCTCAATCCCTTTACGAGGCTGCGGATATCGACATGGCTTCTTTCTGGTTCAAATTCCGGAGGATTACCCTGCCCCTTGTGTCGCCTCTTCTCATTCTGGCGGTGCTTTTCCGGGTCATCGATGCCTTCAAGATGTTTGACCTCGTCTTCATCATGACTGGTGGGGGTCCTGGAGACGTTACGGAGACGATCTCCATGAGCCTGTATCGTCTGGCCTTTAACAAGTTCAAAACGGGGGAGTCCTGTGCCATGGCGTACATCATTCTCATTCTGATCATTGCTTTGAGCAATCTCCTCATTCGCTGGATTCAGAGAACTCGAGCGTAAGGGGGAAGGGTAGTGGTCTGGAGAGTCGCAAAAGGCATTCTCATTACTCTTGCTCTTGTCTTTTTCCTCCTTCCCATTTACTGGATTGTGGCCACATCCTTCAAACAGTGGCCGGATATTTTTGCCATACCTCCGAAGTTCGTTTTTCGAGGGACCCTGGTGCACTACCTCACGCTTTTCAACATTCGTCCCGAGGAAGCGGCGAAGTTCGGACAGGTGGGGAAATCGCTCTTCCCCCCGAGGTTTTTGAATAGCATGATCATCGCCGGAGCAAGTACGGTGCTCTCTGTTGCTCTGGGGACGTTCTCCGCCTATGCCTTTTCTCGTTTTCGGGTGCGGGGCGAAAACGACCTCCTCTTTTTCATCCTCTCTACAAGAATGCTCCCCCCCATTGTGGTGGGGATTCCGTTCTTTGTGGTGTACCGTGCCCTGGGTCTTATCGATACCCACATAGGGCTTATTCTCCTCTACATGACCTTTAACCTTTCGTTTGCCGTGTGGCTCATGAAAGGTTTCATTGACGAAATCCCCAGGGAGTTTGAGGAGGCGGCAATGGTTGATGGCTACACAAGGCTTGAGGCGTTCTTCAAGGTTATCCTGCCTCAGGCGCTTTCGGGGATTGCCGCTACGGCAGTCTTTTGCCTCATCGCTGCCTGGAACGAGTTCTTCTTCGCCCTTATTCTCACTTCCGAGAAGGCTCGCACGGCTCCTCCATCCATTGCTGCCATTCAGGGAACGTCAGGAATAAACTGGGGGCAGATTGCAGCCGGGGTTACCGTGTTCCTTCTGCCGGTTGTGGTTTTCACCTTCCTGGTGCGGAAGTACCTGGCTCGGGGGTTGACCTTTGGCGTTATCAAGAGGTAGAGGGAAGACATGATGGAAAGGGTACGACTCGAGGGTCTTTCGAAGCGATTCGGTGCTTTCGAGGCAGTGCAGGATGTCACCCTGAGCATCTTTGAGGGGGAGTTTGTCGTCTTTCTGGGGCCTTCGGGGTGCGGGAAAACCACAACACTTCGGATGATTGCTGGGCTTGAAAAGCCGACAAGAGGCGACATCTTTATTGCCGGGAAGCGGGTAACCCAGCTTCCTCCTGCCCGCCGCAACATCGCCTTTGTTTTCCAGAACTATGCGCTCTACCCCCACATGACGGCTTTTGAGAACATTGCTTTTCCTCTTGAAGCTCAGGGGGTTCCCCGTGAGGAGGTGCAGCGAAGGGTTCGGGAGGTAGCAAAAATTCTCGGCCTTGAACATCTCCTTGCTCTCCGCCCGGCACAGCTCTCAAGCGGCGACATGCAGAAGGTAGCGCTCGGAAGGGCCATGGTCCGGAGACCTCAGGTGTTCCTCATGGATGAACCGCTCAGCGGGCTCGATGCCAAACATCGTGAGGAGATGCGGGCAGAGCTCAAGAGGCTCCATATAGAAATCGGGGCAACCACGGTTTACGTTACTCACGATCAGATAGAAGCCATGAGCATGGCCGACCGCATTGTGGTGATGAACGAGGGGAAGATCCAGCAGGTAGGATCACCGAAAGAGGTGTATCTCCATCCCGAGAACCTCTTCGTGGCGCATTTTATCGGGAGTCCCGGAATGAACTTCATCCCCCTTGTCTTTCTCGGAGAAGGTCGGGGATTTCGCCTTGAAAATGGGGATGTGATCCGTCATGAGACGATGGAAAGACTTGCGGTGCGACATGGCGTTCGGGAGTGCATTCTTGGTATCCGCCCAGAGTTTCTCTCTATCGCTGCATCTGGCGAAATCCGCGGGAACACCGTGAGTATCGAGCCGCTGGGGTACAAGAATCTCTATGCGGTAGAAATAGCTCCAGGTCGCATCATCAGGGTGGAGGACATGCGTCGGGAAAGGTTTTCCGGGAATGTGTCACTTGCGGTCCGCTGGGAAGCGGCTTGCCTCTTCGATCACCAGACTGGTCAGAGAATTCGGTGAGACCATGGCTGAAGTCGTTTTGAGGGATGTGGAAAAGAGGTTCGGGAAGATCCAGGCTCTTCAAGGTATTACCCTTGAGGTTCGGGACGGAGAGTTTCTGGTGCTTCTTGGGCCAACCGGAGCTGGAAAGACGACCACGCTTCGAATCGTCAGCGGCCTGGAAGAACCCGATCGTGGTGATGTTTTCATCGATGGAGTTCGAATGAATGGCGTTGCACCAAGGGATCGAAACTGCGCTTTTGTCTTCCAGAATTACATCCTGTACCCGCACCTGACAGTTTATGATAATCTTGCCTTCCCCCTCCGTTCGAAGCTCTGGCGGACTGAAGAGAGTGAAATTCGAAAGAAAGTCGAACACGTTGCCCGGGTATTGAAGATTGAACACCTTCTCCATCGGAAACCGGATAAGCTCAGTGGAGGAGAACAGCAGCGCGTGGCCCTGGGGAGGGCCATGGTTCGAAACCCCAGGATTTTCCTCATGGATGAACCGCTCTCCAATCTCGACGCAAAACTCCGGGAAGAGATGCGCGTGGAACTCAAAAGCCTCCAGAAGAACCTCGGAGCGACCTTTTTCTTCGTCACCCACGACCATGTGGAAGCAATGACACTTGGCGATCGGGTGGCGGTGCTCAACCAGGGAGTTCTGCAGCAGGTGGGAACTCCCGAAGAGGTTTACGAGTACCCGGCGAATGTCTTTGTCGCTCGCTTTGTGGGGAATCCGGAGATGAATCTCCTCGAAGGATTCCTTGAGGGAGGGAAGCTGCACCTCAGAGGTCTTGCGCTTACCCTTGACCTTGAGAAAGTCTGGAAGGGTGGGGAGTTACCCTCCCGGGTTCTCGTAGGTTTACGGCCGGAGAATATTCTCCTCGGGCAAGGTGAGGCTGTGGGAGAAGTTTACCTTGTGGAAGATCTTGGGGCGGATAAAATCGTTCGCCTGCGGGTGGGGGAGACCCTTCTTCGGGTACGGGTTCCGAAAGAAGCGGAGTTCTCTGTTGGAGAAAGAGTTCCGTACCTTCTGGCGTACGAGAAGTTCCTCTTTTTCGATCCGACCACGGAGAGGCGTCTCGGGTGAATGCTGTGAAGCGAGGGGTTCACCGGGTGACCATGAAAGATGTGGCAAAAGAGGCGGGAGTGGCTCTCTCGACCGTATCGCACTTTCTGAACGGCACGGCTCCGGTTGCCCCGGAAACGAGAAAGAAGATTCTTGAGGCCATTGAGCGGCTCAACTACCGTCCTGACTTCACTGCCCGGAACCTCAAGCGACAGAAGACCAATGCCCTGGGTCTCTTCATTCCCGATGTCACCAACCCCTTCTATGCTGAACTTGCCCAGGGTGTCACTGATGTGGCCCAGGAAGCGGGTTACAGCGTCATTCTCTACGCCACGTCCTACAAGGAAAAGCTTGAGGAGAGCTTTGTNAGTCTTGTGGAACAGCACCAGGTTGATGGAGTGGTGATTGCTTACAGTTTCATCGCTGAGCGTCTCTGGGGTCGTCTTGCCTCAAGCGGTGTTCCTGCTGTTCTTGTGGACGTGTACCCAGTGAACGACCTCTGGCCTTCAGTGGTGGTGGACAACGAGAAGGGTATCGAGGAAGCCCTGCGGTATCTTGTATCTTTAGGCCACACCGATATCGGGTACCTGAGTGAACCCCCGTATGTTCTGTCTTTGGTCAAAAGGCAGCGGGCCTTCCTCAACTTCATGAAACGGAAGGGTCTACCTCTTCGGGATGAATGGGTGCTTGTGGAGAAGATCCAGAAGAACCGGGTGGAGATTGGTTTCACTCTGGGGAAGAAGCTCCTCAAAGAAAAGAAGCGTCCCACGGCCGTTGTGGCAAGCTCTGACCTTGTGGCGGTGGGGGCGCTCAAGGCCTTTTTGAGCTCTGGAGTTCGCGTTCCTGAGGACATCTCCATTGTGGGCTTTGATGATATTCTCCTGGCCTCCTACGTGCATCCGTCGCTCACCACAGTTCGCCAGCCCAAGTACGAGATGGGTAGAACTGGAGTGGAATTTTTGTTACAATTTCTCCGGGGGAAGAAAGACTGTCCACCGCTCACACTCATCGAACCTGTCCTTGTGGAACGTGACTCCTGTCAAGGGAGGGGGGTGAGAGAAGAGATACTCCTCTGAGTCTGTGTTCTCTGCGTTTTTGAGGCACCTCTTGACAAAGATACCATTCTGAAAGGAGGGTATGTAGATGAAACGGCTCGTTCTTGGTGTGCTTGTGGTGTTCCTTCTGGGGACAATCCTCGGGGGAGTAGCTCTGGCGGAAGAGGTGACGCTTACCATCACCTGGGCAGCCTGGGCGCCGATGGATACCCTCATTGCCCTTGCGGAAGACTTCACTGCCAAGACCGGTATCAAGGTGAAAGGTGACCCGGTTCCCTGGCCGCAGTACCATGATAAGGTCTTCACAGAATTTGCCTCAGGCAAAACGAGTTTCGACATCGTCCTTCCTGATTCCCAGTGGCTTGGTGAAGCAGTGGTTGGCGGACATCTCCTCGACATCACCGACTGGTTCAACGAACACGTGAAGAAGGAAGATTTCTACGACACCTTCATCCAGTCCTTCTGCGAGTACCCCGACGGGAGTGGCAAGTACTATGGTGTTCCGGCTCTGGGAGACTTCTTTGGAATGTGCTACCGGACTGACCTCTTCAACGACCCCGAAGAGCAGAAAGCCTTCCAGGAGAAGTACGGTTATGCTCTGCAGGTTCCCGAGACCTGGAGCCAGCTCAAGGACATTGCCGAGTTCTTCACCCGTCCAGAAAAGAACCTCTACGGAGTGGCTCTGTGGCACGCCCCAATCCCAACGGCTGGACTCACCGATGAATTCCTCGCCGTGTTCTGGTCCTTCGGAGCGGAACTCTGGGATCCGGTGACCAAGCGTGTCAAGGGGTACCTGAATAGTGAAGAAGGTAAAGCCGCTGCCCGGTACTGGGTGGACATCTACAAGTACTGTCCTCCAGGTTCTGCCAACTACAGCATGGATGAGGCCAATACTGCCATGCAGCAGGGGCTTGTCGCCATGATGGGGACATACCTGGCATTCTATCCGGGCCTTGTGGATCCTAACCTCTCCCTGGTCTGGGATAAGGTTGACTTCTTCCCCACCCCCAGGGAGAAAGAGTGGTACGTCCAGCTCGGTGGGCAGGGTATGTCCATCTCGGCCTACACACCCTACAAGAAGGAAGCCCTCATGTTCCTCGAGTGGTGGCTCTCCCCCGAGACCCAGTGGAAATGGGCCCAGGCCGGGATGTTCAGCTGCATGAAGCCCATTGTTGAAGACGATAAATACCTTGAGTACGCACCGGTGAATAAGGTTGCCCGGGCGAGCTATCCACACCTCAAGGACTACTGGGAAATCCCCGAGTACAATGAGATGGGCACGGTCATGGCAGAAATTCTCAATGCCGCCATCCTTGGGAAGTACGCCCCTGAAGAGGCTATGGACCTCATCGCAGAAAAGCACGAGGAAATCCTTGAGCGTGCTGGCTACTACAAATGAGGATAGTGCTGCCCCCCTTGTGGGGGGCAGCAGCTGTAGAGGAGGGAAAAGTTCGTGGATATTCGGAACACATGGGCAAATCGTGTCTCAGATCGAGGAATGCTCTACCTTTTTCTCCTCCCCACCTTTGGCCTTTTGCTTTTTCTTGTTATTTTCCCCCTTATCTGGTCGCTGTACCTGAGTTTCTGCGAGTACTCGGCGAATGCGGCCAATCCTCCGGTGTTCATCGGGATTCAGAACTACAGTTCCCTCTTTCGGGAGAAAGAAGTCTGGGATCGCTTCGTCACAACCGGAAAGTTCGTCCTTCTTGCAGTGGCTATCGAGTTCCTCCTTGGATTTGGCATAGCCATGCTCCTTAACCGGGAGTTCTACGGAAGGGGGCTTTTGACAACGCTTTTCATTCTCCCAATGATGTTTTCTCCTGCAGTTGTTGGGAAGTTCTTCCGTTTCATGATGGATACCAACTGGGGTATCATCAATTACATCCTGGGTCGGCTCTTCGGCATGCCGAAAATCGCCTGGACGACGAGTTACGAGTACGCTCTGTACTCTCTGGTTATCACCGACGTCTGGATCTGGACACCCTTCATCGTGCTTTTGAGCTTGGCTGGGCTCTCGAGTGTCCCCAGGTACCTCTATGAAGCTGCGGATGTTGACCGGGCTTCGGGGTGGTTCAAATTCCGATACATTACGCTTCCCTATGTTGCCCCCATTCTCATCCTTGCCGTCCTTTTCCGGACCATGGATGCTTTCCGTTTCTTTGACGTGGTGTACGTGCTCACCGAAGGAGGGCCGGGGTACGCTACCCAGATCATCCCCTTCTACATCTATAAGCTTGCCTTTTCGTTCTGGCGGACGGGGCGGTCCTGTGCCCTGGCGTATGTGCTCCTCATCATTATCATCGCCCTGAGCAATATCTACATCACGTATCTCAATCGTTTGCGGAGGGCGTAAGGGGGGAGTGGAATGAACGAATTCCAGCGAAGAGCCGTTAAGAACCGGATTATCGTGGTGGTCCTTGTAGTGTTGCTCTGTATCTACCTTTTTCCCCTCTACTGGATGTTCTCGACGGCCACGAAGAGCAAGGTAGACGCCTTTGCCCTTCCTCCCAAATGGGTCTGGCGTCCGCAGATCGATAACTTCCGGAACATCTTCTATGCTGGTGCAGGGGGTGCCTTGGGGAGAGTACGGGGTATTGAGCTCAAGCCTCAACCCTCGGCTTTCCTGCGACAGCTCGGCAATAGCATCGTGGTGTCCTTCGTGAGTACGCTTCTTGCCACGTTCCTTGGGGCACTCTCCGGGTATGTGTTCTCGAGGATGCGAGTGCGGGGCAAAGATGACCTGCTCTTTGTCATCCTGAGTAGCCGCATGCTGCCGCCTGTGGTCATTGCCATTCCTCTTGTCATGATGTACCGGGCTTTAGGGCTTTTTGATACCCGTTTCGGGCTCATCATCATGTACACGGTGTTTAACCTCGCCTTTGCCGTGTGGATGATGCGGAGTTTCGTTGACGATATCCCTCCGGAGTACGAAGAGGCAGCACTGGTTGACGGGTACTCCCGCTTCCAGGCTTTCTTCAAGTTTATCTTCCCGGAGATGCGGGTGGGTATGGTGGCCACAGCCATTTTCAGCCTCATCATGACCTGGAACGAATTTACCTTCTCGCTCCTTCTCACCGGGGAACGGGCCCGGACTGCGGTGCCCTCTATCGCCCATTCCCTCGGAACGGCGGGAGTGAACTGGGGGCACATTGCTGCAGGATCTTTCCTCATGGTTCTTCCTGTGGTTGTGTTCACCTTCCTCCTTGGAGGAAATCTCATCCGGGGCTTCACCTTTGGAGCGATAAAGGAGTAGATGGACATGAGATTCCTGGCGCGAATCAAGAGGTTTATGGAACCCCTCTCCATTGTGCTCATCGTCTTTGGTATTTTCAGCCTCTGCCAGCCCTTTACTTTTTTCCTCTACCATTACGGTTTCGCTTTTCTTGGGGGAGGGACGGGGCTGTACATCCTCTTCTCCCACATTCCTCCCCTTGAGGAACTTGCGGGGGAGAAGGAGGCATAGCGATGTCCTCAGTGCGGGTTGAAAAGCTCTACAAGCGCTTCGGACATGTGGAGGCGGTGAAGGGCATCTCTTTCGAGGTGAAGGAGGGAGAGTTTACGGTTCTCCTTGGTCCCTCGGGTTGCGGAAAAACCAC
>APCU01000052.1 GCA_000347575.1 Candidatus Caldatribacterium saccharofermentans OP9-77CS | reverse complement strand
TCTCTCGAACCAGAGAGCCGAGGGCGAGCTCCGGAAAAAGAGTGTGGAGATTCGGGACGCCATCATCATGATTCTCAGTGCCCAGACTTCTGAGGACCTGGCGACTCCCGAAGGAAAGGAGCGCCTAAAAAACCTCATCGCCGAGCGCATCAACGGGATGCTTACTCAGGGGGAAGTGGAGAGCGTGTACTTTCTGGACTTTGTCATGCAGTAGGGAGTGGGAGCATGGGGGAAATCCTCTCGCAAGAAGAAATTGACGCCCTGCTTCGAGCACTGAGTTCTGGTGCGGCGGAAGCGGAGAAAATCAAGGAAGAGGCAAAACCCGAGGTCCGTCTCAAGGTTTACGACTTCCGCCGTCCGGAGAAGTTTTCCAAGGACCAGATCCGAACGTTCCACATGATTTTCTCCACCTTTGCTCGCCTCGGAGCGACGAATCTTGCGGGGTTTCTCCGGAGCCGCCTGCAGATTGACCTTGTTTCCGTGGACCAGCTCACCTACGATGAGTTCGTGCGTTCTGTTCCCAGCCCCACTTTCGTCTGCGTTTTCTCCATCCCTCCTCTTGAGGGACGATGTATCCTGCAGATGAGCCTTGACGTGGTATTTTCCATGATTGACCGGCTCCTTGGAGGGGTGGGAGCACCTCCTGGGAATCTTCGTCCCCTCACGGAAATCGAGAACCGGATTATGCTTGAAGTTGTGGAGCGGCTCATGAGTGCCCTCAAAGAAGCCTGGGCAAACATCTACCAGATCGACCCGAGGGTGGAGAACTTAGAGTCGAACCTCGAATTCTTGCAGATTGTCTCGGGGAACGACATGGTGGTGCTTTTTTCTTTCGAGGTTGAGGTAGGAGAGCGCAGCGGGGTCATGACGGTCTGTATTCCGTACATCGTCGTGGAACCCATAGCCCAGAAGCTCAGCGCTTCTTTGTGGTTTGCTTCCCGGAAAAGCTACGACGCCAGGGCTCAGGAGAACATCAAGCACTGGCTTCAGCGGGTTCGGCTTCCAGTCTGGGTGAAGCTTGGGGAGGCCCGTATCCGGCTTCGGGAGCTCCTTGCGCTTGAGGTGGGGGACGTCCTGCTTCTTGACCGGAGGGTTCATGAACCTCTTGAGATTTACGTGGGGAAACGGGTGAAAATGCGGGGGCTTCCAGGAAGAAGTGGCCGACGCCTGGCGGTGAAGGTCACCGAGTACGTGGAGGAGGAAGGGCAATGAGTGAGGAAATCCTGAGAGCTCAGGAACGGGATGTCATTGGGGAACTCGGCAATATCTCCATGGGGTCAGCGGCTACGGCCCTGAGTGGCCTTCTGGGGAAACGGGTGGAGATCACCGTCCCCGAGGTTGAGGTTGTAGCAAAGGAGAAGGTTCCCGAACTCTTTCCCGAGCGTCATCTCCTCGTTCGGGTGGTGTACCAGGAAGGACTCCGGGGAGAGAACCTCCTCTTTGTGAAAGAGGAGGATGCCAGGGTCATGGTGAACCTCATGATGGGAGGGGATGGGAAGGAAGGGCTTCCGGAAGTTCTCGGGGAGATCGAGCTGAGTGCCATTTCAGAGGCCATGAACCAGATGATGGGTTCAGCCTGTACGGCGATGTCGGATTTTCTGGGAAGGCGAATCAACATCTCCCCTCCCGAGACCATCTGGCAGGACGCTGAAGCCGTAGAACAAGCTTGGCTTGAAGAACAGAAGGAACCCTTTTTCGCGGTGATTCATTTCCGCTTGAACGTTGAGGATGTCATCGACAGCACCATGCTCCAGATTGTCCCCCTGTCCTTTGCCCGGGAGATTGTGGCCGTACTTTTGCCGGAAGAAACGACGACAGAAGAGGTATTCGCCGGAGTAGAGGGTACCCAGGTGCGGGAGGAACCACTGGAAGAAAAGGAAAAGGGCAAGCGCGAGGAAAAGGAGAGAGCAAAGGTGAAGGCCCAGCCGGTGGAGTTCGTGGAATTCAAAAAACGTGGTGAGTCTCAAGAACGGGCAAATCTTGAGCTTCTCTTTGACGTGACGCTGCCGCTTGTGGTGGAGCTTGGGAGGACCAGGCTTTCGGTGCGGGAAATCCTCGACCTTGGCCCTGGGTCCATCATTGAGCTTGATAAACTCGCGGGAGAGCCGGTGGACCTCTACGTGAACGATGTCCTCTTTGCCCGGGGCGAAGTCGTGGTGATTGAGGAGAACTTTGGTATCCGGATTACGGAGATTGTCAGTCCTGAGGAACGGATGCGGAGCATCCGGGAGACACGGATATGAGGAGATTGTTCCCGGAGTTTGCAATGTTCTTCGCCCTCTTTCCCAGAGTGGCTTTTGCCGAGGAGGAACTGCATCTTCCGGAGGTCACCCCTCCTTCGTCCTGGGGGGAAGGGGTGAGTATTGTTCGCTTTTTCCTTGCCTTTCTCGTGGTGGCGGGTATGCTCTGGGGGGTTTCGTATCTCCTTCGCCGGTACTCGGGAGGTAGTCTTCGTTTTTCTGCTTCCCGTTACATGCGCCTCCTTGATGTCCTGCCCCTGCGGGGGAATCTCACCCTGTACATCCTTGAGGTGGGGAAACGCATCGTGGTGATCGCCCATACAGGCAGTGCAGTACGGGAGGTTCTGGAGCTCGATGCTGAGGATCTCGTGGAACAGCCGAAAGCAGAGAGTTTCTCAGGGTACCTGGAGCGGATTTTCCGCAAATCCTCTCCCCCAAGTTGAGTGGCAGAAAGTGACGTTCTGGGGTTTTCTGGTCGTTTTTGTGCTCTTTTTTGCTCAGGCCTGGGCTCAGGAGCTTCCTCTACCTCTTCTACCCCGGGTCATCATTGAGCCCCCAAAGGAGGGTACACCTCAAGACTTTGCCCTCTCCCTTCAGATTCTTTTGCTCCTCACGGTCCTGAGCCTTGCTCCGGCGCTGCTTGTTATGGTGACATCTTTCACCCGGATCGTGGTGGTCCTTGGATTTGTTCGAAATGCCCTGGGGTCCCAGCAGATTCCTCCCACCCCTGTGCTCATCGGCCTTGCTCTCTTTCTCACGGCGTTCGTCATGGCGCCGACTTTCTCCCGTATCCAGAGCGAGGCGCTTGCTCCCTATTTTGCGGGGACCATTTCCCAAAAAGAGGCTCTGGAGCGGGGTATCGGTATCCTCCGGGAGTTCATGTTTCGCCAGACTGAAGAACGTGACCTTGCCCTCATGGTGTCGCTTTCCGGTCTTCCCCGGCCGAGAACGCAGGCGGACATCCCCACCCATGTGCTCATTCCGGCCTTCATCGTGAGTGAGCTCAAGACGGCTTTCACCATGGGGTTTCTCATTTACGTGCCCTTCCTCATCATCGATATGGTGGTGGCGAGTATCCTCATGTCCATGGGGATGATGATGCTTCCTCCTGTGCTCATTTCCCTGCCGTTCAAGATTCTCCTCTTTGTGCTCATCGACGGCTGGGCCCTCGTCACCCGGGGGCTTGTTCTGAGTTTCCGGTGAGGTGCCATGACTGAAGAACTCTTTTTCGCCGTGGGACAGGAAGCGCTCCTTGTGGTCCTCAAGATTGCCCTTCCGGTCCTTGGTGTGGCTTTACTTGTGGGGATTCTCGTGAGCATTTTCCAGGCCGTAACCCAGATCCACGAGCTCACCCTGACCTTTGTCCCCAAGATCCTTGCCGTTATCGTCATTGGTGTTCTCCTTGGGCCCTGGATGGCCCGGACACTCCTTGATTTTGCCCGGGAGCTTTTCTGGAATCTCCCCCTGCTCTTCCGGTAAAGCGGTATGGTGTTTTCTCTAAAAGACTTCCTGCTTTTTTTGCTTCTTCTTGCGCGCTGCCTTGGACTCTTCCTCACCGCTCCGGTTTTTCAGAGCCGGCTCATTCCACCTCATGTGAAGATTGGCTTTTCCGCGCTTTTTGCGTTTTTGTGTCTGCCCCTTGTTCGGGAGAGTGCTCCGACTTTCTCAGGGTTTTCTGGAGCGTATCTTCTTTCGCTTTTCCGGGAAGTACTTCTGGGCACAGTCTTTGGCGTGGTGACGAATCTTGTGTTTTCTTCGGTGCAGATTGCGGGGGAGATTATCGACTTCCAGATGGGCTTCAGCTACGTGAACGTGGTGGATCCTCTGTCGAACCTGGGGTCTTCCGTTATGGGGCAATTCTACCTTCTCTTAGCCACCATGTACTACCTGGGAATCGGAGGGTACCGGATGACCCTTCTTGGGCTTGTGCGCTCCTTTGCTCTCATCCCCCCCGGAACCTTCACCCTGCAGGCGGATTTTGCCCCCTCATTCGTGCGCCTTGTGGGAGAGGTGATGTTGCTCGCTTTGCGTTTTGGGGCACCGGTGGTTGTGGCACTGTTTCTTGCCAACTTCACCCTTGCCGTGCTTTCCCGGGCCATTCCCCAGATGAACGTCTTCATCGTGGGTCTCCCGCTCAATATCGGTGTGGGGTTCTTCATCGCGCTTTCGACGTTCCCTTACATCTTTCCCGTCCTTGAGAGCGCTCTGGATCTCTTCATTCGGGCCTTCTTTCGCGTGCTCGGTGCCCCCTGAAGGTGGCAAATTTTTTTATCTACAAGGATTGGAAGAAGCCTCAGGAGGGTAACCATGCCTGCTCAGGAAAAGACCGAAGCTCCAACGCCGAGGCGCCGGGAAGAGCTGAGGAAGAAGGGTCAGGTGCCGGTGAGCATTGATTTTGCAAGCGGCTTCCATTTCCTCTCGCTTTTCCTCGCCCTGGGGGCCTTTCTTCCGTACTTTGCCCAAAAACTCGAGGAGTGCTTTGCAGTGCTCTGGACGGAGCGACTTCCTCCTTCCCCGGATTTCTCCTGGGCAAGCTCGGTGCTCCGCCTTGGGGGGGCGTACTTCGTGCAGGCTGTGGCGCCTTTTGTGGCCCTGGCTCTGGGAGTGGGAGTTTTCCTGGGGTTTGTGCAGACGGGCTTTGTGTTCTCTTTCGAGCGGCTTCGGCCCCGCTTTGACCAGGTGAACCCCCTGCAGGGTATGGGACGGCTCTTTTCGCTTCGCACGGTTGTGGAGTTCCTCAAGGTGGCCCTGAAAACTTTTCTGGGAATCCTCCTTGCCTATGTCGTTCTTCGGGGGTCACTGCCGGTTTTTGGGGACCTTCTGGGGATGGAACTTCCGGAGGCTCTTCGAACCTCCGGGGGGCTTGTGAGGAAACTTGGGCTGTACCTTGGAGGGCTCTTCCTCGCCGTGGGGTTTTTTGACCTTTTTTACCAGCGCTTTGAGTACGAGCGGAACATCCGGATGACCAGGGAAGAACTCAAGGAAGAGTACCGGCGAACTGAAGGAGACCCCCTTGTGAAGTCCCGTCTTCGGACCCGTCAGCGGGAGCTCGCGCGTCGGCGGATGATGCAGGAAGTACCAAAAGCTCAGGTGGTGGTCACGAACCCGGTGCACGTGGCCTGTGCGTTGCGGTATGAGCGGGGGAAAATGCGGGCTCCGGTCCTTGTGGCCAAGGGAAAACGGCTCCTTGCCGAGAGAATCAAAGCCATTGCCCGGGAACACGGTGTTCCCATCGTGGAGAACAAGGAGGTAGCCTGGGATCTCTACCGTTTCTGTGAAGTTGGTCAGGAGATTCCCCAATTCCTCTACCGGGCGGTGGCGGAGATTCTCGCCTTTGTGTACCGCCTTCAGGCGGCTCGGGAGGGGAGGTCCCTGTGAGGGAAGCGCTTGGGCGGGTCCTTGAGCGAACGACAAGAAGCAGTGACTTCCTCTTTGCCTTCCTTTTCATCCTCATCATCCTCATGATGGTGATCCCCCTTCCTCCGTTCTTCGTTGATTTCCTCTTAAGCTGTAACCTCACCCTCTCGGTCATGACCCTCCTTGTCACCACCTACATCACGAATCCCCTCCAGTTCTCGGTCTTCCCCTCGCTGCTCCTTTTTGCTACCCTCTTTCGCCTGGCTCTAAATGTCTCCACAACCCGGCTCATCCTCCTCCAGGGCTATGCNGGNANGCTCATCGCTGCCTTCGGGCAGTTCGTGGTGGGGGGGAATTACGTCGTTGGATTCATCATCTTCTTCATCCTCGTCATTATTCAGTTTGTGGTCATCACAAACGGCGCCAACCGCATTGCCGAAGTCGCGGCCCGGTTCACCCTCGATGCCATGCCGGGGAAACAGATGAGTATTGATGCGGACTTAAATGCAGGACTCATCGATGAAGCGGAGGCCCGTCGTCGGCGCCGGGAAATTGAGCGGCAGGCCGATTTCTACGGAGCCATGGACGGGGCAAGCAAGTTCGTTCGGGGCGATGCGATTGCTGGCCTCATCATCACCATGATCAATTTCCTGGGGGGCATTGTGGTCGGGGTAGTCCAGCGGGGTCTGAACTTACAGGACGCCCTCCAGACCTATGCCCTTTTGACGGTGGGCGATGGCCTTGTGGCGCAGATTCCGGCCCTCCTCATTTCCACCGCAAGTGGCCTCATCGTCACCCGGGCAGCAAGCGAGGAGAACCTCGGGCAGGATGTCACGAGGGAGCTCACTCAGACCCCCCGGGCAGTGCTTTTGACCGCGCTTTTGCTCCTTTTCCTTGGAGCGGTCCCGGGTCTCCCAAAAGTGCCTTTTCTGCTTCTTGCCAGCCTCGCTGGGGCGTTTTTCCTGGTGCAGGGTCGGGAAAAACCCAAGAAAGAGCCACCCCAGCCGCCAAAGAGAGAGGAACTCCCCAAAAGCCCCGAGGAAATCGCCCGTCTCATCGAGGTGGACCCGGTTGAACTCGAAATCGGATATGCCCTGGTTCCCCTTGTGGACCCGCAGAGTGGAGGAACCCTTCTTGAGCGAATCACCCAGATGCGCATCAACATGGCCAAAGACAAGGGGTTTGTGGTCCCTCCCATCCGGGTGCGGGATAACCTTCGCCTTCGCCCCAACCAGTATGTGATCAAAATCCGGGGGGTTGAAGTTGCCCAGGGGGAAATTCTGCCCCGCCATTACCTGGCGCTCCACCCCCAGGGAGAGGCGGTCCCCATCGAGGGCATCCCCACCCGGGAACCGGCCTTTCACCTCCCAGCATACTGGGTGAGCGAGGCACAGAAGGAAACGGCAGAAATCGCAGGATTCACCCTGGTTGATGCGGAATCGGTCCTTATCACTCACCTTGCGGAGGTTCTGAAATCCCATGCGGCGGAGCTCCTCACCCGGCAGGATGTGCAGCTTCTCGTTGAGCAGGTGAAGCGGGTGAACCAGGCGGTGGTGGATGAGCTCATCCCCCATGTGCTGTCTTTAGGAGACCTGCAGAAGGTTCTGCAGGGGCTTTTAGCAGAGCAGGTTCCCATTCGTGACCTTGTGCTCATTCTTGAGGCTCTGGCCGACTCTGCAAGACAGGCAAAGAGCATCGAGGAGCTCATCGAGGCGGCACGGCGGAGGCTCTCCCGGAGCATTGTCCGGCAGTACCTGGGAGACGACGGGAAGCTCCATGTGCTCACCCTCGATGCCAACCTTGAGGCCTTTCTCGGTCGGGTCTTTACTGGAGAAGAGGTGCTCTCTCCAGAGCGCTTCCGGAAAATCCTGGGAGGCCTTTCAAGGAAGATGGAACAGATGGCAAGCCTTGGGCATTTCCCAATCCTCCTTGTTCCTGGTAAAATGAGGAGGAACATCCGGAATCTCTTTTCCGGTTCCTTGCCGCAACTCGTGGTCCTGGCCTTTGAAGAGATTCCCCGGGATGTGGAGGTCCGGGTGGAGGGGGTTGTGAAGGAAGAAGAATGATGGAGGCAGAGCGCATTTTCCGGCCGAATCGCAAGGCAAGCCTTGGGGTGCGTCGGCGGAATGACAGAGGGGAAACTGAAATCGTGTACTATCCAAGCCGCCTGGAGTTCGTGAACGGGGAAAGACTCTGGTTTGCTGCGCCCCAGGAGCGGGGAACGCTTGTCCCGGTGAGCATTGGCGAGACCCTCGAGGTGTACGTCATCGGNGACAATGAGGTTTTTTTCTTTGAGGGGGAAGTGCAGGATCGGGTCAAGCGAGGGAACATCGCCTATGTGGTCTTCGCCATGCCGGAGAAGGTCGTTCGCAAACAGCGCCGTAACTACGTTCGTTTTGAGGCGGTGCTTCCGGTTCTTTTGAAGAAAGCCGAAAGGGCCTTTCCGGGCACCACGAAGAACATCAGTGGCGGAGGGATGCTCGTGCAGCTGCGGGAAGGGCGGGATGTTTTCGAGCCTAAAGAGGAACTCCTCTTTCTTCTATCCCTTGACGGCAGAGACATCGTTGGCCGGGCTCAGGTAGTACGGAAAGACGGTCCGGGGCTTTATGCCTTCCAGTTCAGTGAAATCACCGATCGGGACCGGGAGGATATCATCAANTACATCTTCCAGAAACAGATTGAACTCCGGAGAAAGGGGCTTTTGAAGCGATGAAGCCGGTACGGGTCATGGTGGTGGACGATTCGGTGTTCATGCGGCGGATAGTGAAGGATCTCTTGGAGACTGACCCTGAAATCGAGGTGGTGGCCCTGGCCCGGGANGGGATGGAGGCGCTGGAGATGCTTCCCACTGCTTCCCCCGATGTGGTGCTCCTTGATGTGGAGATGCCCCGTATGGACGGCCTGGAATTCCTGAGGAGAACCCTTCCCCAACGGCCTCTCCGGGTCATCATGCTCAGCGCCCTGACCCAGGAAGGAAGCGAAATCACCATGCAGGCGCTTGAGCTTGGGGCACTCGATTTCATTCCCAAACCTTCGGGAGCGATTTCCCTGGATATTGACCGGAAAAAAGAGGAGATCATCCAGAAGGTGAAGGCCGTGAGCACCATTCCCCTTGAGCGGGTTCGGAAGTGCACAGGGTGTGCCGGAGCGCTGAAGAAACGAGTTCACAGGGAAGAAGTACAGCGTGAATCCCAGCGGGTGGTCTTTGTGGCTTCTTCGACAGGAGGACCAAGGGCCCTGCAGATTCTCATGCAGGGCCTTTCGCCCCTGCGCCAAAGCGGTATGGTCCTTGTCCAGCACATGCCCCCGGGTTTCACGAAAAGCCTTGCCGACCGCCTGAGTGACCTTGCGCCTTTCCCGGTGCGGGAGGCCCAGGGGGGAGAGGCGATTTTCGTCAACCACGCCTTTCTGGCTCCAGGGGGGAAGCACCTCGTTGTCAATGGTGACCGGCGCCTGGTGCTTGACGACCGTCCCCCACTCAAGGGTTTGAAGCCCTGCGCAGATATTTCCCTCTCTTCTCTCGTTGAGGTCTTCGGTGACCGGGTGCTGGCCGTGATTCTCACTGGCATGGGGAAGGATGGCCTTGAGGGCTGCCGAAAGCTCAAGGCCCGGGGGGGAACGGTAATTGCCCAGGACGAGAAGACCTCCCTCATTTTCGGCATGCCCCGGGCGGTTATCGAAGAGGGCCTTGCGGACCTTGTGCTCCCCATCGAGGAAATTGGCAGAGCCATCGTGGAGTGGGATCGCCGTGGAGACCATACGGAGTGAGGATTTAGCGCTTTTGCGGCATGTGGTTCGCAGGCTTACCGGGATTGACCTTTCCTATTACAAGGAGAATCAGCTCCGTCGCCGGCTGCACTTCATTATGCTCCGGGCAGGGGCAAGGGATGTGGCCGAGTACGTGAGGCTCCTTGAGACCAGACCTGAGGTTCTTGAGGACTTCAAGAACCGTTTCGCCATCAACGTCTCGGAGTTTTTCCGAAACCCCGAGCGCTTTGAGGACCTGCGGCAGCGCATCCTCCCCGAGATTCTTTCAGGTGGTGGACCGGTGCTCCGCATCTGGAGCGCCGGGTGTTCGGTAGGGAGCGAGGCGTACTCCATCGCTATCCTCCTTGAGGAGATGGGGGTCAAAAAGCCCTACCGCATCTGGGCCACTGACATTGACGACGACGCTTTAGAGCAGGGGAGACGGGGGGTGTACGTGGAGCAGTACCTGGGGAACGTTCCGCCTGAGTACCTTGCCCGTTATTTCGAGCGGCTTGAGGATGGTCGTTTCCAGATTGTGCCTTTCCTGAAAAAACGTGTGGTGTTCGAACACCATGATCTCCTCCAGGACCCGGTTCGAGAAACCTTTGACCTTGTGGTATGCCGGAACGTGGTGATTTACTTTGAGGATCGGGCCAAAGAGGTGGCCTTCCGCAAGCTTTCTGAAGCGCTCAGGGTGGGAGGATATCTCTGGATTGGGAGCACAGAACGGATTGCCAACCCTGGAAATTTTGGGCTCCGGTATGTTCTGCCGTTTTTTTACCGGAAAGAGGGGAAGGGGTGAGCGATGGTCCTCTTTGAAGACCTCAACGAAATGCAGCTTGATGCCCTGAAGGAAATCGGGAATATCGGTGCGGGGAATGCGGCCACAGCCCTCTCCAAGATGGTGGGGAAGAGGGTCAACATGGAAGTGCCTCTTGTGAGGATTCTCCCTTTAAAAGACGTCCCTGAGTGGCTTGGAGGGCCGGAGAAAGAAGTCCTGGGGGTGTACCTGAGCGTTTTCGGTGCCCTTGCGGGGCACATCCTCTTTGTCATGACCATCGACGATGCCCTGAAAATCATGCGCATCCTCCTTGGAGATATGGCACCCTCAAGGGACCAGATTCTCTCCATGGACGAGCTCGCCTCATCGGCCATGGGGGAAATTGGGAATATTCTATCGTCCTCGTACCTTTCGGCTCTGGCGGATTTCACCGGGCTCCACCTCAACCACTCCGTTCCCGCTATTGCCGTGGATATGGCCGGTGCCATTGTGGACGTCGTTCTCATCGAGATTTCCCAGCACAGCGACTACGCCCTCCTCATCGAGACGGTTTTCGTGGAGGAGGAAGACCGGATTACCGGGTACTTCATGCTCATCCCGGACACGGGGTCTTTAGAGATCATCCTTCAGGCCTTAGGGGTTGTGTGACATGGCACGGAAAATCGCTGTCGGCATGGCAGAGTACCGGGTGAGCAATGATCCAGAGGATGTTCTCTGTGTCCTTGGGCTTGGTTCCTGTGTGGGGGTGTGCCTGTACGATCCGGTGCGGAGAATCGGGGGGATGGTGCATGTTCTCCTTCCCGAACACCTCCCTGGCCAGAGCAATCCCTTTAAATTCGCTGACACGGCGGTTCCAGCGCTCCTTGCGGAGGTCGAGAAAGCAGGAGCAAGCCGGCGGAATATTTTCGCCAAGATTTCGGGAGGAGCGAAGATGTTCTCCGGAGCGGATACGCTCTTTGACATTGGCAAGCGCAACGCCGAGGCGGTTAAGGAAGCCCTGAAGGTTCTTGGAATTCCTCTGAAGGGTGAGGATGTCGGAGGGAACCGGGGGCGGAGCATTTTCTTCTACCTTGAGGATGGGAGACTCGAGATCAAAATCCTCGGGCGGGATGTCATGGTGATATGAGGGATGAGAGACGGTACCGGAGGAGCCTGGCGCAGCTTTTTGCCCTTCTTGGGGCCTGGGCGTTTGTCCTGGGGTATGTGCTTTTGGGGATACTCCGGGGCATGAGCCTCTGGGCTTTAAGCGTGCGGCTTCCCGTGCTTTTCGGGGTGGTGTATGCCCTCCTTTTTGCCTACTTTTTCTGGATTATGCGACAGGGCATCCCCCAGGACAAGACAGGTGAGAGCTCATGATGAACATCGTTGAGAAGTCTGAGGATGTGGAGAAGCTCTGGAGCGATTTTCTCACCCGGCGTGATAAGGCTTCCCGGGAAAAACTCCTCGAACACTACCTTTTTCTCGTGCGAATCGTCGTGGGTCGCATTCTCTACCTCCTTCCCCCGTACATCGACCGGGAGGACCTCGAGGGATACGGTATCCTTGGGCTTTTGCAGGCCCTTGACCGGTTTGAACCCCACAGGGGCGTGCGTTTTGAGACCTATGCCCTCTCCCGCATCCGGGGGGCCATCCTGGATTACCTCCGAAGTCTCGACCCCCTCACCCGGGGTGAGCGCCAGGATCTGCGCCGGGTGCTTGAGGCATGGCGCCGGTGGGAAAAAGACAAAGGAAAAGAACCCACCCTTGAGGACCTCTCTGAGGCCACAGGGCTTTCTCTTCGGGAAATCACCTGGCTTGTGGAACAGGGAAAGCCGGCGCTGTTTTTCGGAGAGGAAGAAAAGGTCGAGGACCTCGGGGAAGTGCCTGACCCTTCGGAGGTACTTGAGGACCGGGAGCTTCTCGAGTACCTCGGGCGGCTCATTGATGAGCTGCCTGAGCGGGAACGGCTCATCCTGAGCCTCTACTACTTTGAGGGTTTGACTCTCAGGGAAATTGGTGAGGTGCTTTCGGTGAGCGAAGGGAGGGTTTCCCAGATTCTTTCCCGGACTCTCCTCCGTCTTCGAGTGCGTCTTGAGGAGTGGGAGGGAAGGCAGCGTGGAGAAAGACGAGAAAAAGCTCCTTGATGGTCTGGAGCAGGACGGGTTTTTCCAGCTTCTTGTGCCCACCGATGGCATGCGGGCAGAAATCGTGGTCAAAAAACCCCTCACAGAGGACGACCTTGCTCCCTACGAGGAGCTTGAGGAGTACCTCCATCGCAAAGGCATCGTTTTTGGTCTCACGAAAGAAGTGCAGGAGCGGGGAAAACTGCTTCTTGCAAACTCTGGTCACTACCTTGTGGCCGAGGGTATTCGACCCCAGCGCGGGAAAGATGGGGAAGTCCGGTACCTCTTTGAAGAGGAGGTTCACCGGGATTTCTTTGAGGAGCCGGAAAGCCAGAAAGAACTCTTCGGTATTCTCCACATCCCTGAAGTCCG
>APCU01000051.1 GCA_000347575.1 Candidatus Caldatribacterium saccharofermentans OP9-77CS | reverse complement strand
ACGGCTCAAGCTCTCTCCGTAAGACCTCAACCTCAGGGAGTTCCGGCATACTCCTATTCTACCAGAACTCCCTATGCTGCGGTGACCGTAACGGTGGCAAGGCCAAAGGAACAGTTCCCAGACCTATCACAAACCTTTACCATAACGGTGTAGGTTCCCGCCTCCGTAAAGGTGTAGGTGAAGGTGGGGGTGCCCCCTGCGCATCCCTGGGGTCGGCCGTTCACGAACCACTGATAGGAGACGATCGTGGACTCGTCCTTTGCCCGGGCAAGGAAGGTGAGTGTGGTTCCAGGAGAGACGCTTGGGTTATTCGGCTCAATCGTAACCTCGGTGGGGGGCCAGAAGTCCTCCCCAAGCTGGAGCACCGGGAAATTCGCCACGATGGTCTTCGTCATGGTGTGACCGGCATCATCCCGTAGGAAGGCTTTGAGGGTAAGAAAGAGGTTCTTCATTCCATAGTTCTTCCAGAGGTAATCGATGGTGTCCTGGAAAAAGAGCGGGAGGTTCGAGAGGACATAGGGGCTGGCCTCCCCAGGTTGAGGAATGGTGGGCTCAGGAGAGACGTTGGGGGGAACGTAGTAGGAGAGCACCAGGTCCTTGGCGAGCTCGGCGACCTCGCCCTTTTCCGTGGTGTAGGTGTAGGTCAGGCGCTCAATGGTGAACCCCACTCCATTGAGGGGGTACACGACGAGGTCGAAGGTCAGTCCCTGGAGGAGCTCAAACTTTTCCGGTCCTCCAATGTCTGGGGGTGTGTTGAAGACGTAGTACATCCGTACCTCAGCCTCGGGGTTGATGACGTTCAAAAGCCCCTTACCGAACCAGTTACACCCCGAAAGAACCAGCACCATCAGGAAACAGCAAAACATCACCAGGTACCCTCGCATGCTTTCCCCTCCTCAGAAAGTTATCCGTAACCCCACAAAAACTCCCTCAAAACGCAGGTCGTCAAGGGGTGTCTTCTCTCCGGTCAGAAGGCCGCTGTAGCCGGCAATCAGCGAAGTGTTTTTGCTCACCCGCCACCTGCCCTCAAGGTCAAGCCGGAGGTTCGTGATGGAGGCCATCTGGTAGGTGAGTCTTCCCTCGAAGGAAAAATCCCCTCGTCTGTGCGCTCCACCCAGGGTCACGAAACCCACCGCGTCCTCTCCCACCCATCCTGTCCCGAGGCGGAAAAAGTACGTGGTGTCGTTCCAGTCCTGCTTCCGGCTCTCGAAAAACACCGACCACCCCTGCTTTTCCGGGGTTCCTTCCCAGCGAATGCCAAGGCATTCTCCCGCGACACGGTACGCAAGCTCAAGGCTTCCCCAGAGTGGCTTTCCTGAAAGGCCAGCCAGAAGGTTCCCACGAATTTCCACCGTCTCCTCCCACCTGGTTTCAAACCCCACGCTCAGGAAAGGTCCGGGAGATCGGTACTCCAAAAAGACCTGGGTATCCCAAAGGTCTCTTTCTGGCGAGGTGACCTGGAATTTCAGGGGTGGTCCTTCAAGACGGGCAAGGGAGGAAACGTCCCCGGGGTTTTGCCTTTTCGCCTCCACAAGGAGCATGAGCTTCTCGCTTCTTGTTTCCCTCTCCGGACGCCCTTTCGCAGACCGGCTCTCAAAGAGCTTCCAGGCTTTACTTTGGGTTTCCTCGTATGCCTCAAGGACCAGAGGGGTGACCACGCCTTCCTCAAGGATTGCCGAGGTTTTGAAAGTCCTTCGCACCACGATGAGAGAGTCTTCTCTCGCGGTGTCCGTCACCTCGACTTCCAGGTTCGTCGCGATGCGCCCATCCTCGCGATACAAAGGTTGCGCCCGGAGACCCGTGCCGAGTTCCACGACCTCTAAAGCCCCCAGGCCCCCCTCCTCCACCCTGTAGTACACTCTCTCCCCTACCCGGCTTTCTCCCCACTCTCCTTCAAGGACGAGGAGTTCCTGCTCCAGGCGCCGGGTTGCCTCTTCTCCTTTCCCCCTGAGGGTCAGCTGCCCCTGGAGCCTTTCTCTATGCTTGGGGCTGGGGAAGGTGAAAAGCTTCTGAGTGTCGGGAAAGGAAAATCCCGAATCCTCGAGGAGTTTTTCCTCACCCTCAAAAACGACAACCCTGAGAAGGATGTGTTCCCGGGGACGGTCAAGAGCGGCAACGGCGTTTTGTATCGCCTCCCGCACTCTCTTTGGGCCGACGACGAGAAAGCGAAACGGTGAGGTGGGGAGGAGATTTCCTGCGAATTCCGGATGGAGCGCAAGGATTTCCCGGGAGGTCCTGAAGCGGGTGGTACAGGTTTCGATGTCGCTTATTTTGAGGTACTCGGGCGTTCCCTCCTCTGGTGTGCCAATGTAGTACACCCCGTTCTTCTCGTGCCACACGATTCCGGTTCCCTGGAGGATGAGGTCCAGCGCGTCCTCAAAGGCTATGGATTCCCGCCGCACGTTCACCTTTCCAGGGATGTCCTCAAAGAAGACCACTTCCACCCCTGCCTGGAAGGCCACGGTGAGGATGGCCTCTTTTCGAGGAATGTCGGGGCAAAACAGCGTGACGGTCTTTGCCTCGCTTTTTGAGGCAATGCAGAGCACGCTGAGGACAGAAAGCGCAAAAAGCAAAAGGCATTTCTCATAGGATGCTCGGGGTGATGAGGATGACCACATCTTTGTCCTCGCTCGTTGTCTTTTTATGGCGGAAAAGGGCCCCGATAATGGGGATGTCTCCAAGAAGAGGGACCTTTCCTTCGGTGGTGACCTCGATGAGCTGGCGCAACCCCCCAAGAACCAGGGTCTCTCCCGTTTTCACCCGGACCGTTGTCGACACAATGCGACGGCTCACCACCGGAAGGTCCTGGAGCCCTGCGCCCACGACGTTGCTCACCTCAGGGCTCAGCGTGAGAACGATTTCCTCTCCATCCACCACATAGGGCCGGACCTTCAGGATGACCCCAGCGCTTATGGTTTCAAGGCTCGTTGTGGGGAAAGCAGGGGTTCCGGTGACGATGGCATAGTACTCCTCCCGGGTGACCCGGATTTCTCCTTCTTCCCCGTCAAGGACCACCAGGCGGGGATTGGAACGGATGCGGGCCTTTCCTTCCTTTTCAAGAAGATGGATGGTGGCGACCACCCGCTCGAGGCGCTGGAAGAGCCCCCCGATGCTCGCAAGTTCCCCAAACTGGAGTCCGTAGGGTCCCGTGGTTGCACCGCCCCACTCAATCCCCAGGTTCTTGGCCGCTTCTCCCGAAACCTCTGTCACCACGGCATCGATGACAACCTGCTGTCTTGGGACATCTGCAAGCGCAAGAATCCGCCGAATTTCGTCGATGATGGGTTGAGGAGCGGTCACGGTGATGAAACGCTTTCCGGGAACGGCTTTGGCGTACTGGGCGTAGAAGTCCGGAAGCAGTGCCAGGGCTTCCTCGGCATTGAGGTCTCTGAGGTTGATGCGTTCACTTCTGGCAATATTCCGGAATGCAGGGCTCTCAGGGGACCCGGAACTTACAAGGTAGTACCCATCCATTTTGACAGCCACAAAACCAAAGGGCATGAGCATCATTTCTAGGGCTCTGCTTAGGGGGACCTCGGAAAGCTCCAGAGTCACGTATCCTGAGACGGTCTCGTCGGCGAGGATGGGGATCCCTGCCTGGCTCGCCACATCCTGCAGGGCTTCCCGAATATCGGTGTCCACGAAGACATTGGTGATAAGCGGTTCCTCCGCTTCTTCGCCGTGGACAAAGGTGACGCACGCAAGGAGCAGACAGCACAGCGTGAAAGACATCCGCAGAAAAGGCGACTTCATCGAACCCCTCCTTTCGGCCTGAAGGAACAGGCCATAACGATTTCTCCCCTGTACCGGCCAGGGAGATCCTCCACCCTGGTCTCCACAAAGAGCAGGAGGTTCGTAAGAGTCACCGTTTCCCCCGCCTGGGCAGTATGGACGGCCACCGGATTCTGGAGAGAGACTAGGGATTTCCCGAGTTTGACGAACACCCGCTCGGGAGGAATGTGTCCTCCCCGTTCTCCCACAAGACCCCGGGTGGAAAGAAGAAGCGTCCATGGAGTGACGTTGGCCCGGACAGACAGTGACAGGGCCGGGGTGAGAGGATAGAGTCCAGGGGGGCCGGAGACCTCGAAGGTGATGCCCCTTTGGGCTTCCTGCACTTCAACCTGGAAGGCCGGTGGAACGGCAAGGACAAGGGTAAGGGATTGTGGCAAAGGTACGGGTTGTCCTCCTTCTCTCTGGTAGAAAAAGACAAGATTCGCCGTGTAATCCCCGGCCTCCATTGCCCAGGAGGGTGCAAAGGTAAGCGTGAAGCCACCCACGGTGACCCCATGGGGCGCTGGATGGGTTCCCTGGAGGATGAGGATAGGCGTCCGAGAGAGGAGAAGGGTGTTCTTCTCTCCTGGTGCCCTGAGGAGGAGCACCCCCTGGGGGATGGTTTCCTGACTCTTGAGGGCGACGAAAAGCGCCCAGGATGTGTCGCCGGTTTGGAGGGCAAGGGAGAACTCTGCGGTCTTTTCTTCTCCCGGTTTCACTTCAAAGAATACGAGTTTCTGGGGGGAAGGAACAAAGGCAGAGATTTCCTGAGCCCCCATCCGGGTTCCCCGGGTATCCCCGAAGAAAACGCCCAGGATCACCAGGATGGCCAGGGCTTTTGCCATCCTCCATCCCGCAATCAAAGTCTGTCCCTCCTTCCGTTTTCATAGGCGGCGTAGAGCGTGGAGAGGAGTTCCTCGATGGGGCCTCCCTTGACGAGGTAGGCGAAGGCTCCACTTTTTTTCGCCTCTTCCTGGAAGTCCTGGTTGTCGTAGAGAGAGAGGATGACAACCCGGATGTGTTTCCATCGCCTGCGAATTTCCTGAACAAGGTGTGCGCCGTTTGCGTCAGGGAGGACGAAATCCATGATGACCACATCCGGGGAGGTCCTCTCGATAGAACGCAGGACGTTTCGCGCCTTTGTGGCCACACCCACGACTTTGATGTCTTCCCGTTTCTCTAAAAGGAACACAAGCCCCTCGAGGAAGAGGCGGTTGTTGTCAAGGAGAAAAACCCGGATGACGATGCATACCCCCTTCCTTCCATAGCTAACCAGAGGGGCCGCGCTCCGGCATCCTCTTGTGGTCCCCTTTTGTCTGACCAAAGGTCCTAACCTTTTATCTTTTTCATAGGTCGAAAGTCCCTTTCGGGGAGGAAATTTGCAGTATAGTATACTAAGGAGTGGGGTGTTTTTAGACTCTAAAAAGTGAACAAAAACACAACTTCACTCTAAAGGGGGAAGGAGGGGAAAAGGTGGAATGCCTCTTGGAGGAAGAGGCCTGGTGTGCCGATTTCCCATGGAGTCGAACGGCGCTTTTTTTACTTCGGGAAATCCTTCGGAAATTCTGTGCTTCTTCGGGTACCCTTGCCGTCTTTGACTCTTTTCAGAGGAAACTTCGGGTTGTTGCTGCCTTCGGTCTTTACCCCCAGCGTCTGCGACGTTCTCCGTATCTTCCTTCCTGGGGAGTGGCGGCGCACGTACTCCAAAAGGGACAGGGGGTCATCATCGATGCCTTGCACAGCCCTCCCCTGTCTCTGCCGTACAGGAGATGCAGGGATACCTCCTCGGTGTGCGTTCCTCTCTGGGGAGGGAACGGTGAGACGGCTCTGGGTGTCCTCTCCCTCAACAGGCGTGAGGGATGTTTTTCTTCGGACATCCTGCCCTTCCTTGAGGACCTCGTGCAAAGACATTCGGAGTTCTTAAGGGAGCTGAGGGAGACCCTTGAGGAAGAACATCTTGTGTGGATGGTGCAGAAGGCTTCACGAGTGCTCAGTGGTTGTGACTGGACCACAGGGTTTCAGGGATTGGCCCACACTGTTCTGCAGGCCTTTCAGGTGATGGTGCGAGCACAGTACGCGGCGCTCTTTGCTCTCCTCCCCACGGGGGAGTACACCGTCGTGATGCCCCGGGAACTTGCGAGAGTCCTTTCTCCCGAGACCCGGGAGAAGCTCGGTCAAATCTTCCTCCCCCTTTTCCGGAAAAGGCATCCCGTGATTTGCAGTGCCCGGAGCGTCCTGAGGCTTCTCCCCCTCTCAGGGCAAACCCCCTCGAAACTCCTGGTTTCCCCGCTGTACTGGCGGGGGTGTTTCATGGGGGCCTTTGTGGCCCTCGTGGATGCCCCTTTTTCGAGACTCCTCGAGACGTTCCTTGCCTGCTTGAGCAATGTTGCTGCGGGGATGCTCCAGAGCTTTGCGTTTTATGAAAAAGCTCGAGCATGCATTGTAGAACAGGAGAGGCTCCGTATTGCCCGGAACCTGCACGATGGGATCGCCCAGAGTCTTGCGGGGGCTGAGATGTACTGCAGAGCCCTCAGGGAGATGCTCCAGGGTGAGGAAGCTTCCGTGCTGCTTCACTTAGAGCGTTTCCTGTCCTCTTCTTCTCAGGGGATACGGGAGGTGTTGCGGGAACTGCGGGGAAGGGGCCAGGATGACGGAAGCTTTGCCCTCCGGGAAGCACTCCTTGAGAGGCTTGACTACCTCTTTGGCCTCCAGGGGGTACGCTACGATCTTCGGATGAGAATTCCCGAGGGGTACCTGCCCTTCCCGGTACGGAAGGAGGTTTTCGCCATCCTCGAGGAGTGCCTCATGAACGTCTGGAAACACGCCGGGGCAACGGTGCTTCGGGTGACCATCGGCCGCTTCAAGAATGCCGTGTACCTTGTGGTGTGGGATAACGGGAAGGGGTTCTGTCCGGAGCAGGCCTTTTTCAAGGAACATGTGTTTGGTCTTCGGGGGATTCGGGAACGGGTGGCCGCCCTCGGAGGTATGGTGCGCATTCGTTCCCGGTCCTTTCGGGGAACAAGAATTGGGGTGGTTTTCCCTGTCTGCTGGTGACCGTCTCCTTGAATTTGCGAGCTTTCCGGTTCTGGCTATTGTGGATGATCACCTGCTTTTTGCTGAGGGCCTGAAGGGGCTTCTGGAGGCCCGGGGGAACGTCAAACGATGCCTGGTGTACCGGAATGGTTACGAGGCCCTGCAGAAGATTCCTCTTGAACGGCCGGATCTTGCCCTTGTCGATGTTCACCTTCCGGATATGGATGGGGTGGAACTTGTGCGCAGGCTCCAGGGAAAGGTACCACAGCTTAAGGCGGTTATGCTCACCGTGGATGACACCTTAGAGACGGCGCTTCGGGCCATTACGGCCGGTGCCATGGGGTATCTCGTGAAAAGCGCTCCTTTCCCAAGGATTCTCCAGGGTATCTGGGCTGCTCTTCAGGGTGACATCGTCATCGCTTCAGAGGTCGCACCCCTGGTCATCGGTGAACTCAAAAAAATTTACGTCCGCCAGGGGAGGAGGCCTTCTCTTCTGTTTCAGGTTCTGACCCCCAGGGAGCGGGAAATCCTTCGCGCCATCGTGGAGGGGAAGAACAACGCCGCGATTGCTGAGGAACTCTGCATCGCCGAAAAAACTGTAAAGAACCACCTCACCAACATCCTCACCAAGCTCAACATCGAAAATCGGGTGAAGCTCATCGTCTTCGCCCTCAAAGAGGGATTCCTCGAGGAATAGGGTCCTGGAGGCTTTTGGGACTTTTTGTCCCGTGAATAGGCCTTCTGCCCGATGCGAAGGTACTGCTTATTTTTCTACTCTTTCTCCAGAACTCCTGGAAAGGGCGGTGATCGTGTGCGGCGTTTTGGGATTCTCCTCGTTCCTGTTCTTCTCCTTTTTCCTTTCCCGGTCTTTGGAGAGACAACCTGGGAAGTTCTTCAGGGACCGACCATCCGGGTTGAAGCCACCATTCATCCCTATGTGAACGTTACGGTGAACCTTGCCGATGAGAAAGGACAGGCCCTTCCCGGCCGTGAACCGGTGGTCGTCTTTGACTGTGACCGTGGTCCGGGTACATATCGGGCAAAGAACCCCCTTGTGCTTTCGGTAGTGACGAATACTCCCCTGCAGGTTTTTGCCGAGGCCAGACCCCTCCAGGGGAAAGAAAAAGCCACGGTAATTCCCCCTGAGCGCCTTGCCATTGCCATCACCGAACAGGGGAAGGAAGCCGGGAACTTCGTACGGTTCCTCAACGGGAAGAAGCTCCTCCTTTTTGAGACCTCAGCGGGAGGAATAGCATACACCGCAAGGTGTGACCTGCAGCTTGAGATCACCCATGAAGACAGGGCCGGGGAATATGCCGGGACCATCGTTGTGGAAGTGTTTTATCGTCCTTGAGGTTACGTTTTTTCTGCTTTTGCCAGGGTATGCTCTGGGAAGCATCGCCCTCGGGGTTTCGCCGCCTTTCCTTGAGGTACAGATGGGCAGTGGGGTCAACCGCCGTGTTGCCATAGAAGTCACCAACGCTGCTGGGGTAGCGGTTACCGTTCGGTGTTTTCTTGCCGACCTCACCCTCTCTCCCCAGGGGGAGGTTCTCCTGCTTCCCGAGGGAAGTAGCCCCCTTTCTCTTTCTCCCTGTGTCGTCCTGCAGGATGCGCGGGTGTTCACGCTGGAACCGGGGGAAAGGAGAAAAGTCTTTCTCCGGCTGAAGATTCCCCCGGACGTTCGTGAGGGGCGGTACGGGGCGGTAGTCTTCGAAACGGTCCCGGAGGGAAGTGGGGAGGTCGCTGTGAGCATCCGCACGGGGGCACTCCTTTTTCTCCTTCCCCGCATCCGAAAGACCGAGAGGATTTCTGTGACGGTGAAGAGAGACGACGAGGGAAGCCTATGGCTCTCCCTTGAGAACGCCGGGAATGTCCACGTACGCGTGCGGGGTGAGGTGCTCGTGAGAACCAGGGAGGGGAAACTCCTCCACCGCGCCGTGTTTCCCCAAAACGAGAAAAACCTCCTCATCCTTCCTGGAGGAGTGCGAGAGATTACGGTGGAGTGGGAGAAGCGGCCTTTTCCTCCGGGGGAGTACGAGGTTGAAGTTCGGGTCTTTGGTGAGGACCGCCGGCGACTTCGTCCCCTTGGCGCTTTAAGGGTTTTCCTGGCCCTACCGTAGTATTTCCTGGGACTTTCGTCTTACGAGTGTTTTTCTTTTTTGAGACTATCCGGTGCTTTTTCGGGACCTTCGGTCGATTTCTCCCCCTTCTTTTCCCCCGATAATACCCTCAGAAGGAGGTGAGAGGCAGGGAGGGAGCAAACGAGAAGGCCTGGAAGCAGTGACCAGAATTCTACTGAAAGGAGGAAAAGCGCGTGAAATGGTTTGTGATTCTGGGTGCTGTGGTGTGTTTACTTTTTGTGGGCGCAGTGGCCTGGGCAGAGGAGGAGATCCCGAATGAACTCACCCCCGAGGAACAGGCAGAGCTTGCCCGAATCCTCGGCATGGGTCCGGATGACTCCACCAATACTGTCAACGTCGACATCCCCGGGGCTCAGTGCATTTACCCGAAAGGGGCCTGGGCGGTCATCACAAAGCCCTATTTCTTCTCCTGCAACCTGGATCCCTGCGCAGAGGTGCAGGTTAAAGCTTCCGTCGCCCAGTGGGTCACCCTGAGCCTTTCTGCCACGGAGATCAAATGGTATGTGCTGAAGCCCGGTTGCTACGACACCAAATGGCTCTTTGGGTGCCTCACAAGTAACGGCGATGTGGATCTTGTGTTTTCCGGGTTTGAGGATCTGAAGAAGACGGACGAAGATAAGACCATTCCCACCTATTACAAGTACTGGCACTGGCAGTGGGGTGGCCCATGGCCTCAGTGGGTTCGGGCGTCTAACTTCAACGGAACCAGGTCCATCACAGAACCGATTTTCGGCTATGTCTTCAGGATTTACAACAAGATCGAGGTTTCTCACCTCACTCCTGCCTGTGAGTATGAGGACCCCAATGGTGCGACAATCTGCGTTACGCTGAAAGAGCAAAAAACATGGGTGAAGCCAAGCTGAGTTTCTCCCTCTCTGGTGCCCCCAAGGGCACCAGAGAGGTCCTGCTTTTCGGGTTTTGCCTTTTGCTTTTTGGCTTTCTCCTTTTGCCTTCCTGTTCCTGGGGTGTGGGGCTCACCATGAGTCCCCTCTCGTTTGACCTTGAGCTTCTTCCCGGAAGCAAAGAAGAGCTCGTCTGCACACTTTTCAACGAAAGCGCTCAGGAAATCCACCTTCGGGCCTTCGTGGCCGGGACTGTGGAGGAACGGGACGGTACGTACCGTCCCGCAGGCCCTGAGGATACCCTGGATCCTCAGCATTCCTGTGTTGCCTGGGTTCGCCTGGAAGAGGCAACCCTGGTGTTACCTCCCTTTGGAGGGAAGGAAATCCGGGCCACCCTTACCGTTCCCCCCAGCGCTAAGCCTGGTCTGTACACCGCCATGATCGTCTTTCAGACTACAGCCGAAGAGGAGAAAACCGCCCTCCAGGGGCAGGCAGCGGTACTGAAGACCAAAGTCGACGTCCTTTTGGGCAACGTCCTCTTTGTTCGGGTGCGGCGGCGAGGCGTTACTCAACGCTGGAGCGGGAAATTCGGGGTTATCGAGGCCTTTGAGGTGAAAGGGACCGAAGAGGGACTGCGGTTTTCCGCCACCCTCGCAAACCGCGGCAGGGATATCATCGAGGGGAAGGGGAAGCTCATCGTGACCAATGCTCTGGGAAAAAGGGTGATTGAGTCTCCCCTGGGGAGTGGACGGGGCCGGGTCCTCCCCGGGTTTTCTCTCGATTTCGTCACCCTTTATACGGGGAACCTCCCACCTGGGGACTATGCGGCTTTGGCGGTCATCGACTATGGAGGAGTCCACAGAGCAGAAGCAAAAACGATTTTCCACATTGAGGGGAAAGAGGTGGCAGAAAGAAAAAGAGAAATCCAGGATGTGGGCATTGCTGCGGTGAGTCCGGTGTTTCTCAGTGTCAGCAAGGAAATCCTCGAGGGGAAGATTTCTCCGGGAGCGAACCGCTCCTTTACGGTAGCACTCTACAACGACTCCTCTCATACTGTCGTCGCCCGGGGTGTTGCCGTGGACCCGGTGGAAACCGAAAGCGGCCGCTTCAGTTCCTTCGTCGAGGTTGCCCCGGAGGAGGTGGAGATTGCCCCTTATAAAACGAAGGCTGTGCGGATTACCGTGAAGAGTCCTGACAGTGTCTCCGAAGGCGACAAATACGTCCGGGTTGATTTTCTCCCCGAAAGTGTCGACGGAAAACCTGTTCCTGAGGAACTCCAGAGAGCCTTTGGGGCATCCACTCTCCTTGTACTTGAAAATGTGAAGGGGACGAGAATTCTTGAAGCAGACCTTGCGGGGATTGAGTTCGTCCTTGAAGGACCTCCCCAGAAGGCCGTATTCCGCCCTCGTGCCGTGGTACGCTTCCGGAATACGGGGAACACCCACCTCCAGCCCTCCTGTACCATCACCCTCGTACGGGTTCAGGAGGAGACGCCTGAGGAAGGAGCTATCGCGGTGAAACCGGGCTCAAGCCTCACTCTGGTCTTGAGAAGGAGTCCGGATCTCGTTCTTCCCGGTGAGGAAGGGATGCTCGTCCTTGAGTCGCAGAATACCCTGGAGCCCGGGAAGTACACCCTTACGCTTGTCATAGCTCACCAGGGGAAAGAAATCCTCCGCAGAGAAGAAACCCTCAAGCTCCATCCAGGAGGGTAAAAGATTCAGGTTCCTCCCCCGATCTTCTTTCCCCCAAAAGCCCCAGAGCAATCTGGGGCTTTTCGCTACTTGAACTCCTTCTCCATTGACCGGGGCTTCGCCTTGCAATATAATGATACCACAGTACATGCAGGAAAGGGGAAACAGAATCCATGAAGAGGACGTATCAGCCACATCGCCTGCGTGCCAAGAGAAAACACGGATTCCGCGCTCGTATGAAGACCAAAGGAGGGCGGGAAGTCCTCCGCCGAAGACGGAGAAAGGGCCGGAAGCGCCTCACTGTATGATGGAAACGCTCACGAGGAAAAAGGACTTTGCCCGGATCTTTGAGGAAGGAAAAAGGATTGGTAGTGGTCCTTTGCGTCTTTTTTTCTACCGGCGGGAAACAGGACCTGTTCGGGTGTGTTTTGTGGGGCGGAGCAAGAAGGCGGTGCGCCGGAACCGTATCCGGAGAAGATTGAGAGAGGCCTTTCGTGTCTATTACTACCCCGTCTGGAAGGACCGGCCCTTTGATTTTGTCTTTGTAGGAGATGAAGGCATTGCTTTGGTGGAGTTTCCCCTTCTTGTCCGGTGGATGGGAGAACTCCTGGGAAGGGTGGAACAAGACGGGTGAGACCTGAACGAGCCCTCGTGCAGGGCCTTGACCGGATGCTTGAGTGGTACCAGAAATACCTCTCCCCTCTTCTTCCTGCCAGTTGTCGATTCGAGCCCACCTGTTCTGAGTACGCGCGGGAGGCGTTGCGAAAGCATGGGCTCTGGAAAGGCCTTCTTTTGAGTCTCTGGAGAGTGCTCCGCTGCCATCCGTATTCTCGCGGTGGGTACGATCCAGTGAAATGACGGGAAAGGTGATGGAACGTGTTCGCACAGATCTGGGATGGTCTGGCCAAACTCATGGAGTTCGTTCTCCGATTCTTCTACCAGCTCACAGGGAACTACGGAATTTCCATTATCCTCCTCACGGTGGTGATTCGGCTGGCACTGTACCCTGTTATCCACAAGCAGAACCTTTCAGCCAGGGCCATGCAGGAGCTACAGCCGGAAATCAAGAAGCTCCAGGAAAAGTACGGGAAAGACCCGCAGAGGCTCAACCAGGAAATCATGAAGCTCTACCGGGAAAAGGGAGTGAGCCCCCTGGGAGGGTGTTTGCCTCTTCTCGTTCAG
>APCU01000050.1 GCA_000347575.1 Candidatus Caldatribacterium saccharofermentans OP9-77CS | reverse complement strand
CGCATTTGCCCAGGAATGTGGTGAACCTCACCGCCGCCTCTTCACCGACGATACCTGCAATGTCCTCAACGTTATTGATGCCACTCTGCAGGAGCCTCCCCACCATCTCCCAGGCTCTCGGCGACGGATATGGCCGCTCAATATCCGGTTCTCCAGAGAGGTACTTCGTATCAAGCTCAAGGTACGCCACCACTTCCTCCGGCAGTCCCTTCTTCATCCAGTACTCCTTGAAGTCGTCAAAGTCCGGCACCACTGAGTAGTGCAGGGCTCTATTCACCATGGCTGAAGAGAGCTTGTTGACGGTTGCCTTGTCCCTGAGCCTATTCCCTGCACAGACCACAAGCGTCCCTTCCGGGAGCTCATAGTCACCAATCTTCTTCTCTAAGACGATTCGCATGGCCGCGTTCTGCACGGCAGTCGGTGCAGTATTGAACTCATCGAAGAAGAGGATGAACGGCTCGTCCGGAAAATTCAGGGGGAAGAACTCGGCTCGTTTCTTCTCCCGGTCCGGGAAGACGAACCCTTTGAGTTCCGTCGGATCCATGAGGACAGAATCATCACCTTGACGGGTTTTCCCACCTCTTCTCCAACCTGGTACACGATCTGGGTCTTGCCGATCCCCGGCTTCCCCCACAAAAACACCGCTGGCGGGCTGTCCATTTTCGCGATCCGCCGGAGCTTCTCCTTGAGCTGCTTCGGCGTCACCGTGAACTTCAGTTCCAACCTCTCACCCTCCCCTTATCCCGCTTTTGCGCTTCTGAGGATACCTCGTCCACCACGCAACAACCAGAGGCAAACACCTGAAGACCCAGGGGGCAAAAACCTCAGAGCTCCGGATGCCCAAAAAGGCACCCGGCCCTGCGAGACGAAATTTGCAAGGAAGAGGGTGGCTCAGGAATCACCGCACTCCTCTACCACGGCAGTGCTGGCAAACCCCAGTACCACGACAGAACCCACAGGGCCTTTCGGTCATGGGTCTTCCGTATCCCGGATAGTTGTGAATACCGGAACCCCTGCAGTGGTGGCACCGGCCGGTACCGTTACAGTACGGACATACCCGTACCCTCGATTTCTCATCATCCTTCCAGAACATTTCCGCTCCTCCCTAAAGCGCTGCATGGTCAAAGATGAGAACTTCCCCAGTGACGGGCGAGCTGTAGTAGAGCCGGCGGGCTTTCCCGTGCAGCGCATGGGCCACAGCAAGGTACAGCCACACCGGCGCCTGCCCCGTGAGGACCACATCGCACCCCTCTCCAGCAAGTTCCCTCGCCTTTTCCAGGTACTGGGGTAAAAGCTCGAGTTTTGCTACCCCATCGTAGAGGGTTTCAAGGTTCACAACCTTTGGTTCCTGCGACGGGGAAACCCCGGGGACTGAAGCGAGAATAGCCCGGAGTTTCCCGGGAATTACCTTCGCTTTGCTCTCAATGCTCTGGGCGCCTTTTGCCGAAACACTCATGCCACAGTGGGCAATGTCGTTTCGCAGCTGCGTGAGCCATCCCCATTCCCTGGCCAGGGCATCCGTCATCCAGCTCTTCTGACCGGACAGCGCTTTTCTGTCCCGAGCCTGTTGAGCCATCCCCCCAAGGATGCTCTCCACACCCTCCCGGTACTTACGGTTCAGCCAGAAATCCTGGCCGTCCTTCAGACAGGCCCAGCTCACCACCCATTCCCGGGCAAGGAGCACGGCCTGCACCACAAGGCCTTTTTCGAGGTAGTGCTCGATGAGCTCAAGCTGTCTCCCAAGGCTTTCCTCGCTCAGGGAACGGGGGTGTTCCTCAGCCAGTCTCCCAACCTCCTGCGCTACTTTCTCGAGGACAACCGCAAAAGGCCTGGCCCAACGGGAGAGCTCTGCTTTGGCCTCCTCGAGCTCGGGAAGCAGGAGAGAGGCAATCTCCATCACATCAAGGGGACGAGAGAGGTGCAGGGCCTTCGAGAGCTCTTCGAGTTTCCCTGCTACCCTCTTGATCTTCCGGGGCTTTTCCCCGTTCACCGTGCCGCTTCTGTTCAGGCGGTCATGGGTGATTCTGAGTTTCTCCGCAAGGATTCCGGCCTCGCTGCGCGCCAGAAAGGCTTCGACTCCTGAGAGCCAGTCAAGAAGGTCTAAGAGCACAGCCAGGTCGAAAACGGGAACGCAATCTTCCGGCTGTGGGGGCTCCCGGCGAGGTACACGGGCCTCGTAGGCCCCGTAGAGGATGTGCTGCACTTCAACTTTCATGACCTTCCGCAGATACGCCGAAACGGTGAAGACGATAAGGGGGAGCGAACGGAAGGCATGGGTAATATCGAGCACCACACTGTCCCCCTCCTTGAGGCATGCCGCGCATCGGGCAAAAATTTCCCAGAGCTCCTCTTCCGACTTCCCCTCCGGGATGGTAACGGCCTCAAGAAGGTCTCCAAGACGCTCTCTGAGCTCCAGAAATCCCTGGCTTTTCCTGGCTTCCTCGGTGACAAAGAGGAAGAGCCTCTCCAGGGGGAACATCCGGGCAAGAGCCTCAGGGAAGAGGCTTGTGGTGCAGGAACGCTCTCCAAAAACGTAGGTGACCGTCTGGTAATTTCCCCGACCGAGAAAGGAAAGCGCCTTCATGGACTCCACCCCAGTTTAGAGCTTTTCGGCAACGAGCATCCAGCGAACATAGCCCAGGACGTCGGCAAGGTCCGAAGGTGCAAGGGGTTCGAGTTCTTTCCTCAGTGCCTCGGCCACCTGGGCAATGACCCGGTACTGCCCTTTGGGCTCATCGCGGAGTGAAGGGGAATCCCTCAGCACCTTGGCCATGGCAAGGGCCCGGGCAAAGCCCCGGCGTGATGCGTACATGCTCCATTTGCTCCACTCCGAAGAGAACTTCGAGCTTCCCCTCCTCTGCACGTGTTTCTGGAGACGCTGGAAAATCTTTTGAGCAAGCTCCACCTTTTCCTCGACAGTCATCACCATCACCTCAGTAGATGTCCTGGGGACAGGAATACTCCCTGTCCTTCAACACGTTTCGTAGAGACTTCAGGGCATCCTCACGGACAAGACCGTTTCTCCTTGAGGCCTCAAGGCACCGGACGAGGAAGCCATGCATGTCCTGCCCCTCAAGAACCCGGGACCTCCAGAGGGCCTTCTGGTGGAACTCAAAGAGCACTACCCTTTTGGGAACGAACTGAACCGTCCCGAAACAGCGAGGCTTGGCCCCACCGATTTTGGGCCGGAAGGCTAAAACAAGCCTCTCTTCCTCTCGCTTCTTCTCCCACCCCAGGGCATACCCCAGAAGGCCGAGCTCACCCTCTTCCAGGTTTTCGAAAAAGAGCGTCGTCTCAAACCTCGTCTTTTCCGGAACGACCTCGAGGAACCGGCGGTTTTTCTCCGGTTTNCGGTCGGAGAAAACGGCAACCTCCCCGTTCCGGTAGAACTTCCGCCCCTCAGAACGCCGTGGTCCCCAGAGTTCCCCGATCTTGACAACCTCTGTCGTCACGTTCCCCCGGGGGAAGGCATCGGCAAAGCACACCCTGCCCCGNAAACCCGTGGTTCCAAAAATCCGGCAGGCAGGGCAAAGGTTTCCAGGGTCCCGGCACGGTTCGTACATCCTCGGAAGTGCTTCTTCCCGCCGGACCTGGCGAACACAGGAAGCGGAGATTGCCTCGACGATGCTCCGCACGGCACCCTTCAGGCTCGTTCCGGGGATGCAGAGTCTGCCGTTGCTCCGGCAAAACGCCCACCACACGTCGGGGGTACCGATGCCCTTTTCGGCGCCGAACTCGAAGGCCCCGGAACCGACGAAAAGGTACCTGGAATCCACAACGAGGGAAAGCTCGATCCTTCCACTGTAACCCCGAAACCGGTCGTGGACGGGTGGTTTTTCCCTTGAAACCTCGCCCTGCAGGGGGAGGAAGAAAAACGGCGCGGGCGATTTGCTTTCGTTTCTCTTCATGGAGCAAACCTCCTCGGGCTCACGAACATCGTTACGCCATCCCGAACGTACACCCGGCACACCAGGGTACCCTCGCTGCTCCTTAGCCCGGGATACTCGCAGAATGCCGGAGCAAATCGGGGAGCATGGAGAGGGACAAGCCGTGCAGGAATCTCGTAGGTCTCCCAGGTCCCCGAAACGGCCTCAAGGGGAAGGCTGGGCTTTGGTTCCTCGCTGAGGAGAAGCACCGCAAAACGGCCATCGGGAAGCATCCGCCAGCGGAGCTCCCAGGTTGTACCGAACGTGCAACCCCTCTCCCGCAGGGCCCCGGAGAAATCGCACGCCCCGAGATTCCAGGAAAGGGTCACCCCTTCCCCCAGAAGCTCTCTCAGGGTTTCGAGGTTTCCCCTTTCGAGAACACCGCGGTATACATACCCTCTTGTGCCCTTCATGGGGTCATCCTCCAAAGAAACTCCCGAGGCACTCTGCGGCCCGCTCAAGGACTTCCTGGCCCTCTTGAGGACCATACACCGTGCGCACGTACACCCCAAGATCCCGGGGTGCACCTTCCGGAATTCCCTTGAGGCGATCGTCGCTCCGAAGGCCGTAAGCCTTTCGCTCCGCGTCACCCGCAAAGGCTCCCGCTCCCCAGAGCTCTCCTGGGGAAAGCCCTGCCACCTTGGCCATCTCAAGGCTCATCTCCCGGACGCGCATTCTCACCTCGCCAAACCCCCGGCTCTTCCCGAAACCAACCCTCGTCAGGCCCTCGTTGAGCGACCGAACGGCAAGGCCCAGGAGGCCAAGCTGCCAGACCTCGAAGTTCTCTAAAAGCAGCGACCCCACAAAATGCCCCTCCACGAGGACTTCCATGTCAAAAGGTCCCACCGCCACCGCGCCGGTGAGCCGGGAGATGGCCACACCGTAGCGAATCTCGGTCTTCCAGCTGCCTTCAGGAAAGGCATCGGTGAAGGACAGACGACCCCGGAGTCTGGTGTGTCCATACATCTTGCAGGCAAGACAGGATTCCCGGTACACCAGGGCCGAATTGCCCTGTTTGGCCGCATCCTCCACCTCTTTTTTCCTGCCGCAGCTTTCCTTCCCCAGAGGGTCGCACGCCAGGCGTTCCTCACCAAACGTTCGCAGAACCCTCTCCGTGAAGCTCCGGAAAACCCCCTTGAGCGAGGATCCAGGGATGAACACCTCCTCACCCTGAGGGCCCTGAGTGCGGACGAACTGCATATCAGGAAGGGAGGGGTTGGGAGAGAGCGTCCCGGACTTCACAAGAAGCGGTGAACAGGGGTGAAGCTCAAAGAGCACATGCACGGCATTCCAGCGCTTCCGGTGCATCCTTCTCCCTCCTCACTGCAAAGCCTGCGTAAAGGCGTCGATGAACTCCTGAGGGGTCCGGACCTTTCCCTCTTCCGGACGGAGCAGGAGGTCCTCAACGGTGAAGCTCCGCACCGTGACGTCCTCAAGGGTCACAAAGCCAAGACCCCGGGTTGTCTTTCCTCCCACGGGAAGCATTCCTTCCCGCAGGGCCTCAAGACCCAGAAAGAGAAGCCCAACTTCCCAGTCCTGGGCGTTCTCCACAACAACCTGAAAACCAAAAACTGCTCCCCGGGGAACGGTCTCAAAGTCGTACTTGATGCTCGCCTTTGCCGAGCCCAGATCCCGGTCAATCCCCACGCCGTCCCGAACCTCAACGAGCTGCGGGAGCTCCTCCGCGTTCACAAGCAGAGCATCCCGGAAGGCAATGCGCCCTGCCATCCACTGGTGGCCGAAGAGACGGCAGGCTGTACAGGACTCTTTCCAGATTGCCCGGGCAAGAAGCTCGTCAAAGTTCTCTCCAGTTTGCCGTGCTCTCAGGAAGAACTCTTCGACGAGTTCTTTCTTCCTTCCGGGGGGCACGCAGCAGCATTCCTTATCCAGCGGGTCACAGGCCCAGAGCCTCTCCCCCTGGACGGCCTTTTTCGCGTCCCCCAGGGTACGAAGGATTCGCTCAAGGTACGATCGGACTACGCCCTTGAGGGAAGATCCGGGAATGAAGGGGAGACCGTCGGGGGTTTTGATGACCGGAAGGTCGGACCCTGAAGGGAGAAGGGAAACCCTGCTCCCCACCGAAACAGCGGTCTGCGCCACAAGACGAGCCTGAATGCATGTCCGGTTCTCAAAGCGGAAGAAATCAGTCACCGCCTCTCCCTCCCCGAGTAGATTCGCCCTGCTTTGCCTCTGCCTTGATGGCCCGCACGAGAAACCCAAGGTACAGTCGAATGAGCTCCATGCGGAATGTCGGGAACTCCTCGCTTTCGGCAAAACCCTCTTTCCGGGCGACGTCCTCGGCCCTTTTCTTCAAATCCTCGATATCCTGCAGGATGCGCTCTCCCACCTTTTCGTCGACGTATCCTCTTCCCATCTGGTACCTGAGGAAATTCTCGAGGACGAAAACCGAGGTGGTGGCAGCAGCGATATTCTGGAGGTTACGGAACTGCGTATCCTGCGTATCCTTTTTCTTTTTCGAGTCATCCCGAACGGCGACCTCCACGCACTGCTCCGCCCGCTTCACGAGGGAATCCAGTTCTCTTTCCACCAGGCGTTGCAGCTTGGCGCTCAACTTCATACCGGCATGACCTCCTGATGCAAAGGATGGCAAACAACCACCTCTCCGAAGCCCTCATCCGTTCGCTCACCGATTCCCCCGGACTCCAGGGCCTCAAGGAGAGGAAGGAGTTCCTTTTCACCGAGAGAACTTTTGAACACATAAGCGCTTCCCTGGGCTGCCGCTAAAGCCGTGGGCTTGGGCAGTCCCCAGGCGGTGGACCATCCTCCAGCATGAACCTGGTGCGTTGCCCAGAACACTGGCGAAAGGGACTCCCCAGCAAGTTCCAGAACGGGAACCAGAGAAGGAAGGCCAGAAGCATCTGTGAAGATACCCGGAGAGAGGAGGTCAAGGCTGAAGTAGGTGTGGTGGGGACTTTCCGGGATTGCCTCTGCCCCCCCAGCCTGCCGGCAGAGGTGCAGAAGGTCCCGCCACACTGTCCTGAGTCTTTCGTTAAAGTTGCGGAGCCTTTCAGAAAGCGAAGGAAGGGCATCACTTCGCGCGGAAAGCCTGGCCTTCCCGAATCCCCGGGTGGTGAGAGCTCCCACGCCAAGGTGTTCCACCGCCACCTCAAGTTCCCTGAGCTGCTCTTCCCTTTGAAAGGAAAGGCGGCCGAGGAACACAAGCCCGTCTTTTGGGCGAATACCCATGACCCGGTACAGCGCCTTTTCCTGCGCCACTCGGCGGAACCGGCTCAGAGCAACGCCGGTCTTAAGGCCCAGGGAAACCTCCGCCTTTCTCCATCCCGAGGGTGTGTGTGCACAGAATCCCCGAACCCTCTCCATCCGCCCCCCACACTCTCTGCAGCGGAAAAGCAGGGGAACGGGGAATCTCGCTCCCAGCCGCTCCAGCTCTTCGTACACGCAGGCCACAAGGAGGCTATCCCGGATACCGTGTCCTCCCTCTGTCCTGAATCCTCCGTGGAGTTTGCACTCCAGAGCCGTCAGGGGAAGAGGGAGAGCGTAGTGCGCCTCCCGAGGTGCAGGGAAGAGGTTCCCGAAGCGCATCTCCGAAACCACGGGAACGATGTCGCCCTCCCGGTCCTGAACCCTGAACCACTCCGCCAGCGTCCCCCGCAGAACACTTCCGGGGATGTACCCCACCGTGCTGAGGAAATTCTCCTTCGGCCTGACCCCGCCCACACGAAGGGGGGATTCCGGAATAAGTTCCAGGACCACTTTCCCCATGGTCGTCACCCTGCTCGCAGCGCCAGAAGTTCCGAAATCAGGTCTTCTTCCTTTAGAGACGTGCCGTTCACCGAAGCCACAAAGCCTCTCTCCTCAAGGCTGAACCACCCAAGCCCCCGGGATCTCCCCGCCCCAAGGGCAAAAGGCACCCGGACACCGGCAAAAAGCAGAGAGGCTGCTTTTTTAGCTTTCTCTTCCGTCGCAAAAATGCCCCGCACGGACGCCTGAAACCCCGGACAGAACCCGGTCTCAAGGGAGAAAAGCCGCTCCTCATAAGCCGTCCTCCTGAAACGGCTCAGGGAAACCCCCATACGGGTACTCCGAAGGGTGTCGCACAGGACGATGTCCTCGAAGAAAAGAGGCGACTTCCCCCGGGGATGACCGAACACCTCGCACACCGGGCAGATACCGCAGGTAGTTCCTGCCTGAGAGGCGTCGCAGACCTCCACCCCAAGGCCTCGCAGCGCCCGCTCTGCCCCCTCCCGCAACCATCCCTTGAGGGTTGTGGCCGGAATGGTCGGAAAAGCCTCATCCTTCCAGTCAAGGGCCAGGGCCTTATCTGTCCACAGTTCCACCCGTTCACCGCTTATATGGAATCCCGAATGCCACCGGAACCTGAGGTCAACGCGAAGCAGAAACACGGCTTTCTTCCTCCTAAAGGGGCATTCCAGAAGCTCCAAGCTCGACGAGCTCCACCGCATCAAGAAGCCCCGTGAACCAGCTTCCGTTTCTCTTTACCCAGAAAAAGCAGGACTCTCCCTCCTCCGGAAGCCTCCCCAAATCCCGGAAGAGCCTGATTACCGTCTCCCTTCTCCCCTCGCCCATTCGGGCCGCCTGGTAGAGGGCGAAGTTCAGAGAGACTCGCACTCCCTGTTCAAGGACTTCGGCAAAATCCCGAAGTTGCGAGGAGGGAAGGGTAGCCAGTTCTGCGGCGACTTCTGTAAGGCGCACAGCCTGATCCAGGGTGTAAGGGCGGAGGGTGAGGGTGCACCCCCGGTCTGCTCTCCTGTAGAGCGCCTCAAGGAGCCGACCTCCGTCCTCGATGAGCACCGGAGCCCGAAGCCAGAGGTGACAGATGGTACTCTTCTGGGTTCTCCGGGCCAGGGCTTTGGCCCTTTTGAGGAGGCTCTCAGCAAGATTAAGGAGGAAGCTCACGGGGTACTTCGCATCTGCAATGGCCAGCCCCAGGGACATGCTCAGCCGCAGCGCTTTCCCCAGACGCTCCCCCGCAGTCTCCTGAATCCTCCGGATTCCCTCGTGACCCTCGAAATTCCGCAGGAAATTCAGGGCCAGTTTCCACGAAGCTCGCGCCGGGACAAGGACCACAACGTCGTCTCCTCCCAGGGCTACAATCTCAAAGGGAAGGATCCGCTTTTCCTTCTCGAAAGCCTCACGACCAAAGGTCTGCACGAAAGCCGCAAAGAGCGCTTCCTCCGTAGCCATCCGGAGGGCTTCGGAGAAATTCCGGTAAAAGGCAGGAGAGGTGGCTTGCTGGAGGATATCGCCCATATTGTTGCCGTCGGCATAAAGCAGGGCAATCCGTCCCTCTTCCCCGCCCACGAGCTCCTCAAGGTCCTTCGGGGGTTCGAGGCGGCTCTTTACACCCCCTTGCTCTTCGAGGAACTCGGCAAACCTCTCCACAAAACCCCGCTTTTCCTTCCGCCCCCAATCCCTTTTGGCACCACACACTCCACAGATGAGCTCGTCAAACTCCTCCCTTTCCGCAGCCCGCCTGCCACAGGATGCACAGCGGACATGCACCGGAAGGGTTTCAAAGAAAGGTGCATGGAGCTTTTTTTGCTTTTTCCGCTGGAGGTCGCTGGAAAGCCAGGCCACGAGCTCGCCAAAGTTCTTCCGCTTCCCCCGGTCCTCCACCAGGGCCTCGAAGTGACTGAAAAGGAGATCCTGCGCTATACCCTTCCCCGAGAGCTTCCGCACGCTGGCATCGTCGTGGGGGAAAAGACCACGAGCGACTTCCCGATACCCCACCGGGGGTGAGATGACCACGGTGGCTGTGGCCAGCCGAGTTCTCTCGAGGTACAGGCGCTCAATTTTCCGCGCCCAGTTCTTTGCTTGCCGCACCGGGAGCACCGCAAGGAGATTCCCTCCCCCGCAGTAGATGAGACACTCCCTGGCGAGCTCCCGCCGGAATTCCTCCGCTATCTCCTGCTCCACCTCCACCAGGATTTCGCTACCACCCCTGATCTCCGAGAGATTGCTCGTCTCGTAGACGTACGATTTAACGGCGTCCACATCGGCCATAAGGAAGACGAGCGGAGATTCTTCACCGAAGAGCTCTTTTTCAAGTTGCAAGGTGCGCTCCGTCACTCGCTCAAATTCCTCCCGGGTTTCTGCCCGAGCAAGTTCAGGCCGGTCCCCGGCGGACGCCATGCTGTCCGCAAGACACACCACTTTCTCCAGGGCAGACACCGGTCCATCACTGAGGTGATGCCGCCCGATGATGCCAAGGAGCGCATTCCGAATTTCCTCCACCACACGCCACGAAGCGAGGAGACTTTCGGCGTATTCCATCCCCCGCTCCACGTGGAAGCGGTACTCCGTTTTCCCCACCCTTGCCTTCCCCAGGTCGTGGAAAAGTCCTCCAAGACGGGCCAGAACGCGCAGTTCTTCCCGGGAAAGGGGTAAGCCGCAGATTTCCTCTGGTGTCTTTCCCCGAAGGCATAGTTCCTCCACCATGGCCACGGCAAATCCTGCCGTCAGGACCAGGTGGTCATAGAGGGAAACGCCGGGAATTCGGGTATCGGCCTGGACATCCCATGCCCTTTTCAGGGAGGGAACGACTTCCTGATCGAACCTCTCGGCCAGCCTCCCCAGGTCGTTCATAGAAGACCACCCATCCCCTTCACCTCACCTGCGAAAGGATACCGTCGTCCAGAACTGAGGTCATCGAGTAAAAGCTCGGAAATTCTTAGGGTAAAGACCCTATGTGGGCGAAGAGCGTCCCCAGATCGCGTATCAGGAGATCCCGCACCTTTGCTCCTTCGTCAATGCCAAAATGGTCACGGTACTTGGCGTAAATACTGAGGAGCTGGTTGTTGATTGTCTTCTCGCTGCGGCGGAGACGCTTCGCCAGATCCTTCTGGGTTCCTCCATAGCGTACGAGGGCCCGCATCACCTCCTGTTCTGCTGGAGTCAGCTTGCACCAGAAAGCTTCGACAAACCGCAGGCGTTCTCTATCCCGCAGCTCTTTCTGCCGCTCGATTGCCCGGTAGGGGTCATCCCACAGGAGGATTTCCCGGGCCGTGGAAGGAAAAAGGCTCCAGTGCAGGACGGGGATAGGGACAAGAACGACCTGGGAGGGGTCCCTGGGGTGCATGGACCGTTCGGCAAGCAGAGTCCCTTCAGAGAGGAGGTGCCACACGTAATCCCGCTCATCAAGCACAAGCTGCGCCACAACCATGCCCATGGCGGCCATGACCTTCCGGCCGCCGGCCACAGAAAGGTGAACCCGAAAGTTCTTCCGCTTGAGGTTCGCAACGGTCCGGTACAGCACCCGGAGGAGCACGCCCACATCCTGCTCGGTGACGAAGTCCGCAGGGAACAGATCTCCCTCCCTGATGGGCACAAAGGAAAAGACAACCGCCGAACCTTCACGGCGGTAAAAGTCAACCTCATCCCGGAGTTTCCTCAGGGACTCAGCAAGGGAAGCCGAAGCGGGGTTTGGATGGACGACGAAAACCTCGCGAATGTGGAATCCCTTTGCCTGCAGGGCATCAAGGGTAAGCGTCACGACCTGGGGCTCGATCCCAAGCGTTGCCACAAGTGCCTCACGGGGCTCCGCATCCACGAAGGCACATACCCCTCCCTGGCGTTTTTTCCTATCATAGCAGAAACGGAGGGGAAAGGGGAAGGGGCTCTGGAAGAGTAATCTCCTCACGCTCCAGGAGTTCAGGGCCACCCTAAAGAACCCCAGCCGCTTGACAGAGGGGAAAAACTGTGTTTCCATTACCGAAAAGCACATTGAAGCCCACAGGACGGGTTTGCAGCCTGCTCATGGGGAATGGGAGTCTTTGGCTGTCATCGAACGTTTCCACTCTGCCCTGCAGCTGCAATCGGGAAAACCGGAGACACGGAAGTCCTTTACGAGCACACAGGTCTGTGGTTCTGCTCCCGGGCAGCCACACCAGGTCTTGGCTTTCGGGGAAAGGAGGGTGAGCATGCGGCTCCGGATTGTCCTCGGAGGAACGGGAGAGATCTTCCTCCCCTGGGAATATCCTCATCTCCTCCATGGCCTCCTCTACAGGGCAGTCATTGGGGAGAACCCTGAATTCGGGGTATTCCTCCACGAGAGGGGGTTTGGGGAAGACCACCACCGGTACAGGCTTTTTGTCTTCTCCAGGATCTTCCCAAAGAAGGCCAGGAGATGCGAGAAGGGACTCTGGTGCACTCCACCACTTGTCTTCTGGGTGGCCTCACCCCTTGCTTTTTTCCTTGAAGCACTGGCTTCAGCACTCCTCAGAAGCCGCCGGATTTCCCTGGGGAACACCGTCCTTTTCGTGAAAAGCATTGAGATCGAACCACCTCCGGATTTCTCCGGTAAGGTCCTCTGCGAGACGCTCTCACCCCTTGTGGCCTCAACGGGGGTGAGGCGGGGGGAGAAGCTCCACAAAGTCTTCCTCGCTCCTGAGGATCCTCGCTTCTTCGCTGTGGTCCAGGAAAACCTCTACCGCAAGGCTCGGGCGCTCGGCCTTTCCCTCGCACCAGATGCCCAGGTCTTCTTTGAACCCGTGGGGACCTGGCGGTCCAAGCTCGTGAGCGTCCAGGGGACGAACATCCGGGGGTATGAGGGGAGGTTCTTCGCCCAGGGGGATGCCACCCTCCTTGCGCTGGCTTATGACGCCGGACTTGGGGAGAGAAACGCCCAGGGGTTTGGGATGTTCAGGGTCGTGACACCACCTCAGGATGAGTGAGGCTTCCCTGGAAAGCAGAAACCCAGGAAGGTTTACCCGGAACCCCCTCATGATGACTTAGAGGCACTTTTCATTCCACATGGCAATTACCTATGCCAGTGCTTGCCAATTTTGCAGCGAACCCCCCGGGGTTTTGCTATGACTTCTGGAATTGTAATGACAGCTCTGACATAA
>APCU01000049.1 GCA_000347575.1 Candidatus Caldatribacterium saccharofermentans OP9-77CS | reverse complement strand
CCCACAATGGCGACAACTCTGTACCGTAATGACACTTCTCCCCCTCCTCAAAACCAAACACCCAAAACCTACCGGGATTGTAGAAAAAGGAGGAAAGCATGTCAATACCAGAACCCGGGGCCCTCAGGAAGAGCCCCGGGATGCTTCAGCGAACTTCCTGGAGGCGGGGGAGGATGAGGTTCTCGAAAATCTCCTTCAGATTCTCTTCTCCCACACCGGACACAATCTCCTCGTTGATCCGGATGTTGGGCCCCTTGGCGCAGCGTTCAAGGCAGAACGTGGCTCCAACGCTTATCCGATCCTCAACACCGTACTCTTTCACCATCCTGAGGAGCCGCTGGAGGATGTTGTAGGAGCCCTTGAGGTAACAGCTTGTGCCGACGCAGACTGCAACATCCACTTTCCGGGAGCTTTTGGCCTCCTGGATGCGGATNACNTCNTNGGAAATCCTCCGGCGAGAGTAGTAGTGGGTGTGGAGGTACCGCTCGGCAAGTTCGCTTCCCGGGTGCTTGAGCCACCGCTCATAGAGGAGCTTCACCGCCGGATTATCCTGGGCCTTGCGCACAGGACTCAGACGGTCGGCGTTATAGAGGCCTTCAGCGCGCTTTTTGAGCACCGTCTGGTAGTCGGGGTAAGCAAGAGGCATACCACCACCTCCGATGCATCCTCCAGGGCAGTTCATGACCTCGATGAAGTCGTAGGAGCGCTTCCCTTCCCGGACTTCCTGGATGAGCCGCTGGGCATGGGCCAGACCGTGGACGATGGCCACCCGCACAGGTCTCCCGTCGAAATCGACCTCCGCTTCCCGGACGGTCTCAAAGCCCCGAACAGCTCTGAACTCCAATTCCCTGAGCTCTTTCCCGGTGAGGCGCTCATAAGCATAGCGCAGAACCGCTTCGGTCACACCTCCGGTGACCCCAAAGAGAACACCGGCACCACTTCCTGCACTGAGAGGGGTATCAAAGGGGATGGGGTCGAGCTCCCGGAAATCAATATTGGCCATTTTAATCATCTTGATGGTCTCCTGGGCGGAGAGGACGATATCCACATCAGGAACTCCATCGTGGACGTACTCAGGCCTCCGGGCCTCGAATTTCTTCGCCACGCAGGGCATGATGGAGACCGAAACAAGGCGCTCATTGGGCACGTCCTCCATCCGGGAGACGAAATTCCGGATGACCGAGCCAAAGACCTGCTGCGGCGAACGGACCGAAGAGAGGTGCTCGAGGTAGAAGGGGTAGTTCCGTTCGGCGAAGACCACCCAGGATGGGCAGCAGGAGGTGAACTGTGGCAGGCGGGAATTGCTCTGGAGCCTCCGGAAAAACTCCTCGGCTTCCTCAATGACCACAAGATCCGCACTGAATGAAGTATCATAGACCCGGTCAAAACCGATTTTCTTCAAAGCAGCAACGATTTTCCCGGTGGTGATTTCCCCGGGAGGAAGGCCGAAGGCTTCACCAATGGCCACCCGGACTGCCGGGGCAATCTGCGCCACCACGAACTTCCCAGGATCGAGCACCGCCTTCCAGGCGGCGTCAACCTCTGATCTCACGACGAGTGCCGCCGTCGGACAGCGAATGGCGCACTGCCCGCAGTACACGCATTCGACCTCAGAGAGCTTCTTCCCGAAGGCCGGCTCCACCCGTGCCCGGGCACCCCGATGGGTGAAATCGTAAATCCCGATGCCCTCGATTTCCCGACAGGCCCGCACGCAATCACCGCAGAGGATGCAGCGGTTGGGGTCCCGCACAAGGGAAAAAGTGGAGTCGTCCTTGGGGTCTTTTTCAGTCCTCTCGCCGAAGCGGACCTTCGTGATACCCATGCGGGAGGCCATTTCCTGCAGGCGGCAGTTCAAATTCCGCTCACAGACCGTGCAGTCCCGGTCGTGATTGGCAAGGTACAGCTCCACAATCATCTTTCGGGCCTCGAGCACCCGGGGAGTATTCGTGCGGATGACCATGCCAGGCTCAGGGGGTGTGGAGCACGAAGGCATGAGACCCCTTCCTTCCACCTCCACAAGGCACATCCGGCAGGCTCCATACACGCTCAAATCCGAGTGGTAGCAGAAAGTGGGGATATCGATATTGACCTTCTTCGCTACTTCAAGGATGTTCTTCTCTCCCTCAAGGGGGATTTCCTGGCCATCGACGATAACGACCTTCTTCTCTGCATCACGCATTGCCCTTCCTCCTCCACTTGATGACAATGGCATCAAAGGGACAGGCCTCAAAACACGAGCCACACTTGATGCATTTTGCCTGGTCGATCACGTAGGGTACTTTAGGACGACCCGAAATGCACGAGACCGGGCAGACCCGGGCACATTTGCCACAGGTACGGCACTTCTCCGGGTCAATCCAGAATTCCCGCATTGCCTGGCACACCTGGGCCGGGCAGATTCTGTGCACCACGTGATCGATGTACTCGTCACGAAAGTACCGCAGCGTCGTGAGTACTGGGTTCGGCGCCGTTTTCCCAAGGCCGCAGAGCGAGGCGTCTTTCACCACGAGAGCCGTCTCCTCAAGGAGGGCGAGGTCTTCCAGCGTGGCTTTCCCATCCACAATCTTCTGGAGAATGTTGAGCATGTGCTTTGTTCCCTCCCGGCAGGGGACGCACTTCCCGCAGGACTCACTCTGGGTGAAGCTCATGAAGAAGCGGGCGACCTCCACAATGCAGGTGTCCTCATCAAGGACAACAAGACCTCCGGAACCCATGATCGCCCCGGCACCGCAGAGAGAGTCGTAATCCACCGGAAGGTCGAGAAAGGCCTCCGGAAGACACCCTCCCGAAGGTCCGCCAATCTGCACCGCCTTGAAACGCTTACCGTTCTGGATGCCCCCGCCAACATCAAAGATGAGTTCTCGCAGGGTGATGCCCATCGGAACTTCAACAAGACCAGTGTTCTTCACCTTTCCCGTGAGGGCAAAGGTCTTGGTACCGGGACTCGTTGCAGTACCAAAAGATCGGAACCATTCTGCTCCGTGGAGGATGATGGCTGGAACATTAGCCAGGGTTTCCACGTTGTTGATGACTGTGGGTTTGCCAAAGAGGCCCTTCTGGGCCGGATACGGAGGTCGGGGATTGGGCATGCCCCGCTTCCCCTCAATGGAAGCGATGAGGGCGGTTTCTTCTCCACAAACGAAGGCCCCTGCGCCTTCTTTAATGCGGATGTCAAAACGGAACCCCGTCCCGAGAATATTCTCCCCCAAAAGACCTGCCTGGTACGCATCCTGGATGGCTTTGCGTAACCGCTTCACCGCCAGAGGGTATTCAGCTCGAACGTAAATGTACCCTTCCTGAGCCCCTATGGCATACCCGGCAATAACGAGACCCTCAAGAACTGCATGAGGGTCGCCTTCCATGAGACATCGGTTCATGAAAGCTCCCGGATCTCCTTCGTCTCCGTTACAGATAACGTACTTCTTATCGGCCTTGACCATGCGGGCAAACTGCCATTTCCTCCCCGTGGGGAACCCTCCGCCTCCCCGGCCTCGAAGACCGGATTTCATGATTTCCCCAATCACATCTTCAGGAGTCATCTCCGTCAGAACTTTAGCCAGGGCAAGGTACCCGTCCCGGGCGAGGTACTCATCAAGGTTCTCCGGATCGATGGTTCCACAGTTCCGAAGCACCAGCCGAACCTGCTTCCGATAGAAGGGGTCGTCTTTCATCAAGGGCCAGTGTTGTACTCGGCCATCGGGCAACACTTCGCTTTGAACCAGGCGATAAACAATGCTTCCTTTTTTCAGGGTCTCTTCGACAATCTCCTCAACATCTTCCGGCCTTACGCGCAGATATTGTATTCCATGGGGTTCCACACGAACCCTCGGNCCTGTNTCGCAGATCCCCATNCACCCNGTAGNNCAGAGNGCAAAATGCNGCTCNGCANCATCTTCCCTGTCCAAAACCAGAGAGACATCGAGGCCCTCCCGGGCGAGAACTTCTGCAAAACGCCTGTACACTGCCTCAGCACCTTTGGCAAGACACCCTGTGCCCATGCACACGAGAACCCGCTGTTTTTGCTGTTGCTTCTTCAAAGACCCAATGTACTCTTCGAGGTCGCTCCGCGTGGCAAACCTCACGAGACCTCACTCCTCTTTTCGATCTCTTCGATGATCTGTCGCGCTCTCTCCTCATCCATAGGGCCAAACACTTCATTATCGACAGCCATCACCGGAGCGAGAGCACACGCTCCGATACAGGCCACCGTTTCCACGGTGAAAAGGAGGTCCGGAGTGGTATTCTCCCCTTCCCGAAGGCCCAGGTACTCCCGCACTGCTTTCAGGACCTTTTCCGAACCCTTCACGTGGCATGCCGTGCCATCGCAGACCCTGATGATGTGTTTTCCCTTTGGTTTCAGTGAGAACTGGGCATAGAACGTGGCCACTCCGTAGACGTACGCCGGAGAAACCCGCAGGGCTGTGGCCACATAGGTGAGGATTTCTTCCGGCAGGTACCGGTATTCCTCCTGGATTTCCTGGAGGATGGCAATGAGGTTTGTAGAATCATAACCGTGTTTCTCGAGGATTGCGTTGACCTTTTCGAAGCTTCGGCCCAGGGCAACTTCTGGCTCAAGCCTCTCCACAGATTTCACCTCCGCTAACAGTACTCAAGGTGCACCATCTTTCCACGCTTGCGCAGCTCCTCGGCAATCTCCTCAAGAATCCTGGCTTTGAGAGAAAGCTCTCCTGAGAGCCTGGGGTTCTGGTGTGCAGGGTTAATGGCCCGCCCGCCGATAATGGTGACCTCATCGGCCTCGAAAAGGAGCACAAGGAGCCGGCTTGCACCGTCTTTTTCATACCGCACGTCCTCCTCTCTGACTCCCTGACGCAAGCGCCGGAGAACGAGAGAAAGCGTGAGCACCCCTTCGGTCACAAGGTCCACACCCTCAAGAATTCCCACAGGAGGCACATCCTCTCGCAAGGAAGCGAGATCCACCCGGATTTCCCTCCCCAGAAACCGGGCTAGAATATTCCCCGTGGTTCCCCCACAAACCGCCTTCTTGCCGGGGAACGTAAGGACCCGTTGCACAATCTCCGTGTCTTTTTCGGGGTTCTCTGGTGGTCCCGCCCAGAGAATCAGGCGCCGAGGAAGGCGGATTTTTGCCACCACACAGGTGGCGTCATCCCCAGGTCTTCCCTGATAGAGCTTCTTCGTGGTCTCAATGATGCGCGAGGCCAGCGTCGCCGCGTCCATGTGTTCGTTCACCGTGCTTTCAAGGAATGAGGCGATTTTCTCCCACCTCCATCCCAGGTTCCAGAGTCCACCAATGCCGGCGTGCACCACCCCATCGGTGACACCCACAATCCAGTCATTACGCTGGAGGCGGATATTCGCCTCAAGAACGGTGCGCTTCCCGATTTCCCGCTTTCGCCGTTCCAGGTACATGACCCTGCCATTCCGGATCCAGAACAAAGGAGGGTTATCGAACTCGGCGATATAGGTCTCCCCATCGGGGAAAATCTGTACCACCGAAAAGGTGCTGTACGCGATTTTCCGCACCCGGCACACCGGAAGTGTCTCGGCCAGCGTTGCCACCACATCCTCAAGGGAAGAGTTCCGCCGGAGCATCGAAACGATAATCCGGGAGGTGAGGGTGGAAAGGATACTCGCCTTCACCCCACTCCCCAGGCCATCAGACCAGGCAAGGACAGTCATGTTGCCGTCCTTCTCGTAGCACACGCTGTCCCCACAGAGTTCCTCGCCCCATTTCGCCACCTGGGCGCAGGCAATTTCAACAAAAAGGTCTCTCATTCTTCCAGCGTCTCTCCCCGGAGGATGCGCATGAGTTTGTTCAAAAGGACCTTGGTCTCCGCCGTCGTTTCCCCAAGGAGACTGGCGATCTCCTGAGCCACCCGCATCTGGTTGGCAATGACCTGCTGGGCCTTCTCAATGGTCTTCTCCCGGATGGTAGCCATCATGGTTTCCTGTTCTTTCTCCTTCGTGAGGTCCACAAAAATTCCCATGAGAAGGCGCGACTTCTCCAGGAAAAAGACCGAAAGTCGCACGAAGAGGTTATGGTACTGGGGATAGGTCACCTCACAGGTTGTGGCCTTTTTCGTTCGCAAAACCTCCACAAAGGGTGAGGGATCCAGAAACTCATCAATCCTCTTCCCGATCACCAGTTTCCCCGCAAGCCCAAGCATCCGCCGCAGAGCGGGGTTCATCTCCACAATGCGAAGGTCCTCATCCACAAGGACAATGCCATTGGGGGTCACGGTCATGAGGAAACTCGAGAAAGACTCTGCCCGCATCCGCATGAAGGGGATGCACATTTCCGCTTCGGCCATGCCCTGGTACACAGCCCTTGCCTTCTCCCGGCAGGTATTGTACCCACAGGCGCCGCAGTTCAATTCATCCTGAGGAGTGAATTTCCCAGTAAGAGCAAGGATTTTTCGGAGCTCCTCTTCCGGAACCTCGGGACTGGGCACCGGAGCCGGAACAAAGGCTCGCCGGAAACTCGGCGGATCAACACACACCAGGGACTCTTCAGGCTCCAAGGATTCCTCGGTATAGAGGAGCACCCGTTCCCGTCGTTCATAGGGAGAGAGGGAGGAAGAAAGCATCGGTCCATCGATGCACCCGCCCTCACAGGACATCATCTCAATGATTCGAAATTTGTAACGCTCTGGGGAAAAACGCTCCAGGAACTCCTTGCACCGGTCAATTCCCGTAATGGTCACAACGTCCCGGGAAAGAAGATGCACCTCGAAAGAAGCACTCTGCAAAAGACCCCCCTCAACAGGAAAGGCCCGGGCCCACCGGACCCGTCTCCGGGAGAATGGCGCTTCAGGGAGTGTCGCAAGGTCGAGATGGGCTTCCTGAAACCACTCCCGGAGCTCCTCAAAGGTGAGCACCACATCCACATCCCCCCGGACCTCTTCCTCCTCGGCTTCGGCCTTTTTGGCGATACAGGGGCCGATGAACACCACCCGGGTATGAGGATCCTCCTTTTTAAGGAGCCGACCGTGCGCCACCATGGGAGAGACCACCGGAGCGAGATGCTCGATGCACTTTGGGAAGTACCGGGTGATGAGGAAGTTCACCGCTGGGCAAGAACTCGAAATCACATTGGTGCGCCCCTCTGCAAGAAGCAGGGCATGTTCCTTTGCCACCCACTCAGCACCCTCTGCAGTCTCCCGAACTTCCGAAAATCCCAGCATCTTCAGCCCCTGGACAACCTGACCCGGCGTAGCCTCAGGGAAGGCCGTAACAAAAGACGGAGCGATACTGGCCACAACTCGCCCTCCTTTTCCCAGCAAAGCCCTGGCCTCCTCCAGGTCGGAACGCACTTTTTTGGCTTTCTGAGGGCACACCAGCACGCACCGGCCGTCCTTCACACATCGCTCATCCACCACTTCCGCATGCCCCGAGCTTATGCGGATGGCTTTCACCGGACAGTGACGGATGCACTTGTAGCAATCCCGACAGCTCGTGCGGATCGTGCTAATGACGCTCACGGGAACCCTCCTGGATTCGGGGGAGCACCTTGCGCTCGAAGATTTCCCGAAAATTCTCCGGAGAAACCCCGCTCAGGATTTCGTCATCCACAACCACCGTGACACCATCCTCCGTGCATCGTCCAAGGCAGAACGTCCCTCGAAGTTCCACCTGAGACTTGAGACCAAGCTCCTCAATGAGGCGCTCACACTGGTGGATGATGTCGTACGCCCCTTTCAAGTGGCAGGAACTCCCCACGCAGACAGATATCGTGACCATTTTCACGCTCCTTGCCGAAGAAAGAGAAAGGGGAGCAACCGCTCCCCCTCCTCCACAGGGTTCGCATTATACCACACTTCTCAGATCTCGAGAACCCACACCTCAGGAAGTGACGGGAGGCTTTTTGCCGTCACCGTAAAAGACGAGCTTCTCAGGAACTTCACCCGTTCAAAGGGCTTCAGGAAATGTTCTACTGGATTCAGGCTGAAGGAGAGAAATCGTGTTTTGTAATGCATGGGGACCGTGATGGATGGGGAGAGTTTGCTCACGAGTTCCTGGGCTCCCCNNGCGTCGATGGTGTAGACACCCCCGACGGGAACAAAGAGGAGATGCACCGGTTTCCAAGAAGCGATGTCCTGATCAGGAGGAACCATGCCAAGGTCTCCAACGTGCATGAGGACAAGGTCATCAGCCTCAACCCGGAAGACATTGTTTCGTCCCCGCTTTTTTCCCTCCTCCTCATCGTGGAAGGTGGAAAATGCCTGAATCTTCACACCATCCTTCACGTACTCTCCAGGCTGGCGGATAACCTCCCGGTACCCCCGCACCAGAGCAACGTTGTTGTGGTCAAAATGCTCATGGCTCACCAGGACAAAATCGGCCTCAACCTCAGGGAGAGGATATCCAACACTCTGGTCAAAAGGGTCAAAGGCAAGGCGCACTCCGCGCTCCGTCGCCACAAGGAAGAACGAGTGCCCAAACCACCTCACTTCCATGTTACCACACCTCCACAACCATTATCTAACACTTCCCCTTCCCCTGCAACCTTTCATAGAGTTTGCTCCACCCGCGCCGGTAGAGAAAGGCGATTTTGTTGTGCCAGAGGGGTTCCTCTTCATGGGAAAAGAAAGTCTCGTAGTCTTTCGTTCCCGGCGTTGGGGCATAGAGGGCAAGGCGGGGCACGAGACCAAGGCTCCGCACATACAAAACCGAGGCCACAACATCGCCTTCTTCCTCCACCGGCCAGCCGAAAAGCAGGTACACTTCGATGTCCTGGGGAGAAAATCCAGCCTCCTGCAGAGCGCGTACTGCTTCTTCGAAGAGTTCGTTGGTGACCTTTCCACCACTCTGCTTTTGCCGGGGAGACACAGCAGTTTCAAGGCTCAGCCGGACGGTGGAAAAGTTTGCTCTCTTGAGGAAACGGGCAACCTCCCTGGTCACATACCGGGCGTGAAGCCCGTTGGGGAGATGGAAGGAAACCGGAAGGTTGAGGCGCACAAGGTACTCCGCCAGGGGAAGAAAGTGAGATTCTGTCCGGAAAAGAAGGGCGTCATCGTAAAACGCAATGTGGCGAACACCGAAGCGCTCGAAAAGGTAGCGGATTTCCTCAGCTACATCCTGCGGAGGGCGCTGGAAAAACGACGGAGCAAGGATTCGGGAGGCACAATACGTGCAGGAAAAGGGGCACCCAAGGGAAGAGAGGACAACCCCGTAGGAAAGCCTCGGGTAGAGCTCAAAAGCCGGTGGTACAGCAAAGAAGTCCTCATACGTCCGGATGCCGAGGCTTGTGCCCAGAAGTCCCTCAAGGTGCCTGGAGACACTCAGGGGGTCAGCCACGGAAACCACGGCGTCGAACCCAAGACGTTCTGCGTGATCCGGGCAGAGCGTCGGGTACACACCTCCAAGGACGAGGAATGCCCTGGGGAATGCGCGCCGCAGGATTTCCGCAAAAACCGAAGCGCCCGGGTACCAGTAGGTGAAGCCGCAGGTCACCAAAACCACATCCGGGGGGTCGAGATTCCAAAGACGAGCGAGAACCTTCTCCCTGGGCATCCCGAAGCGCTTGAAGCGCCGGGGAATGGAGGAGAAAAAGACAGGTTTTGGGAGGATTTCTCTGAAGTACCCTCCACACCCGGCCTCCCGGAGCTTCCGCGGTCCCTCGTTTTTCGGTGCACAGGAATCCGGGTCTCCCCGGTCCAGGCAATCGAGGAGTGTTACCTTGAAACCTCTCCTTTTGAGGTGTGCCCCCAGGTACAGAAGCCCCAGGGGCTTGCTCCACAAATCAAAAGCGGTGAAATCATACGCCCAGGGATTAATAAGGAGAACATGCGCCATCTACACTTGAGTCGCCGCCAGAGCCCCCTCATAAACTGCGTGGAAAATTTTTCGGGGTTCCCGAGCATCACCGATGAGGAAGAGCTCCTGAACTTTCCCGGAGAGCGCGTCGAAGAGCGCTCGATTGGGTTGCGTTCCCATGGCAAAAACGATGTACTCTGGATGGAGTTCTGAAGTTCTCGGATCGGCATCACACAGGTACACGACCCTCCGCCCTTCGACGTCCATGCACCGGGTACTTGTCATGACATGGACGCTCGAGGCACCCAGGGCCTTCAAAAGCTCGATTCTTGTGATGACCTCTGCATCCACGGCAAGGTGGGAGAGCATCTCCACAAGGGTGACCCTGTTGCCTCGCTCGGCAAGGAAAAGGGCAACCTCGCACCCCACAACGCCCCCACCCACGACAACGACATCCTTTTCTTCAAGCACCACACTCCCCCGCAGAACATCCCAGGCCGTGCAGGCAAAGGAAGGATCAAGGGAGGAGAACTCAGGAATAACAGGAGTTCCTCCACTCGCCACAATAACAGCCTGAGGCTTGAGGGCAAGTACTGTTTCTGGAGTCGCCTCACTTCCAAGGTGCACTGAGACTCCAGTTTTCGGAAGCATTTCCTCAAAGTACTCCACAAACCACAGGAGTTTCTCCTTGTGGGGAGCCCGGGCAGCAAAACGGAGCTGTCCTCCTAAGGCTTTCTCCTTCTCGAAAAGATGCACCTCGTGTCCCCGCTGCGCGGCAACAAGCGCTGCAGTCATGCCTCCCGGCCCACCACCAACGACAACCACCCGTTTTCTCTCCGGGGCCCTCGCACGCTCGTCAAAGAAGAGCTCCCGTCCAGCCCAGGGGTTCACCGCNCAGCGGACCTTCCCGTTGGCAAAGAGCTCCCCGATGCAACCGACATTGCAGCTGATACAGTGATTGATTTCTCGTTCTCTCCCCCAGGCGGCCTTCTTCGCCCAGTCCGGGTCGGCGATGAGTCCTCGCCCGATGGCCACAAAGTCAGCATGTCCTTCGGCAAGGATGCGCTCGGCAACCTCGGGATGCCGAATAACCCCCACCGCGATGACCGGGCAGGAAACGACCTCCTTGATACCCCGTGCAAGATGTGCCCTCCAGCCCTCTGCAAAGTTCATGGGCTCGATGATGGTGCTCACCGATTCGTAGATGCCACAGCTTGCGCTGATGTAGTCCACCCCACTGGCTTCAAGCGCCCGGGCAATCTCCTGAGATTCCGCAAGGGTGAGCCCTCCGGGGACGAACTCCTCAACGCTTAGGCGAACCCCAACAACAAAGTCCTCTCCCACGAGCTCCTTGATGCGCGCAAGAATTTCGAGGAGAAACCGCAGGCGGTTCTCAAAGCTTCCGCCGTACTCATCATCCCGCTTGTTGGTGTACGGGGAGAGGAACTCGTTCAGGAGATATCCATGGGCCGCATGAACCTCAACGCCGTCAAAACCGGCAAGCCTTGCTCGAAGCGCTGCCTGAGCGAATTTCTCCACAAGCTCACGGATTTCTTCTTTCGTCAGTGCTCGAGGCATGACCCCGAGGAACTTGCAGGGCACAGGAGATGGAGCAACCGGCTGCAATCCATCCGTCGTCGAAGGCGTGCACTGCCGTCCACCGTGCTGAATCTGGAGGAAGGTCTTTGCGCCCTCGGCATGGATAACCTCGGCAAGAGCACGAAGGCCCGGGAGGAACTTGTCGCTATCAACGGCAATCTGCGCGGTGAGGCTTCGGCCCTGGAACATGTCAACCTGCGCATTCTCTACAATAATGAGTCCCACTCCTCCCTGAGCCCGCCTCCTGTAGTAGGCCAGAAGCTCGGGAGTCACCTCACCAAAGGCGCTCCCCAGGTTCGTCGCCATGGGAGGCATGACGACCCGATTCCGTATGCTGCACTTCCCGATTTTCCCCGGTGCAAAGAGATGTGGGTACTGCACATTCCCCCTCCTCTCTCTATACGTACTCTGCGAGCTTCCGGGCCGAACCCTGAATCTCGTAGTACGTCACGATGAGCTCCTCGACCTTCTCCGTCACCGCCTTCTGCGCCTCTTCTATCTTCCCGTGGGTTCTCAGCGCCTGCTCATAGGCCTGGCGGATTTCGGTACCCACGTTGATCTTGGTGATGCCGTGGCGAATGGCCTCAAGGACGTACTCTTTCCGAATTCCCGAACCACCGTGGAGGACAAGGGGAATGCCGGTGCGCTCCACAATCTTTTTGAGGTGCTCAATATTCAGCCGAGCTTCAACCTTCTTCTGGTCCTTTGCCACGCCACTTATTGCCCCGTGGATATTGCCGATAGCCACCGAGAGCCAGTCGACCCCCGTTTCCTGCACAAACCTCCCCGCATCCTCCGGATCCGTGAAGCCTTTGCCGCTTGCAAAAATCTCCTCGTACGGCGGCAGGGGCCCTGACTCATGCCCCAGAACAGCCCCGAGTTCCGCCTCAACGCATACCCCCAGAGGATGAGCCCGGGAAACCACCTCCCGGGTCACCCGGACGTTCTCCTCAAGGGGAAGGCGTGACCCGTCGATCATCACCGAGTGGTACCCGAGCCTCAAGGCCTCATCGATGAGGGAGCTCCAGTCTACGAGTTGCCCCTCCTCGTCAATCACCGGCACATGGTCCTGGTGGAGCCGGGAGAGCGAGAGGTCCCCAAAGCGGTCGAAAGCCTCTTTCACCGCCCGGAAACTCTCAGCCCCAAACCGGGTGATATCGGGGCGGGAGACCTCAAGAAGGGCAAAAGTTTCGGTACGGCGCAGGGCCTCAACAATCGCCGAAACCATAGGGAGATACGCAACGTTAAACGCAGGAACAAGAATCCGGTGCACGAACGCAGCCTTCATGATGTCAGCAAGCGAGGCTTTCGCCAGCTTCTTTCTCCAGTCTGCCACGGCATCCTACCCCTTTCCTCGAAAAAACTTTACTCCACTTTACTCCAAATACCTTTTCGAAGCAACCAAAAATGCATACAATGGAAGTATGAAGGGAAGAGTCCTTGTCATCGGCGGAACAGGACACATCGGGAGTTACCTTGTCCCAAGGCTCGTTGCCGCAGGCTATGAGGTATGGGTGTTCAGTCGGGGAACGACGAAACCCTACCCCTTTTCCCCGCTCTGGAGCCGGGTCCACCTCGTCCCGGGAGATCGGGAAAGAGACGAAAAGCAGGGAATCCTTGGAGAGCACATCCGCACCATCCGGCCTCAGGCCATCATCGACCTCATCGCTTTTGAGCCCGAGAGCGCCCAGGCGCTTTTAGAGGTGCTCCGGGGAAGCGATGTGCACTTGCTCGTGTGCACCACTGCCTGGGTCTATGGGAAAACACGCATCATTCCCACCCCAGAAGACGCTCCC
>APCU01000048.1 GCA_000347575.1 Candidatus Caldatribacterium saccharofermentans OP9-77CS | reverse complement strand
AGCGGACCCGTCTTCCCGGAAAGCGCGCTTCAGGGTGAAGAAGAACCGGCTCCCTCCCTGAGGTCGGTTCTCCACGCCCACCGTGCCCCCATGGCGCTCAACAATTTCCCGCACGATGGCAAGGCCGAGCCCCACACCACCACCCTTCCGGGAACGGGACTTCTCCACCCGGTAGAATCGCTCGAAGATAAAGGGAAGGTCATTTTCCGGAATCCCTGGGCCCTCGTCGAGCACCGAGACAGTCACCATGCCTTCCCTTTCCTCTCCCTCAATGGTGATGGTGCTACCCTCGGGAGAAAAGAGAATGGCATTGTGGAGGAGGTTGGTGAGGACCTGAGCAAGGCGGTCACGGTTGCCGAAGACCACAAGGGGGAGGGCAAGGTGGTTTTCGACGTTCACGCGTTTTTCCTGGAAAAGCGGGGTGAGTTTGAGGACAACCTCCCGGGTGAGGGCAGCAAGGTCTACCGGTTCCATCTCCCATCGGACCTTTCCTGACTCCATGAGAGAAAGGTCCAAAAGATCCCGGATGAGCCTGGACATCCGCAGGGTTTCCTCGTAGAGGAGGGGCAGGTATTTTTTTCGGAATTCTTCGAAAGAAATGACGCCGTCAAGGACAGCCTCGAGAAACCCCTGGATGGCGGTGAGGGGGGTCTTGAGTTCATGGGACACATCGGCGATGAACTGCCGGCGGAGTTCTTCGGCCCGACGGAGCTCGGTGATGTCCTGGATAACCCCTACGGCCCCGTAGAGCACTCCTTCATCCTCAAGTGGAGCAACCCGGACAATGAGGCGCTTTGAGCGGAACACGCACTCCCCCTGGGTAGCCACTCCGCTTTTGAGGGTTTCCTGGAAGAGCATAGCGACATCCTGGGGGAGAACCTCATCAATTCGGGCTTTCCCCTCAAGAGGGGTTTCGAAGACCTCCTGGGCTTTGGGATTTGCCGAGAGGATGCGCCCCTCAAGGTCCAGTGCCACCACACCCTCCTTGAGGGCAAGGAGGATGTTCTCAATCTCCCGTTTTTCCCTCTCTAAAGTCCTGATGGTTCGCTCAAGCTCCTGGGAGAGGGTGTTGAAATCCCGGGCAAGCTGCCCAAGCTCCTCTTCAGGGGGAATTTCCAGGCGCTTGGTGTAGTCTCCTGAGGCTATGGCCCGGGCCATGGTGCGCATTTTCTTAAGCGGCACGGAGAGCGAACGGGAGAAGAGAAACGCGAGAATCACGGCCAGAGGAAAGGCCACAAGGCCGGACCACAAAAGGAGGTACCGGAAGGCCTTCACGGTCATCTGGATATCCGCAAGGGGAGTGGAGAGGAAGAGGACCGCTTGAGGCGGGGCATCAGGGGGCAGGGGGAGGGCGACAACAAGCATCTCCTGGCGAAGAACAGGGAGCACTCCCTGGAAGGTCACCGCCTTGCCCTGGCGAAGGCGGTTCTCGAGTTCCTGGAGAGGGAAGACACGTCGGAACATCGCCCCGGGGCGCATCATCTGGGGACCGTGGCGAAGCGGGGAATCTGGGGCAAAGAGACGGCTCAAAGGCACAAGGAGCACATGAATGCCCTCGCTCAGGCGCTTCACGGTCTCGGGGATTTCCTGAGTGGGAGACGTGAGAACGCTGGCGATGAGTTCCCCCCGCCTTTTCAGTTCCCGCTCTTTCAGGGAGAGGTAGAACTGGCTGAAAAGCTGCGACATGCTGGCAAAAAGCACCGCGTAGGTCACGGCAAGGATGAGGAGTGACGAGAGGAAGAACTTGCCAAAAAGCGTCCGCTTCATGGTTCCTCGAACTCGAGCTTGTATCCGTAGCCCCACACGGTTTTGATGAGAGGTGGAGCTCCAGCAGCCTCGAGTTTTTCCCGGAGGCGCTTAATATGGGTATCCACGGTCCTTGTGTCTCCGAGGAAGTCATACCCCCAGACCTCTTCAAGGAGCTTCTCCCGGCTGAAAACACGGTTGGGGTGGAGGGCGAGGAAATAGAGAAGCTCGAATTCCTTCGGTGTTGTGCTGATGGGAGTTCCCTGCACCAGGACCTTTTTGGCCTCGTGGTCGATCACAAGAGGTCCAAGGCGAACGACCTGGTGTTTTGCGGGATCCTGGAGTTTCCCTCGCCTGAGGACCGCCTTGACCCGGGCCACAACCTCCCGGGGGCTGAAGGGTTTGGGAACGTAGTCATCGGCCCCCAGTTCGAGTCCGAGAACCCGATCGACCTCTTCACCCCGGGCGGTGAGCATGATGATGGGGATTGTGGAGAAGCTCCGAATTTCCCGGCATACCGTCCAGCCGTCCTTTTTCGGGAGCATGAGGTCAAGGAGCACGAGGTCAAAGGAGTGACGCTTCACTGCCTCGACTGCGGCTTCTCCGTCGTACACCACCGTGACTGCAAAACCCTCTCGCTCGAGGTACAGGCGGAGGATTTCCCCCACAGACGGTTCGTCATCGACAACGAGGATTCTCCCCATGGCTTTCCCATTCTATAAAACGCCACACCCCAGGGCAAGGGGGGAAGGAGGGGGCCCTGGGGTGTGGCTCCCAAGGAGGGAGTACTCAGAAGAACCTTGGACAGAAGCCCTCAGGACCTCTTTTGCCCATGCCCCACCCAAAAGGTGGGAGGTTCTTGAGCTGCTCCGGTGTGAGCACACCCAGTATCTGCTGGTACATATCCTTCCTCAGGCTTGAGAGTTCCTCCTGAAGGTTCAGGATTTCTGTGATTTTTGCCCGGATGCTCTCTGCAACTTCCTGCGTGGCTTCTTTAAGCTGGAGTTCCCGGAGTTCCAGAACCTTTGCCTGAATCTGGGCTTTGAGGTCTGCTGCTTTGGTGAGGAAGTTCTTCTCAATATCCAGGATTTTGGCCTTCTGCTCGTCGGAGAGGGTGATGCTCCCCAGGCCCCAGCGCATTCCTCGACCTTCCTGGGGACCCCAGACATTCTCCGGTCCCCTGCCGCCGAACCGGGGTGCAGCAAAAGCCAGTGCCGCCACAAAGAGCGTTGCCAGTACTCCAAGAACCACCGGGATGGTGAACCGTCTCATGTTCTCAACCTCCCTTTGTGTGATGTTGTTTTTACTGTACCGCAGAACTGTGACGATTCTTTGGGGGAACTGTGACGGTTTTGTGAACAGTCGAGGGTTTCTCTGAGCTTTTTCAGGGCGCGTCTTTTGTGGATGCGCACCGACCGGCGGGATATGCCGAGGCGTTCTGCGGCCTCCTTTTCTGAAAGTCCCTCGAAAAAGAGGAGTTCAACCACCCTGCGTTGCTTGGGGGAGAGGACTTCAAGGGGGAGGGCAATGCGTCTTTTTTGGGAAGGGCGGGGAAGGCGGAGGAGCCGTTCCATTTTCTCGGGAGGAAGGGGCACTTCCCTCCAGGGCCTTCCCACACCAAGCCCCTCTTCCTTGAGCCTCCTGTTCCAGAGATAGAAAAGGTGCCGTGATGACATGGTGCCACCTCCAGGTGTTGTGTGGGCTGGATTATACCAGAAGGAATAAAATATGACAAGGGGAATATCAGTGGAAAGAGAGGCTCAAAAGGACTTTCCCCACGATTCGAACCGGGCGGTCAACGAAAACCAGCGGGGGATAGGCAGGGTTGGCCGATTGGAGGATGACCGTGTTGCCCTGGAAAAACACCTGTTTGATGCAGAGTCCTTCATCCTCGATATCCACAACGCCGATGTCTCCGGACTGGACCTCAATGTCCGGGGAGAAGATGACGAAATCCCCGTGAACGATGCCTTTCCCGATCATTGAATCCCCCCGGGCCCGCACAGCGAAAAGCCGGAGTCCTGCCCTGTGGGCCTGGCCGATGCGCAGAGAAAGGAGAGACTCGTTGAGAGGAACCGCTCCCACGATGTACTCCTCAAAGCCGTTGACGGGTGTCCCACAGGGAATTTCTCCCGAAAGAAGGGGAACGGAGACCTCGCCTTCCTCCACAGCAAATAGCGCCCCTTCCGCAAGCCCAAGGAGGAGGGCGATTTCCTTCTCGCTGGCTCCTAAGGCTCTGGCTACTTTCAGGATGGAGTCCCGGTCAGGGTCCCGAAGACCCCGGAGCCACCGGGAAATGGCCGACTGGGATACCCCCGAAAGCCGGGCAAGTTCGAACTGGCTGATGTTCTTCTCCTTGAGTTTTTCCCTGAGCCACTCTCGAAAGCCCATGGTCTTTTTCATTGTACCACATTGCCCTCGGACTATCCCTTGACAGGGATGAATTGGTTTCCTACAATGTTTTTGAGCGATTGTTCAGGGCAAGTGCTCACAGAGAGGGGGAGCGTTCTTGACGTCAGAGGAGAAGAACGAGGACCTGCTCCTTCTTTACGAGATAGCCCGCCTGTACTACGAAGATGGTCTGACCCAGGAGGAGATTGCCGCGCAACTCGGTTTCTCCCGCTCTCGCATCCAGCGNCTTCTTGAAGCAGCCCGCCGGCAGGGCATTGTGGAGATTCGTCTGGTGAATCCGGCAACCACTTTCACTGAGCTTGAGGAGCAGCTTGTGCAGCGCTTCCGTTTGAAGAAGGCCATTGTGGTTCCTGCTTCCTTACAGTCTCCGGCCCTTATCCGCCGGAGCATTGGTCGGGCTGCAGCCCGCTATCTTGAGTCNGTGCTTCGGGATGGGGATGTGCTGGGCATTGGATGGGGGCGAACCGTGTACGAGGCGCTGAATTTNTTTGANCGGAANATNGNNCTTACGGTGGTACCCCTCATTGGGGCTGTAGGCCAGATAGAGGTGGATTTCCAGGTGAATGAGCTTGGGCACCAGCTGGCNAAGAGAATCGGAGGGTTCTTCGTTCCCCTGTACGCCCCGGCTCTTGTGGATAGCGAGGATATTGCCCGGGCGCTGTACTCGGACCAGAGTGTCCGCCGGGTGGTGGAGCTCTGGGACGAGGTTCAGGCGGCCATTGTGGGCATGGGGGACCCTCGAAAACCCGGTTCCATTGTCCCGAAGTTCTTCCTCAGCGACCCCCAGTCGGCGGCGGTTCTTGAGAGGGAAGACGTTGTGGGGGATATCCTCTACCACTTCTTGCGCAGAGACGGGTCCCTGGCGGATGAGGTATTCGACCGGCGGGTGATGAGCATTCCTCTGGAAAAGCTCAGGAATATCCCCTACGTTCTTGGTGTTGCTGGTTCTTTAGAGAAGCTCGAAGTGCTTGAAGCGGTCCTTCGAGGAGGGTACATCAACGTCCTCGTGGTAGACAGCGAGGTGGCAAAGGCGCTCCTTGAGCGATCGGTAGGTGAGGCCTGAAGGGGGTGAGAAGCCGGGCAAAAGAGACCTTTTGAGCTTTTGCGATTTTTTCTTGTAGACTCTTGCGAAAAGGAGGGAATTCCATGAGGCGAGCAGTTGTCTGGGGAATTGTGATGGTTTTCCTTCTTGCTATGCAGTGGCTCATGCTGATATCACCCTGACCAATGCTTCTGGAGAATCCATCACCTTCACCGAAGAAGAGCTTGGGACCATTGCAGCTTCTGGGGAAAAGCCCTTCGAGGGTATCACCATTACAGTTACTGTGAATCAGGGTGGGCCAAAAGGTGGCATTTCTGGACCACTCTATGAGTGGCGGGATGCCTGGGAACAGATTACCGGGGCAAAGCTCAACATCGTTGAGATTCCCTATGCGGAGCACTATCCCAAGGTCATGACCGACCTCATGACCGGTACTGGCCAGTACGATGGATTCTTCATCGGATCTGACTGGATGGGCGAGCTTGTGGCTGGTGAGTACATTATTCCCATCGACGACTATATGAAAGATCCTCGTTTCCCCAAGTGGGATCCCGATTCACTCCCACCCTCTATCCGCACGCTCTACACCTGGGGCGACAAATGGTACGGGCCGCTCAACGACTGCGACGGGCAGATTCTCTACTACCGCAAGGATATCCTGACAAATCCCGATTACCGGGCAAAGTTCAAAGAGCAATACGGCTATGAGTACAACATCCCGCCGAAGACCTGGGACGAGCTCTACGATATCTCGGAGTTCTTCAACGGATGGGACTGGAACAATGATGGTGAACCGGATTCAGGTATCGTCATGCATCTCAAAGTCGGTGCCCAGGGAATGTACCACTATGCCTCACTTTCTGCTCCCTTCTGCATTCTTCCCGGGGAAAAGGTTGACAAGTACCACAATGTCTACTGGTTTGACCCCGAGGACATGACGCCCCTCATTAACAGCGAGGGCCACGTTAAGGCTTTGGAATTCCAGCTCAAGCTCCAGAAGACCGGTCCCGATGCCCAGGTGGCCTGGAGTCTGGGTGAAGCCTGGGACTACTTCCTCCGGGGGAAAGCAGTGTTCACTTTCTCTTGGGGTGACGTGGGGTCTCTGGTTCAGGATGAGACTCGCTCGAAGATCAAGGGGAAACTCGGGTGCTCCATTCTCCCCGGAAGCTACGAAGTGTATGACCGTTCCCAGGGGAAGTTTGTCAGGTTCGACACCCCAAACGTTTGGGGGAACACCACCGGTGGTTCCTGGCATGGCGTGATTTCGGCCCTTTCAAAGCACCCCGAGGTGGTGTACCATCTCCTGGCGTTCCACGCAACGAACAAAATCAGTCTCTGGAACGTCCAGCGGGGCTGGACCGGTGTTGACCCTGGGGCCCGCTTCCATTTCCTGCCGCCTTACGGTACGGCAAGCCTTGACGACTACGTGGCGAATGGTTTCGACCCTGAGGACGCCAAGGAATACCTGAAAGCTTACTACGATAACTTCTTTGCCCCCAACATCGCGCCGTACCTGCGGATTCCTGGTGGGAACGAATACTGGGTGGCGCTGGACCGTCACCTCTCTGAGGCCTACACAGGCCAGGTCTCGGCAAAAGAGGCTCTTGACCGGGTGGCAAGGGACTGGGAAGATATTACCAACCGTTACGGGCGTGAAGAGCAGCTCAAGGTGTACCAGGAATCCATTGGGTATGGAAAGTGAGGGAACGATCAGGGAGGGGGGTTTCCTCCCTCCCTGTGAGGGGGGATAAATGTGAGGAGAAAACGCATCAAGTACTTTTTTCTATTCCCCTCAATTTTCTGGGTTCTGGCTTTCACTATTTTCCCTCTGGTATATTCTCTGAGTCTCACCTTCTTCCGGGTACGCCTGGGGAAACCCGCCCGTTTTGTGGGTCTCGCCAACTTTGCCCGGATTCTGAGCGACTACAAGATGTGGCATTCGCTGCGCATAACCCTTGTCTACGTTGCTGTGACGGTGACGCTTCAGGTTGTCCTGGGGCTTTTGATCGCTCTCCTCTTCCACCAGGAGATCAAGGGAAAATCCCTGTTCCGTGCCCTGCTCATTCTTCCCATTTTCTGTACCCCGGTGGCAGTGGGATACCTTGGTTTGACGGTTTTTTACGAAGAGGGTGGACCCATTAATAGCATCCTCATGAGCCTTTTTGGGACCAAAATTCCCTGGCTTTCGAATCCCTTCTGGGCGTGGGTGGCGATTCTGCTTCTTGATATCTGGCAGTGGACGCCTTTCTGTTTCCTGGTTATCCTTGCGGGACTCCAGTCGCTTCCTGAAGAAATCTACGACGCAGCGTACCTTGATTCCTCTTCGGAATGGGAAATTTTCCGAAAGATTACCTTTCCCATGGTTCAGCCGGTCATCGTTATCGTTTTGCTCCTGCGTCTCATTGAGTCCTTCAAAATCTTCGATGTGGTGTACAGCCTCACCGGTGGGGGTCCGGGAACTTCAACGGAGGTCTATTCTCTCTTCACCTACCGGACCGGTCTCAAATTCTTCGACTTCGGATATGCCTCGGTCCTGGGGTACCTCCTTCTTGCCATGGTGTCGGTAGCCGTGAACATTTTCTTCCGCCGGATTCGGGAAGTTTACGGGTAGGAGGGAATCATGGGGGTTGTCAGGAAACGCTCGAAAGTTGCCCTGGTTTTCCGGTACGTTCTCGTTGGCATTATCCTCTTCTGGGCGCTCTTTATGATTTACTGGGGTGTGGTAACCTCGCTCAAGCCTCCTGCAGAGACCTTTACGGTGACCGGGCTCTCGGTGCCCTTCGTTCAGTTTCGGCCGACTCTGGAGAACTGGCGGACGGAACTCTCAGTGCGGGAGAGTCGTATGGCTCTTCTCAACAGTGTCATCGTCGCCATCTTCGCTACTCTTATCGCCATGGCTTTGGGAGTTCCCGCGGGGTACGCTCTGGCCCGGTTTAAGTTCCGGCGAATTCGAAACCGTGACCTCACCATATGGTACCTCTCGCAGCGAGTTCTCCCTCCCGTGGTCGTGGTCATCCCCTTTTTCCTCATCATGCGAACCCTGCGCCTTCTCGATACCCGCCTGGCGCTCATTCTTGTGAATGCCACCTTCACCTTACCCTTTGCGGTGGTCATCACCCGACAGGCCTTTCAGGAGCTCCCTGTGGAGCTCGAGGAGGCGGCGGCTGTTGATGGGTGTTCCGAGTTCACCGCTTTCTGGAAAATCGCCCTGCCTCTTGCGGCTCCCACAATTGTCGCCGTGGTGGCGATATGCGTGGCCTTTACCTGGAACGAGTTCCTTTTCGCCCTTTCCCTGACCTCCCTTCGGGCAAAAACGTTCCCCGTGTACCTTGCAGGTGCTGAGGATACCCGAGGGGTGCAGTTCTGGTTCATGGCCACACGAGCCATCCTCGCCCTGGGACTTCCTGTGGTTCTTGCCGTGGCGATTCAAAAGTACATTGTCCGGGGATTGACCTTTGGTGCTGTAAAAGGATAAGGAGAACCTGCCGTGCCCCTGGTTCCATCAAGCATGCTTCTTCGCCTGGCCGAAGAAGGGAACTTTGCCCTTCCGGCCTTCAATGTTCCTGTGCCTGAATTCATTCTCTGGATTCTTGAAGAGAGCGAAAAGCTGAGGTCTCCCGTGGTCATTCAGGTTGCCCCGGTGGAGTACCAGGCGCTGGATCTTCGCATGTTCTACGGCACACTGCTTTTCCTCTCTGAGCGCTTTTTGATCCCCTTTGCTTTCCACCTCGACCACGCCCGTGAGGAGAAAGAGGTCCTCTTTGCCCTTCGCAATGGCTGTTCCTCAGTCATGATCGATGGATCCCGGCTCCCTTTTGAAGAAAATGTGGCGCTTACCCGGAGGGTGGTCATTCTTGCCCATTCCGCTGGGGTCCTCGTGGAGGGGGAACTTGGCAGGGTTGGAGGGCTTGAAGGAGACGAGGCGGAGGACGGGGATTCGTTCACCGCTCCCTTGGAAGCGGAAGAGTTTGTGCAGAGGACGTCCGTTGACCTTCTGGCGGTGGCGGTGGGTACCCGCCACGGTTTCTACGACAGGACACCAGAGCTTCAGTTTGACCTTATCGAGGAAATTCGATGCCGGACTCGCCTTCCCCTCGTCCTCCACGGGGGAAGCGGAACGCCTCAGGAAGAGCTCCAGAAAGCCGTGGTGCGTGGTGTGCGGAAAATCAACTTTAGCACTGCACTTCGGGCAGAGTACCTGCAGGCTTTTCGGAGTTTTGTAGAGGAACACCCTGGCGACGTAGCCGTCCACAGAATGCTCCCCTCTCTGGCTTTCCGGGTGAAAGAAGTGGTTCGGGAATGCATTATTGCCTCACTGGCGCAGGGCAGGGTATAATGGGCAAAAACTGCGGAGGGAAACGAATTGGAGCCCTTCCTTGAGTTCCTCAAAGGTACCAGGGTCTGTCTCTGTGATGGTGCTATGGGGACGGAGCTCCTCCGGCGGGGGTACCCCAAAGATGCTCCTCTTGAGCTTGCCAGCATAACGCACAGGGATCTCGTGCGGGGAATCCACGAGGAGTACCTTGCCTCTGGGGCACAGCTTCTTGAAACCAATACCTTCGGTGCCAATGCGCTGAAGCTCTCGCTTTTCGGCCTTGAGGAGAAGGTCGAGGAGATTGTCCTTGCCGGAGTGCGTCTGGCAAAGGAGGTGGCCCGGGGTCGGGCGTATGTCCTGGGAAGTGTTGGTCCTCTGGGGAAGCCGGTGGGAAAAGGGTCTCGGCGTTGAGGATGACAGGGCCAGGGAGTGCTACAGGCAGCAAATTGGAGCTCTCCTTGAGGGTGAGGTCGATGCCGTTCTCTTTGAGACCATGGNCTCACCTCACGAGGTTGCTCTGGCTGTGGAAGTGCTGCGGTCTTTTGACCGGAATATCCCGTACCTGGTGCTAGTTTTCCTTTTTCCCCGATGGTACCACTCCCTCGGGGGACTCACTCCTTCGGGTTCTTGTAGTTTTTGAAAAGCCTCGACGCCTGTGTGGTGGGCATCAACTGCGGTAGCGGACCTCACGAAGCTGTGCATATTCTCGAGCAGTTCTCACAGCACCTTCCCGGTCCTTTCTCTGTCCAGCCCAACGCCGGATACCCCCAGATCGTCCAGGGACGGATAGTCTATGGAGCCCCACCGGAGTACTTCGCCTCGTTTGCCGGAACCTTTGTCCGCCTGGGGGCAAAAATCCTCGGGGGGTGTTGTGGCACAACCCCTGAGCACATCAGGGCCCTGGCTAAAGCCATTGAGCACTTAGAGGAAGGAACGACCCTCGAAGTCCTCGAACCCGAGAGGGAAGCAGTTTCTGAAGCCCCCTTTCCTCCCTCGACTTTTGCCGAGAAACTCGGGAAGCGGTTCGTCTTCACCGTGGAAATTACCCCTCCCAAGGGAACCAACCTGGAAGGGGTTAAGGAAGGTGTGCGTCTCCTCAAAAAGGCCGGGGTTGATGCCGTGAATATTTCCGATTCTCCTATGGCCCGGGTTCGCATCTCCCCCATTGCCCTGGCGCATATCCTCAGGGAGGAGCTCGGAGTGGAATCCATTGTCCACTTCACCTGTCGGGACCGAAACCTCATCTCCCTCCAGTCGGAGCTCCTTGGGGCTGCAGCCTTAGGGGTGCAGAATATCCTTGCCCTCACCGGAGACCCGCCTTCTGTGGGGGACCATCCCTTTGCCCGGCCGGTTTTTGAGGTGACCTCAGAGGGGCTGGTGCTCATCCTGAGCCGGTTAAATAGCGGCGTGGATTTTGCCGGAAATCCTCTGGGGAAGGCCACGAATTTCACCATCGGGGTTGCCCTGAACCTCAATGCCCAAGACCTTTCTCAGGAGGTTGAGCGCCTGAAGAGGAAAATCGATAACGGGGCACACTTCATCCTCACCCAGCCCATTTACGACCCCAGGGATCTGGAGAGGTTTTTCGACCTTTTCCGTGGTTCTTTGCCGCCTCTTCTTGGGGGTATTCTGCCACTCAGGTCTTTCCGCCACGCGGAGTTCCTGCACCACGAGGTTCCGGGTATCGTCATTCCTGAGCGCTTGCGAGCCCGCATGGCGCAAGCCGAAGACCCAAAGCGCGAGGGCGTTGCCATTGCCCTTGAGGTTATCCGGGGCATCAGGGGACATGGTAGCGGGGATTTACCTCATGCCGCCCTTTGAACGGTACGAGATGGCTGTGGCCATTATCGAGGCTTTCCGAAGGGAGGAGGGACAGGATGCTTGAGTGGTCTGACCGTTTTTCCGTCGGTATACCTGAGATTGACAACCAGCATCAGGAGCTCTTCCGTCAGGTCAANCGTCTCCTTGAGGCCTGTTCTCAGGGAACGGGAAAGGCGCTTCTTCCAGAAATCTTTGATTTCCTCGGAAAGTACGCTGTGGAGCACTTTGCCACCGAAGAACGGTACATGGAACGGTACGGGTATCCAGGGCTTGCGGAGCACCGGAAAGTACACCAGGATTTCGTGCAGACCTTTCTGCAGTTNCGCCAGCAGGCCGAGGCCCAGGGCCCAGGGGTTCACCTCGTGGTACAGGTGAACAGGGTGCTTGTGGACTGGCTCAAAAACCACATTCTCAAGATGGACCAGGAAATGGGGAAGTTTCTGCAACAGGCCCTGAGGGGGTGAGGGAATGCTCAGGGTATGGGTTATTCTCGTGGTTTTGGGAGTCCTCCTTGGTTCCGTCGCCTGTGCAGGGGAGAGCCCTGAGTCTTTGAGTCTGGCTTTTCTCGATCGCATTCGGAGAGGCATGTACGAGGAGGCCTGGGCCATGGAGGACGAAACCATGCGGTCGCTTCTGTCTTCGGAGGCTCTCAAAAGCCTCTGGGAGGGAATGACAAGGGACCTGGGGAACCTCCTGACCTTTGAGGTACAGCGGAAAGAGCAAAAAGACGGGTTCACCCTGGTTTTTGTGCTCTCCCACTTTGAGCGCGCAACCCTCCTTGCCCAGGTGGCGGTTGATGAACACCAGAGAATTTCTGGGCTCTACTTCGTTCCTTACACTGCTTCAACGTATTCTCCTCCCCCTTATGCTCCGGAGAGATTCCGGGAAGCTCAAGCGACCTTTGGGCTTCCAGGCTTCGAACTTCCTGGAACCTTGACCTTACCAGAGGGCAAGGGACCCTTTCCCTGTGTTCTTCTCGTCCACGGCTCCGGGGCAAACGACCGGGACGAAACCGTCCTGGCTTGCAAACCTTTCAGGGACCTGGCATTGGGTTTAGCACGGGAAGGCATCGCCACATTCCGGTACGATAAAAGGACCTATGTCCATGGGGCAAAAATTGCCCAGATGTTGCCTTCCTTCACCGTGGAGGAAGAAGTCATTCAGGACGCGCTGGCAGCTCTCGAGTTTTTGAGGAAACAAAAGGATGTTGATGCCCGGAGGGTGTTCCTCCTTGGGCATAGCCTTGGGGGGTGGCTTGCCCCCGAAATCGCCCTTCGGGATGGAGGTATCCGGGGAATCATTCTCTGCGCCGCTCCAGCTCGATCCCTCCCCGAGCTTGTTCCCGAGCAGATGGAGTATCTTTTCAGTCTTGATGGTACCGTGGACGAGAACGAGGCCAGGCAGATTGAGGCGGTAAGGAAAACCGTCGTTGCCCTTCAAGAACGTGCTCTTCGGGACGACGAGGCCGTGCCGTATCTTGGAGGGTACGCCCGTTACTACTACGGTCTCATGGAACTCCGGCCTCTTGAGGATGTCCAGAGGCTTTCCTGTCCCATTCTTGTTGTCCAGGGTGGTCGGGACTTCCAGGTTCGGGAAAAGGACTTTCTCCTCTGGAAAGAGGCCCTGTCCTCTCACCCTCAGGCGACTTTCCGGTGGTATCCCCTTCTGAACCACCTCCTTGTTCCTGGAGAGGGCCCTTCAACGCCTGGGGAATACGCACAACCCGGGCATGTTGATGAAACTCTCATTCGGGATATCGCCCTGTGGATTTGGGAGCACTGATTACGGGGTGCGGCGGG
>APCU01000047.1 GCA_000347575.1 Candidatus Caldatribacterium saccharofermentans OP9-77CS | reverse complement strand
GTTTCAATCCCTCATAGGTAGGCTACAAACTTCTTTCTCTCTCGGCTTCGTCATCGCTTGTGAAAAGTTTCAATCCCTCATAGGTAGGCTACAAACTCTCAAGCTAAGCGAGATTGATGTTGTAATGTTAGAGTTTCAATCCCTCATAGGTAGGCTACAAACGTAAGCATATTGAAGCTGATAGGTATGTGTACTACAGGGTTTCAATCCCTCATAGGTAGGCTACAAACCCGTTTTATGGGCTTAAAATAAGGATTTCTGAAAAGACCATCTTCACCTGTCAAGGTACGCCTTATGTCAATGGAATCACAACTCTTCCTCTCTGTCAAGAGGTTCGGGGAAATTTCGTAAAGTGTCGTCGATCTCCAGGGGTTTTTGCACTACCGGAGGTCGACGACACTCTCTCTTCTGCGCCCTGCTCAGAACGAACGCAATCCCTGGTGGAACAAAGGATTGGGAAATGCGAAACAGAGAGTCTGGGGGAGAAAAACGCAGTGTGTTCATGCACCACCGACGGAAGAACGAAAAGGAGCGCAACAGCAGGTTGATTTCGACCGGCCGGTCGACTACAATGGTAGCAACGTACCAGAAAGGAAGAGCACGAACCATGAAAGCCGGACGTGTCACGGATTTCACCCNGGGGAGCATNCCCCGNCANCTCATCGNTTTCTCCATNCCNATGCTCCTTGGGAACCTCCTGCAGACCCTTTACAACACCGTGGACAGCATCTGGGTCGGGAGGTTCCTCGGGCCCGAAGCTCTGGCAGCAGTCTCGGTGAGTTTCCCTATTGTCTTTCTCCTTGTGGCTTTCACCACAGGCTTGAGCATGGCAGCAGGCGTCATGGTTGCCCAGTACTTTGGAGCCGGAAAAGAAGAGGAGGTGCGACGAACCGCTACAGCCTCCACAGTCCTCCTTACCCTTCTTGGCACTGGTGCCATGGTGGCTGGACTCGTGCTACACCGGGCATTGCTTTCCCTCATCCGCACACCCTCAGGTATTTTTGAACTTGCTACATCCTACCTCTTCTTTTTCCTCCTCGGCCTTCCTTTCATGTTCCTCTACAACAACATCGGGAGCGTCCTCAGGGGTGTTGGGGATTCGAAAACACCGCTTCTGCTTCTTGTGTACGCCACACTCCTCAATATCGTCCTTGACCCCCTCCTCATCCTTGGGATTCCTCCCTTCCCGCGCCTTGGCGTGGCCGGGGCGGCTATTGCCACCACCGTAAGCCAGGGGTTTTCAGCAATCCTGGGAACAGTCATTCTGAAGCGAGGAGGGTTTTTCGTCTTCAGGCGGTCCCACCTTATCCCCTGCCCTTCGTTTGTGCGGACGCTTTTCCGACTTGGACTTCCGGCTGGAGCACAGCAAACCATTGTATCTTTAGGGCATCTCGCCATGATGTCCATTGTGAACGGCTTCGGCAAAACCGTTGTGGCTGCTTTTGGCGCCGCCACCCGGGTGGACCAGTTCTCTTTTCTCCCCGCCCTGAGTTTCAGCCTTGCCATATCGTCGCTTGCTGGGCAGAACGTAGGAGCCCAGAACTTCACAAGGGCACGGGAGGTCGCCCGCTGGGGAGCCATTGTGGCCGCCTCATTCGCCCTTCCCGTTTCCTTCCTCGTCTTTTTCCTCGCCCCTCAGCTCATCCGGATTTTCACCACCGACCCCGAGGTCATCCGCATTGGCATCGAGTATCTCCGCATTGTGAGCTTCTCGTACGTCCCCTTCGCCCTGATGTTTGCCTACAACGGTTTTCTCCGGGGCGCAGGCGATACCTTCCAGACCATGGTAAACACTCTGCTCACGCTCTGGCTTGTGCGGATTCCTGTGGCAAAGCTTCTGTCCTTAACCACCCTTGCCGAGCGGGGCATCTGGGTAAGCTTTGTTGCTGGGCCTGTGGCGGGATACCTCATCGCCTACCTGTACTACGCAAGCGGCAGGTGGGAGAGTAAGGCTATCGTTCGGAAAGACCGAGAATCCTTTCAAGAAGCGGCATGTTGAGGTGCGCGGCGCAGCAATCCGCAAGGCGATCGAGCTCTGCCTCTATGAAATCTCTCCAGGAAGGGCCCTGTGCCTTCCCAGGCGGAAGGCCCCGGAGTTTCCGAACGTGGTTGAGGAAGGCCCGCCGGAACGTTCCCTCGTCGAAAAGCCCATGGAGGTAAGTACCAAAGACCTGGTCCTTTTGCACAACGCCTTCGGGGAACACTGTGCCTTCCCGCTGGAGGAGGAAAAACGGTTCGCGGGAAGAGGTGAGGAAGCTTCGTCCATGGTGAATCTCATACCCTGTGACCTGTACCCCAAAGCGAGGAGCATACCCCAAAGCCCAGCCCAGGACTTTCTCCCGCTCAAGAACGGTCTCAAGGGGGAGAAGCCCAAGGCCCTGGATCTCTCCTTTTTCCTCAATTCCATGAGGATCCCGCACTACTTCACCGAGCATCTGGAATCCCCCGCACACCCCAAGCACCACACCCCCCTGCGCCAAAAACCCCGCAAGCCTTTCCCCGAAAGAAGCTTCCTGAAGCAGGCGGAGATCGTAACAGGTGTTCTTCGTCCCCGGAAGAATGAGAAGGTCGAAAGTTCCAAGGTCTTCGTGGGGAAAGACGAAACGAATGTACACGTCGTCCTCGAGCTCTAAAGGCCTAAAATCCGTGAGATTTGCAGCGTGAGGAAGCTGCACCACGCCAACCCGAAGCATTCCCGGCCGGTACGGCCTGGTTCTAAAGGTGAAATTCAGGCCGTCTTCGTCATCAAGCCTCAGGGAGAGATACGGCAAAACCCCAAGGACCGGGACCCCCGTAAGGCGCTCGAGCTCCCGAATCCCAGGCTCAAGAACCTCCCGGTTCCCCCGGAATTTGTTGATTATAAATCCCTGGAAGTACCCCCGGTCTTCCTGAGTAAGTGCCCAGGTTCCGTACAAAGCAGCGAATACCCCACCCCCCTCAATGTCCCCCACAAGGAGCACAGGGATGTGGAAATGGCGGGCAAGGCTCATGTTGGCAAGATCTCGTTCCCTGAGATTGAGCTCTGCGGGGCTCCCCATACCCTCAACGCAGACGAGGTCATATTCGGCAAGGAGAGAGGAAAGGCTCTCCACGATGGCATCCCAGAACACCTCTTTGGGGAGAGGAGCAAAGGGCGTGGCCTTCCCCCAGACTTTCCCCAGAAGGACGACCTGGATTGACCCCCCTTCCGGTTTGAGGAGCACCGGGTTCATACGGGCATCTGGAGGGATTCTTGCCGCCTGGGCCTGGAGTATCTGCGCACGGGCGATTTCTTCTCCTTTTGGGGTTACCCCGGAATGCAACGACATGTTCTGGGCCTTGAAGGGGGCACACCGCAGGCCCTTCCGGGTGAAATACCGCAAAAGCCCTGCCACAAGAAGGCTTTTGCCCACGCCCGAGGCTGTTCCCTGAACCATGAGAAGGTGAGGCATTCTCTTTCACTCCGCAAAGTTCTCAAAAGCCCGGGGCTCCCTGACGCCAAAAAGGAGCCAGAAAAACCCAAAAGCATTCAGCACAAGGGAAACCCAGAACACCATTCCGTATCCGAAAAGATCAGCGAGTTTTCCCCCAAGAATTGGAGCAAAGAATGCCGGGAACCCGGAGAAGAAACTCCCCCATCCCAGGTACAGCCACCGCCGGTCTCTGGGGGCAAAGTCGAGGAGAATCGCCATCCCACCCACCGAGATGGCGCTGTAGTTCAGTCCCAGGAATCCAAAGGCAAGGAAGAAGTACCAGGGAGAAGGGGCAAAAAGCGCCCAGAAATTGCTCAAGAGGATCGCGAGGGCCCCGAAAAGGACCACAAGCTTGTGCCCCTTTTTATCCCCCAGGGGTCCCCAGAAGAAGTTCGAGAGGGCCTGGGACACAAGAAGGGTGGCGTTGTACTGGGCGACGAAGGTATCGGGAATGGCAAAGCGCTGCAGAACCGAAACCGTGTAGAATGCTGCCCCCATGACCCCCAGGGCCAAAAAGACCCTGGCGATGAGGAAGTGCAGGAAATTGGGGTCTTCCTGGACGATGCGGGAGAAGGAATGAAGGTACCCCCCGCGCTCATCCACAACCTCCCCATCCTCTTCCCGGGTAAGGGAGAGGAAAATGTACGATACCCCCATGGCGAGAGAAGCCAGGAAGAAGCACAGAGCGAAATTCCAGGCAAAGGGGTACGTGGCGATGAAGTGCTCGGCCAGCCTCGACCCCCAGATACCCATGAGCGCACCAATCCCGTTCCCGCAGGCAAAGTACAGCCCAAAACGGGAGGGATGGATGACCTTCCCGATCATTTCCGTCCAGATGGGGCCGAGAAACCCCATGGCCGAACACGCTATCCCGAGGAGGAAAAGAATCAGAAAGAGCGCCAGACGAGGGAAGGGGACAGCGAGAAATGTTGCCACCAGGGCGATGCCGAAAAAGGGCAAACGCTCAAGAAGCGTCACCCGGAGCAGGAAAGGGAGCTTCCGCCGGAGCCTCCGGGAAACCTTTGCTCCGGGAAGGGCAGGAAGCGACCACCCAAGGTACGCCAGAGCCGGGATGAGCCCGATTTCAATGTTGCTGGCGCCGAGGCGCCTGGCAAAAAGGGGGAGGAACGTCGTCACTGACCCAAAAGCGAGGGCCAGAGAAAAAAAGGCATAGTCCAGAGAATCCACGAAAAAGTTGAAGATGTAGTCTCGCCGCGAAAGCATCAGTATCCCCGCCCCAGAAGCCGGTATCGGTCATAAAGGGAAGGAGAGATTTCCTCGAGGAAACGGGAGGGCTTGCGCAGTATTGCCCTTCCCCGTCCCCGCTCCGCCATGATAGGGTAGCAGAGAAAGAGGTGATCCTTTGCCCTGGTGCAGGCAACGTAGAAGAGCCGCCGCTCTTCTTCGAGGTCCTCTTCCTCATTGAGGGATTGGGGTGAGGGGAAGGCTCCTTCACAAAGCCACACCACAAACACGCAGGCCCACTCGAGTCCCTTGGCCTGGTGAATGGTGGAGAGGATGACCCGCTCATCCTGAGGTGCCCCTGCCACCACTGTTTCGGCCTCCATTTCCCCAAGGAGGGCGAGTTCACTCAGGAACGATTCTAAGGAAGCGTACCTTGAAGCGAAGCGGGCGAGTTCTTCAAGGTCCTCAAGGCGTTCCCGGGCGTCGGGGTATCGGCTTGCAAGGTACTCCCGGTAGCCACCCTCAAGAACGGCTTCAATGGCCAGGGCCGGGTCCTTCTCAAGGTCCTCAAGGCGCACGAGGAGCCGGCGAACACCCTCCACACTCCCCCGACCCGAAGCAGGCAGAGCAAGGAGCACATCGGGACGCTCCAGGGCAAAGATTGGGTCCTCTGCCTCCCGAACCACCTGCCAGACGATTTCTGCGGTCTTCTGCCCAATGCCAGGGTAAAGCCGCAGCACCCGTTTCCAGGAGATTTCGTCGTAAGGGTTCACGATGATGCGAAGGTGCGCAATGACATCCTTGATGTGGGCACGCTCGAAAAACCGGAGCCCCGACCGAACCTCAAAGGGGATGCCCCGGCGGGTGAGCTCCATCTGGATTTCCATGCTCTGGTAGTGGGCCCGGTAGAGCACCGCTATGTCGTTTAGGGCATACCCCCGCTCCCGCAGCTCCAGGATTTCCGTGGCCACAAAGTCCGCCTGTTCCAAAACGTCCCGGAGGGCGACAACTCGGGGCTTTTCTCCTGAGGTCCGCACCGGACGCAGCACTTTGTGGAACTGACGGGTGTTGAAGGTGATGACCTCGTTCGCTAACCGCAGAATCTCTGGGGTACTCCGGTAGTTTGTCTCGAGTTTGTAGATTTTGCAGTCCGGGTACCTCTTCGGAAAGTCGAGGATATTGGCAAAGTGCGCCCCTCGAAAGGCGTAAATACTCTGGGCGTCATCCCCCACCACGAGGAGATTTCGATGAACCTCAGCAAGAAGGTCCACAATTTCTGCCTGGAGGAGATTGGTGTCCTGGTACTCGTCAACGAGAATGTGCCGGAAGAGCTCGCCATACTTCCTCCGGGTTCTTTCATCGTTTCGCAAAAGTTCGAAAAAGTACACGAGGAGATCATCGTAATCCATCACGTTGAGACGCCTTTTCCGCTCCTGGTAGAGGACGAAAAGATGGGCAATGTGGCTTGACCATTCCAGGAACTGCGGGTAGTACCTGTCGAGAATATCCTCAAGGGATTTGAAGGTATTCCGGCTTAAGGTGATGACGTTGAGCAAAACCTCGGGTTGAGGGAAACGGCGCCGGGTAAGATCGATACCGAGTTCCCCCACGCAAACCGCAAGGAGGTCCTTCTGGTCCTCCCGGTCGAGGATGGTGTAGTTGGGCTCGTACCCGATTTTCTTCGCCTCCCGGCGCAGGATGAGGTTCCCGATGTGATGGAACGTTCCCCCAAAAAGACGGGACATGTCCACCCCAAGGAGGCACTCCACCCGGTGGAGCATCTCCCGGGCTGCCTTGTTCGTGAAGGTGGCAAGGAGAATGGACTCTGGAGGCACTCCCTGTTCGATGAGGTAGGCCACCCGGTAGGTGACGGTGCGGGTCTTGCCGCTTCCCGCCCCGGCAATGACGAGCATGGGGCCCTCCCCGGCAAAGACCACCTGTTTCTGCTCCTCGTTGAGTTCCCGTTCGTAATCCACCCGGAAATTCGAGAGTCGCATGGGTACTCTCCTGTTACTGCTTTCTCTGGGTGAAATCCTCAGGGGAAAAGAGATAGGTCCGGTTGCAGAACGCGCAGTGCACCTCTGCTCTCCCCTGGGTCTCGAAAAGTTCCCGCCGTTCTTCCTCACCAAGGAGGAGCAGGACATTCTTCGCTCTCCGGCGGGAACACCGGCAGCGGTACCGGAGGGGATCCTTCCCCACAATCCGGTACGGAAGACCGGAAAAGATGAACGCCGCGATGTCCTCAGGGGTTTTCCCCTGGAAAAGCTCGTGGCTCACCGGCCCGAGACGGGAAATATTCTCTTCCAAAGTAGCGATGACGTCAAGCGGGGTACCCGAAGGCGTGTGGATGATGAACCCTCCCGCCGAGAGTACTCTCCCCCGCCTCCCCACATAGACCCCGGCACTACAGGCCGAGGGCAATTGCTCCGAAGAGGCGAAGTAGTACGCCAGGTCGTAGGCNATNCCACCCCGGGGCATGGTGATGCTCCCCATGTATGGTTCCCCAAACCCCAGGTCCTTCACGACNAGGAGCTTCGACCCTGCTCCCACGGCATCCTCCACATTGAGCTTTCCCTGTTCCTTTGAGGGGAGAATCACCCAGGGCTGCGACACGTACCCCCGNACCTCNCCTTTNGCNTTCCCCTGNACNAGNATCCCCTCTAAAGGTCCCTGACATTCAATCTGGAGGGAAATTCGCTGGTTCTCCTTCATGGTGAGGCCGAGAATTCCGACAAGTGTCAGCGCCCGCCCCAGGGCAGCCGTGGCCACAGGGGTGGTCCGGTGGAGCCTCCTCGCCCGCTCCACAAGGCGAGTGGAACTCGCCACGTACCCGAGAACCTGCGTACCCTCCACCACTACCCGAACAACGTAGTCTTCATGCATGGGTATGCCTCCTTCACGACTTCAGAAAGCGGAGAATCCGTCGCGCCGCCAGTGCCGAAACCCGAGCAAGACGCGCCTCCACATCCGCCACAACCTCCTCAGCCACCCGCTCGTCCTTCGTCCGGTTCACCAGAACCCCACAGACGGCTCCAGCCCTCAGCCCGAACACCCGGGCGAGCACGAAAAGCGTCGCCACTTCCATCTCGTAGTTCAGCACTCTGAGTGCCTGCCACTCCCTGAGGCTTCCCTGGAAACTCCGGAGAACATACCGGGAGAATGTGTCGTACCGTTCCTGTCCCGGGTAAAACGTTGCCGAGGAACAGGTGATGCCCAGATGGTACGGAACCCCCGCTTCCTCACAGGCCTCCTGAAGGAACACCACCGTCCTCCAATCCGAAACCGCAGGGTATTCCACGGGGGCGTAATGGAGGGAAGCCCCGTCAAGGCGCACCGCGCCTTCGCTCACGACAAGATCCCCCACCGCAATATCCGGCTGAATCGCCCCACAGGTTCCCACCCGGATAAACCACTGAATCCCCAGACGGGCCAGCTCCTCAACGGCAATGCTCAGAGAAGGTCCTCCAATACCCGTTGAGACCACAAGGATTTCCCCTTCCTCCCCTATGGCCAGAGCGCTCTTGAACTCCCGGTGAACGGCAAGAATCCTCACCTCCCCGAAGGCGCGGGCCAGGACCTCAACTCGCTCCGGAGCCCCGGGAAGGAGCGCAAGACGCACGCCCTCCACATCCTTCTCGGTAAGTGCCAGATGATACGCCCGGTACACTGCCTTCACCTCCTCTCTATTTTCGGATAAAATACACAAAAGGAGAAGAGGCCATGGAATGCCAGATCGCGCTTGAAGACGGAACGACTATTCTTGCGACGCCTGGGGAAACGCTTGAAGACATCATCAGGCGAGTGTACCCGGAAAAGTACCGTTTTTTCCTTGCAGCGCAGCTTGATGGGGAAATCGTTGACCTCAGTAGCCGGGTGGAAAAGGACCACACGGTGGTCTTCTTCCCCTTCGGGCACCCTGAAGGGCGGCGCACTTACGTCCGGAGTCTGCTTTTCCTTCTAAGTTATGCTGTATCCCAGGTCCTTCCCGGGAAGAGACTTCGTGTCCTCCACTCCATGAGCGATGGNCTCTTCTGCGAGGTCGAGGATGCCGAACACAACCTCTCGGACCTCCTCGAGACCATCGAAAAGGTCATGCGGGAGACCATCGCCCAGGACCTCCCTATTGAGCGGGAAGTGGTTAACTGGGAAAAGGCCATCCACATCTACACCCGTAGAGGACGGGAAGACGTGATACGGCTTTTCCGTTACCTGAGAACCCCGGCCGTGCCCCTGTACCGCCTTGGCGATTTCTACGACCATTACTACGGTCCCCTCTGCCCCCGAACGGGATACCTCACCTCCTTCGGTTTCGTCGTTGTCCCTCCGGGGTTCATCGTCCAGTTCCCCAAAGACGACACAGGAAAGCTCCCACCATTTGTCTTTCGCCCCAAGCTCTTCAGCGCCTTCAAAGAAGCGGCGCAGTGGGGGAAGATCATGAACATCGAGAACGTAGGAGAACTGAACGAGGCCATCGCCCGGGGAGAGGGGAAGGAAATCATCGCCATCGCCGAGGCGCTCCATGAAAAAAAGATTGCCCAGATTGCGGACCTCATCACCCAGCGCAAGGGGAGCCTGAAGCTCGTGCTCATCGCCGGCCCTTCATCCTCAGGGAAAACGACCTTCACCCGGAGGCTCTATACGCAGCTTCGGGTCAACGGCTGGAGGCCCATCACCATCTCCCTTGACGACTACTTCCTCTCCCGCCACGAACTCCAGGGCTCTGTCCAGGACTACGAGAGCCCCGAAGCCCTGGACCTTGAACTCTTCAGAGAACAGCTGCTCCTCCTTGTCGCAGGAAAGGAAGTCGAAATCCCCCGCTACAACTTCATCACCGGAACGCGGGAACCCCGGGGGATTCGCAGCCGCCTCGAAAAGGACGGCATCATCCTCGTTGAGGGGCTCCATGCCCTGAACCCCCGGCTCTCCCAGGACATTCCGGAAGAGGAGAAGTTCAAAATCTACGTCAGCGCCCTCACCACCCTCAACATCGACGACCACAACCGCATCCCCACCACTGACTGCCGGCTCATCCGCCGGATCGTGCGAGACAGCCAGTTCCGCGGAAGTAAAGCCGAGGAGGTCTTTGCCACCTGGCCGAAGGTTCGGGCTGGCGAGGAAAAGTACATTTTCCCCTACCAGGAAGAGGCCGACATCATGTTCAACTCTTCGCTCATTTATGAGTTCTGTATCCTCCGCCAGTACGCCGAGGCGCTCCTGCGGGCCATCACCCCTGAGAGTCCGAGTTACCTCGAGGCCTACCGCCTGTACTCCTTCCTCAACCACTTCATGCTCCTCAACCCGTCCTTTGTCCCCTCAAACTCCATCCTTCGGGAGTTCATCGGCTGAGGTACTCCGCCGTCCGGCCTCCTCAAGAAGGATCAGAGCCGACTGCAGGAGGACTTCGCTTTCCTGGGTGAGGGTTCTCCCACGGAGTTTCTGAATCTCCCTCTCAAGCCTCTCAACGATGTCTTCCTTTTCGGGCATTCGGGGAACGGCCACAACGGTCCTGCGAGGGAGGTCCAGGGTGTCCCCAAAGGCGGGGACTATAGCCTCAAAACCCTTCTCGCGCAGAGCCTGGGCAAAGGCCTCCGCAATCTCCTCTTCTCCATGGGTGACGAGGAAAACGGGACGGCTCCTGAAATACCCCACCCACCGGAGGAGGTCCTCCTGGTCCCCATGGGCGGAAAAGCCGTTGATGGTGGCGATGCGGGCTCGAACGGCGATGTCCTCATCGAAGATGTGGACGAGCTTTGCCCCATCAACCAGTGCCCGTCCCAGCGTCCCCCGGGACTGGAAGCCCACAAAGACCACGGTGGTCGTTGCTTTAAAGAGGTTGTGCTTCAGGTGGTGGAGAATGCGCCCACCCGTGCACATACCGCTTCCCGCGAGGATAATGGCGTGGTCAAGGTCATTGAGAGCTTTTGACTCCTCAGGGGTGGTGACGTAGGTCAAACCCGGAAACCCGAAGGGATCGTCGTCCTGAAGATGGAGTCTCTCCAGCTCCCCTGAGAGGAGGTGCCGGTACTTGAGGTAGATGTCGGTCGTCTGCTTCCCCAGGGGGCTATCAAAGTACACCGGGCAATGCAATCCCACAGAGTCCCGGAGCAGGCGAATCTCGTAAAGGACCCGCTGGGCCCGGTCCACCACAAAGGTAGGGATGAGGACCTTGCCGCAGGTCCCCATGGCGTCCTGCATGACCTGGGCGAACTCTCTCCGGGTCTCCTCAAGAGTTTTGTGGCGGCGATTCCCATAGGTTGACTCTATAACCACAAAGTCGGCCTCCTCGATCACCGGGGGAGATCCCTCCATGACGTTCCCGAACTGCCCAATGTCCCCCGAAAAGACAACCTTCGTCCCCTCACCCCAGACCTCAAGCACCGCGGCCCCAAGGATATGGGCGGCATTCCGAAAGACAAACTCCACGCCTTTTTCCTCGGCAATTTCGTCGTACCCCACTGGCTCAAAAAGCTCCAGGGCTTTTTCCACTTCCTCTTCCCCGAAAAGCGGAGCAATCTCCGGCTTTCCCGAGCGTCTCCGGCGACGGTTCTCCCGCTCCACTTCTTCTCTCATGAGCTTTACGGTGTCGTAGAAGAGAATTCGGCAGAGCTCTATGGTGGGGAGGGTGGCGTAGATTTTCCCCTGGAAACCTTCCCGGACAAGGAGAGGAATTCTCCCCGAGTGGTCCAGGTGGGCATGGGTGAGGAGGACAAAGTCGATATCCCGGGGAGCAAAGGGGAAGGGTGGTGCATTCCGGTTTCTTTCCCCTCCCTGGAACATGCCACAGTCAACGAGGAAGGTGACGTCTTTCCCCCGAACAAGGTAGCAGGAGCCAGTCACTTCACGGGTAGCACCAAAGAAGGTGATTTCCACTACACAAGCCCCCTCTCCACAAGGCCTCGAAGGAAAGCCCGAAACTCCGGTGCCAGGTCTTCTCGGCGCAGGGCAAAGGCCACGTTGGCCTTGAGGTAGCCGATTTTACTCCCCACTCCGAAGTACTCCCCCGCAAAGCGATACCCGTATACCGGTTCTTTCCCAAGAAGCCTCCGGATGGCATCGGTGAGCTGAATCTCTCCGCCTTTCCCAGGAGGGGTCTGTGCCAGAGCATCGAAAATCGAGGGGGACAGGATGTACCGCCCCACTACCGCAAGGGTTGAAGGTGCTTCTTCGGGTTCTGGCTTTTCCACAAGATCCTCAATAACGTACAGCCGGGGAGCAATCTCTCTCCCCTTCACAATCCCCCACTGGGTAACCTCCTCTCTTGGGACCTCGATGAGAGCCACGTAGATTCCAGGACGGTCCGTGAAAAGACGAAGCATCTGGGCAAGACAGGGGGTGTCACTCACGATGATGTCATCAGGGAGAAGGACGGCAAAGGGTTCCTCTCCTACGAAGGCTTTCGCCTGCCACACGGCATCGCCAAGGCCCCGGGGGGATTTCTGCCGGACGTAGAAGATGTGGGCGGAGTTCCCCACCCCTCGGATTTCCTCAAGGAGGTGTTCCTTCCCCCGGTTTCTGAGCTCCTGTTCAAGTTCCACCGCAAAGTCAAAGTAGTCCTCAATCGCCCGTTTCCCCCGCCCGGTCACAAAGAGCAGGTTCTCGATACCCGATGCTACAGCCTCCTCCACCACGTACTGAACCGCCGGCCGATCCACGATGGGGAGCATTTCCTTAGGCTGGGTTTTGGTCGCTGGCAAAAGCCGCACCCCAAGCCCTGCCACCGGAAGCACCGCTTTGCTAATCTTTCGTTCCATCCTCTCCCCCCTTTCGGAGGTAATGGAAGAGCACCAGGAAAATCCCGACTCCCAGGAGGTAATCTCCGATACTCGCTACGAAAGCCCGGCGAAAAACAAGCGAGAAATACGGAATGATGTCCCCGAGGAAGTTCAGGCGGGTCGAGGGGCCCATGAGGACGTACTCCGGGTAACGACCTGCCCTGAGGTGCCCGGCAATGGTTGCAAGACCAAGACGCTCGGCAACTTCAGCCGAGGCAGGCATCCGTCCCCCGTTGGCGAGGACCACAAGGAAGTTCAAAAAAGCCCCCAGGCCCACAAGAGGCATCCCGAAAAGCCGAATCCCAAGGAGCGTCCCCGCAAAAACGAGGGCCATGCCGAAAGTCTGCAAAAGAGGAACGAAGTTTGCCCGAAGACCAAAAGCGGCAAAGCGAACACCAAATCCTGCCACCACCACCCAGAAAAACGGTAGTGGCACCCGGGAAAGCCGCGTGAGTTTCCCCCCAAAAAGCAATCCAAGGAGGAGTCCAGCAAGGAAAAAATCAAGGAGAATCACGGTGCCACGCTCCCGAGGAAACGAGGTCTTTGAGAACTGCAAGGATTTTGGGGTCGAAGTGTCCTTCTTCTTCGTTCTCCATGATTTCCAGCGCCTCATCCACCGTGTACGCCCTCCGGTAGGGCCGCTCTGAGGTTAAGGCATCGAAGACATCGGCAACGGCTACAATCCGGGCTTCAAGGGGAATTTCCTCCATCTTTCGGCCTTCCGGGTACCCATGGCCGTTGCAGCGTTCATGGTGCGTGAGGATGATTTCCGCTACCCGTCGCAGAAAATCCACGTCCTTCACAATCCGGTACCCGATGAGCGGGTGCTCCTGGATGACCCGGTACTCCTCAGGACTCAGTCTCCCGGGTTTACTCAAAATGGCATCAGTGATGCCGATTTTCCCCACGTCGTGGAGAATGGCGGCGTACTCAATGACCTCCTTTTCCTTCCCCGAAAGGTTCAGGCGGTCGGCAATACGAAGGGCAAGCTGGGCCACCCGGGCAGAGTGCCCTCGGGTGTAAGGGTCTTTGGCATCCACCGCCGCGGTGAGAGCCCGCAGAAGCTCAAGGTGCATCCTCTTTGTGTCCACGAAGAGCTTGAAGGAGTACCGGGCCACAAGAAGGGGCAGGAAGAAGAGGGCAATACCCACATAGCCCACGTAGTTATAGACAAAGTACAGGAGAAGGGAGAAAGGGAAGAGGGCGAAGTACTGGAGAAGGATACCGTTGATGCTCTGCCGCCAGATTGCTGTCAGGGGGACGTTACTGCTCAGAGAAACCACGGTCAGGACGAGCAATACGTTACACAGAAAAAAGATCCCAATGGAGGCGCCAACCGCAAGGTAAAAGAGGGGTTCATTCCAGTGGAAACCGTACCCCCCAAGGCGCTCAAAGACAAGACCCGAAAGAAAAGCCGAAATGGCATACTGGGCGCCGTTGAAAAG
>APCU01000046.1 GCA_000347575.1 Candidatus Caldatribacterium saccharofermentans OP9-77CS | reverse complement strand
AGCTTCCCTTTCCCCAGGAAGGGGAATTCCTCCCGGAGTCTTTGAATTCCCTCCACAAGCTCTGGTGTCCACTGGGGCTTCCGGATCTTTTTGGGTCTTCTGGACCTGCTTTCCGGGCTTTTGAGGTTTCTGGGGTTGAACTTTTTCTTCCACCGGTATCACCCTCCAAAATCCCAAAAGCGGATGATTCCTTTCCTGTGAACCTGACCACATCCCGATGGCAAGGCAACCATATCCCCGGACGGGCGAGGTCAGGGAGAAAAACTTCATGATCGGGGAGCCCGGGGATGGAGAATTGAAAAATACCCCGTGGGAGGCTGACACCATCGAACGAGAGGACAGGGATTGACGAAAGAGGAGGAATAGAGTATTCTTGGTATGTAAACGTTTACTTCACAGGAGCAAGAACGATGGACAAAAAACGGACAGGAAAGGTCACTATAAAAGAAGTGGCGCAGCGCGCTGGCGTCTCCACGGCGACGGTCTCCCGGGTTGTGAACCGAAGTGGTTTTGTCAGTGAGGAACTCACCCGGCGCGTTTTCGAAGCTATGCGGGAACTCAATTACTTCCCAAACCGCTTGGCCCGGAGCCTGAAGAAACAGCGAAGTTTCGCTGTAGCGTATCTTGTTCCAGACATTGACAACCCCATCTTTGCCAAGGTTGTCCGGGGCATACAGGACGTGATGGAAGGGTTTTCCTATGACGTTTTCATTTACAATACCCGCTTTTCCGACAGCGCACTCCTCAAGCAGCTTGGCAACCTCCTTGAAAACCATCCCCAGGGAATCATCCTGAGCGCCTGGCACAGCGAAAAGGTCAGGGAGGCTGTGGCCCTCATCCAGAGAGTTGGCCTTCCCCTTGTGATTGTCCATTCCCCCCGGGATATTTCCGGAGTCGATGCTATTCTCCCTGATGATGTCCAGGGAGGGTATGAAGGAACGAAATACCTCCTCTCTCTGGGGCACAGGCACATCCTCTCCCTGGGAGTTCAGGGAAGTGTCACAAGCACCCTGCGGGGTGAGGGATACAGAAAGGCTATGGTTGAGGTTCTGGGTGCCTGCGACGAATGTCTCGTGGTTGTCGCTCAGAGCTTCTCTCCCCAAGATGGCTACCAGGCGGTATCGAAAGCCCTGAACAGAGGACTTCAGCCCACAGCTATCTTTGCCCACAGCGATTCCCTGGCTCTTGGCGCCTTTGAGGCAGTGTACGAGAGAGGATTGAGAGTCCCCGAAGACATCTCGATTATGGGTTTTGACGGGGCTTACGCTTTCTGTACTGTTCCCAAATTGACCACTATGGTCATCCCAAACTACGAAATGGGGAGGAGAGCAGCAGAAAAGCTTTTGCAGAGAATCCAGGGGATAAACCATCCTCCTTCCCAGGAACTCCTCGCACCTACGCTCTCTCCCCAGGGATCCACAAAAGCGAGAGAAGGAGGTGAGGAAAAGTTTTTTGAACACTACTAATCTAATACACAGGAAGGGATACGGGAAGGCCCAAAAAGCTGAGGAGGTGGGAAAGATGAAAAGGGCCTGGACAGTCGTTCTGGGTATTCTTCTTTTCCTGAGCAGCACGGCAGTAGCGCAGCTTCCCGCGGATATCCCTCGAGAGAAAACGGTTATCGTCGCTACAGTCACCGGACGTGTGGGTTCTCCAGACAACTTTAATGAATGGGTAGGGTGGAAATGGCGTGACCGGGGCATGCAACAGCTCATGAACGAGTCTCTGTGGACTGCTGATGCAGCGACCGGAAAAATCGTCAACGGATTAGCCAAAGAAGGTCCTCTGTACAACGATTCTTTTACGGAGCTCACTATAAAGCTGCGGGAGGGATGCTACTGGAGCGACGGAGTGCCCATTACGGCAGATGACCTCGTGTACACCATTGAGATCCATCAGAAAGTTCCGGAACTCAACTACCACGCCGCCATAGCCGAAGAGGTAGAAAGTGTTCGTAAGGTCGACGACCACACCGTGGTTATCACTCTGAAAAAGCCCAACCCTCGTTTCCATCGCTACTTTCTTGATGATTGGGGAGCGCTCTGGGTCATGCCCAAACACGTCTTTGAAAAAGTTGAGAATCTTGCCACTTTCACCTTTAACCCCCCGGTGAGCTCTGGACCATACGTTCTTTACGACTACGATCCCGCTGGCTACTGGACAATCTGGAAAAAACGCGAAGACTGGTCAAGAACTCCTACAGGGATGCTCTTTGGTGAACCAAAGCCAGAGTACGTGGTTTTCCAGCATTTTGACACCGAAGAGGCGAAGATCTTAGCCATGTTGCGGAACGAGCTTGACTCAGCCATATTCTCTCCCCAGGGATTCAGGGCAGTTTTAGAAAAAAGTCCCACAGCACGACCGTGGAGAAAAGAGTGGCCATGGGTTGCGCCCACGGATCCCGCCCCAACGGGAATCATCTTTAACACTATGCAACCTCCCTTCCAGAATCGTAATGTTCGCTGGGCTTTGACGTTAGCCATAGATATCGTGGAATTCATGACCATTGCCTCAGACCTCATGGCCGTGCCCATTCCGATTCATGTACCGCCTACACCCCTCTACCGCGAGATATTCCTGAACCCCATGGAAAACTGGCTTCGTGAATTTGCATTGGACCTCGGAGATGGAGAGAAATTCGCACCTTTTGACCCAGATGTCCCGAGAAAACTCGCTGAAGCAGCAAGGAAAGCAGGCCATCCTGTACCAGACAACCCAGACATGCTTCGCGAGCTTTTTGGCATTGGTTGGTGGAAATATGCTCCAGAAGTCGCTGAAAAGCTCCTCTTGCGGGAAGGATTCCGGAGGGATGACAAAGGCAAGTGGCTTCTTCCAGACGGCTCTCCCTGGAAGCTGGAGATCACCACAAGCCCTGCTCTCGAGGGTTATGGGCCGAGAAACGCTCTGGCTGTTGCAGAACAGTGGAAAAAGTTTGGCATTGATGTTACTGTCCTTTACTCTGAGGACGTGGTGAATCTCGTCAACCACGGGCAATTCCAGGTTAGTGCAGGTGTAGTGGCCCATGAACAAGAAGGAGTGACCCCGGACTTCTATGAGACTTTCGATTGTTTCAATTCAGCTCGTGTTCGACCCATTGGAGAGTTCATGTCCCTAAACCCCTCCCGGTGGTCTGACCCACGCATAGATGACCTCATCAACCGCTTCCGGCTTGTGAGGCCAGACGATTGGGAAACAATGCAAAATCTCAGCATCGAGGGGCTCAAAATCCTGGTTGAAGAGATGCCAACAGTCCCAACCTTTGGCAACGTCGTCTACCAGGTGTGGGACGAGTACTTTTTCAAAGGATGGCCTGGAGCAGAGAATACCTATTGCCAGATTAGCGCTGACTGGCCAAACTTCAAGTACATGCTGCCTTTCCTACAACTCGCTAAAGAGAGCTGAAAAGGGTAATCGGGACACCCTTTGATGCCCGGAAGGGGAGTCGGAGGGTGTCCCACCCCCATAAGGAGGAGGCATTCATGGGTCTCCTGCGACAGTACTTTCTTCCCCGCTTGCTCCAGTGGGCTCTGGTAATCTTTTGTGGAATTACTGCGGTTTTCTTCATCACCCGTCTTGCCCCCAAAGACCCGGTACTTGAGGTCATTACCCAGCTGCAGACCTGGGGTGGAAGGACGATGAACCCTGATACCCTTGAGCAAACCATAAATACCTTAAAGGAGCTTTACGGTCTCAAGGGTTCTCTCCTTGATCAGTACCTTCTTCTGTGGCAACGGGTGTTCACCTTCGACTTTGGACCCTCTCTCTTTCAGTTTCCCACACCGGTCCTCAAGCTCATTCGTACTCATCTCCCTTGGACGGCAGCCCTCTTCCTCACCACAACTTTTCTCCAATGGGTACTCGGCAACATCCTTGGGGGTGTAGCAGGCTACTTCTCTCAAAGACCTTGGGCAAAAACCCTCGATGTCTTTCTGGCTACAGTACGACCTCTTCCCCACTACCTTCTTGGTCTGCTTTTCCTTGTCCTTTTTGGGTACGTGTGGAGGGTATTCCCCGTTGGTCGAAGCCTTGTTTTTGGAAGGCAGGCAGCACTTGACCTTCGTTTTTTCATCGAAATGATCCGCCACGCTTTTCTCCCCGCCCTAACTGTTGTTCTGCTCGGCGGAGCAGCATGGTTTCAGCAGATGAAGCTCCTCGTGCAGAACGTGAAAAAGGAAGAGTTTGCCGAATACGCAAGATTTGCTGGAGTACACGAACGCCAGATCGCTCTCCGATACGTTATCCCTAACGCCTTACTCCCGCAAATTACCCAGCTTGCCCTTATGGTGGGGCAGGTATTCGGTGGCATGCTCATCGTGGAGATTGTGTTCTCTTACCCCGGGATGGGGACGCTACTTTACAATGCCATTGCCAAGGGGGATTACAATCTCATCATGGCTATTACAACGCTTTCTATAGTCTTCATCAGCACTATCGTTCTTACCATCGACCTTCTCTATCCCCTTTTCGATCCCCGAGTACGATACCGTTAGGAGGAAAGCCCGTGCTTGGTGAGCTCTTTGCCGACCGAAAATTCACCGCAAGCCTATCGGTCCTCCTGTTCCTCGTTGCCCTGGCCATCCTTTCGTTCTTTGCGCCCTATGACCCCACCCGCTGGCTTCAGGTGCCGAGGAACCAACCACCTTCCTGGACATATATCCTGGGAACAAACTCCAAAGGACAGGATGTGTTCTGGGAAGCTACCTTCGCTGTGCGGAATTCTCTCGCCATTGCCCTTATAGCAGGGGTTATTTCCCGGGTTATTGCTGTCCTCATAGGGCTCGTTGCAGGATACAGGGGAGGAACAACGGACAGGATCCTCATGTCGGTGAGCGATGGAATGCTTGTTATTCCGCTCTTCCTGGTTCTCGTTCTCCTTGCGTCGCTTCTTCGAGGAAGGATGAACCTGGCAAGCCTCGGTCTGCTCCTTGCCCTTTTTGGCTGGCCCTGGGATGCCCGAACCATTCGTTCCCAGATTCTCAGCCTTCGTGAGAGAGAGTTCACGTACACTGCAATCCTCTCTGGTATGAGGACCCTCCGCCTTGTCATCAGGGAGTACTTCCCTTTTGTGACTCCTCTGGTCCTTTCCACGCTTATCGGGAACATGGCCTGGGCGATTTCTCTAGAAGTCACCCTTGCAATCCTTGGACTCACGAATCTCGACATTCCTACTCTTGGAACGAGTCTCCACTGGGCAATGTCGTATCAGGCGCTCCTTCTGGGGTACTGGTGGTGGATATTCACCCCGGTGGCCCTGACAATTCTTCTCGTAAGTGGACTGTACTGGTTTTCCCTGAGCCTCAGCGAATACCTGGACCCACGTACGCGTGTCCAGAGAACTGGCGCAAGACCTCAATAGGGAGGCGATGGATATGGGGAAAATCGACTGGTTTTCTCATGCCCGCTTTGGAATGTTCATCCACTGGGGAATCTATGCCATCCCCGCACGAGGCGAATGGGTGAAAAGCGTGGAGTGCCTGGGTGACGAAGTATATGACCAGTACTTCAGGGAGTTCAACCCTGTCCGGTATAACCCCCGGGAGTGGGTCCGTGTCGCCAAAGAAGCAGGGCAGAAGTACATTGTCATTACCACGAAACACCACGATGGCTTCTGCCTTTTTGACAGCGCCCTCACCACATACACTGCCTTGCACACCCCAGTCCGGAAAGACCTGATCCGGGAGTTCGTCGAAGCCTGTCGAGAAGAAGGTCTGCGCATCGGCTTTTACTACTCACTTCTGGATTGGCACCACCCTCACTATCCCGTTGACGAGTTCCACCCTCAAAGAAACAAAGAAACTCAGCACACTGAGTCCCGAGACTTCTCCCAATACCTCACTTACCTCCACGGGCAGGTACAAGAACTCCTGACGAATTACGGGAAAATCGACATTCTGTGGCTCGATTTCTCTTATGGAGCACTGAGCGGAGAAGCCTGGAGAGCTACAGAACTCGTTCGCATGATCCGGAAGCTCCAGCCTGATATCCTCCTCAACAACCGCCTTGGGGGAGACCTCAGGGACGAGAACCCTCCAGAATACGCAGGGGACTTCCTGACCCCCGAGCAAATTATTCCCCCTGAAGCCGTGACCAATGCAAAAGGTCAACCTATTCCCTGGGAGGCCTGCATCACCTTAAACAACCACTGGGGGTACTGCGCAAGCGACAAAGCCTACAAATCCCCAAAGCAGATTATCCGAGCCCTCGTGGAATGCGTGAGCAAAAATGGGAATCTTCTGGTCAACGTCGGTCCCAATGCCTGGGGGGAATTTCCCGAAGAAGCCGTCAACATCCTGAAAGAGGTGGGGCGATGGATGCAGAAGAACGGGGAAAGTATCTATGGGTGTGGAGCAGCAAACCTGCCCAAACCGGAATGGGGACGGTATACCCAAAAAGGCAACAAGCTCTATGCTCATATCTTTGAAAAGCCCATAGGTTATGTACCTCTCCGGGACCTCGCAGGGAAAGTTCGAAAGGCAAGACTCCTCGCCGATGGTTCAGAAATCCGGTTGCTCCAAAAACCCTGGAATGCCAGGGAGTACGAACACTACCTTTTCCTCGAAATCCCTGAGAACCTCTGGGACGAGAACGACACAGTGGTGGAACTCGAGCTTGAAGAACCTCTATCCTGATTGTGATTTGACTTCCTGAAAAGCTTGTGGTACAGTACGGTTATGTAAACGTTTACTTCGCTCCGAAAGGAGGGGGTAGTTTTGAACCGTTGGTTGAGGAGCATGCTCGTGCTCGTTGCAGTACTTAGTGTGGGCATAGGTCTTTTGGGAGAGGGTTTCGCTCAAGTCCTTCCCCCCGAAATTCCCCGGGAGAAAACACTCATTATCCAGTATCTGTTTTCCCCAAGCCCTGTTCCCGGGAACTGGAACCTGTGGGCAGGATGGCGAGCCCAAAACGGCGGATTGCACCAGTTTGTCACCGAAGCCCTGTGGACCCTGAACCCCAATGTCGTTGAAGGGGGTATTCTCAATGGTCTTGCTGCCGAACCCCCAATATACAACGAAGACTTTACTGAACTCACCATAAAACTCCGGGAGGGCATCTATTGGAGTGATGGGGTACAGTTCACCGCTTCGGACCTTGCCTTTACCATTCTGGCCATCCGGGATACTCCGGGACTTGAGTTCCATGGACTACTGCAGGACGTCACAGAAGTACTCACTCCTGACGATTTCACCGTGGTCGTAAAGCTGAAAAAGCCCAATAGTCGCTTCCACACCTATTTCGTCGAGCGATGGAATGCCATTCGACCAATGCCCAAACACATTTTCGAAAAAGCCGAGGATATCGTCTCATTCCCCTTCCATCCTCCAGTAAGCCTTGGTCCTTACGTCTACGTGGACCACGATCCTGCAGGGTACTGGGTGCTCTGGAGAAAACGGGACGACTGGCAGAGAACCGTGGCAGGGAAGCTCTTCGGAGAACCAAAACCCGAGTACGTGCTCTTCATCAACTATGGTCCTCCAGAAAAGCAGGTCATGGCCATGTTACGTCACGAACTCGATGTCTGCCAGGGAACGGCAGAGCAGATGATCACACTCCTTGAGCGGAGTAACACAACAAGGAGTTACCGGAAGACCTGGCCGTACATCGATCCACGAGACATTTCCACCCGTGGCCCCGGCTTTAACTGCCTCGTGTTTCCCTACAACATCAAAGACGTTCGCTGGGCTTTAGCCCTGGCCATCAACATCGATGAGGTGCTCATTGCAAGCTACAACGGCATGGCTGCGGTGACTTTTGCTCTGCCTCTTGTGGTCAGTCCAACCTTCTATGAGTGGTACTTTAAGCCTCTCCGCCCCTGGCTTGAGGAGCTGACTCTTGACCTTGGCAATGGCCAAACTTTTAAGCCCTGGGATCCCGATGTCCCTTTCCGAATGCTTGAGTGGGCCAAAAAGCAGGGATACGAGGTGAATATTGACCCGAGTGACGAAGATGCCGTTCGTCTTGCCCTGGGCTACGGGTGGTGGAAATATGCTCCTGAAGCTGCGGAAGCACTCCTCAAGAAACATGGTTTTTCTCGAGGTTCTGATGGAAAATGGCGTCTTCCCGACGGTTCGCCGTGGAAAATCACCATCCTCAGCGGTCCCGATCCCACGGACATGGGGTATATTACCTCCTTGGCGGTTATAGAGCAGTGGAAAAAATTTGGCATCGATGTGGAACTCTTCCCCACCGCTGCTTTCGCCACACTCTCTCTAAACGGTGAGTTCCAGGTCATGAGCACAAGCCACGGTGGATGGGCAGGAGAACCATGGGGACTGCATCCGGATCTCTACCGGTGTTTCAACGCCCTGCGCTCGGATTTCGTGCGGCCCGTAGGTGAAGCCACTCTGGGCTGGGCGGGACGGTGGTCCAACTCAAGAATTGACCAGATTGTAACAGAACTTGAAGCCACCCCTTGGGAAAACGAACAGCGCATTATTGAACTTGGCCTTGAAGGGCTGAAGATCACCATCGAAGAGATGATCGCCATCCCCCTCATGAACTGCCCTATTGCCATCGTTTTTGATGAATACTACTGGACGAATTTCCCAAGCCCTGAAAATGACTACGCCCGCTGCGATGTCTTCACCACCTGGCCAGAGTTCAAGTACGTTCTCCACCATCCTGAGCCGGTGAAACGATAAGGTGGGTCGTGCCCCCGGGGGTTACCACTCCCCGGGGCTTAGGAGGAGCGAAGCGTATGGGNTTCGTGCGGGGATATTTACTGCCAAGAATTGTCCAGTATCTTCTGGTGACCTTTCTGGGGCTGACGGCAGCGTTCATCCTTCCCCGCCTCATGCCCATAAACCCTATTGAGCAACGCATTGCCCAGTACCAGGCCTTCGGGGTTTACATCCCTCCTGAGCAGCGGGAACTCATCATCAACACCCTCAAGCAGCTCTATGGCCTTGAAGGAACAGTTTTTGAGCAGTACCTTGCTTTCTGGAAGAGGTTGCTGCGAGGGGACTTTGGGCCTTCTCTTGCCCAATACCCCACGCCAGTTATGGAGCTTGTGGCCAGGCACCTCCCCTGGACGCTTGGACTGCTCTCCCTCACGACCTTCATCAGCTGGTTTCTCGGCACCATCGTCGGGGGTGTAGCCGGGTACTACTTCCGCAGCAGGTGGACGAAAATCCTCGACGGCATTGCTATGCTTGTGCGGCCCATTCCGTACTACATTATGGCCCTGCTCTTTCTCCTCTTTCTGGCCTATATTTTCCCGGTCTTTCCCCTCAGCGGGGGAGCAGGAATCGGGGTAAAACTTACCCTGAGTCTCCGGGCTCTGGGGAACATCATCCGGCATGCCACCTTACCGGCACTGACCCTTGTTGTGGCTGGAGGAGTTACCCACTTTCAGGCCATGAAACTCATCGTTCAGAGTGTTCGCTCAGAAGACTACGTGAGTTACGCAAAAGCTGCAGGGGTTGAAGAACGGCGTATTGCCTTCCGTTACGTCATCCGCAATGCTATGTTGCCCACCATCACCCAGCTTGGCCTGAGCTTTGGCTTTGTGTTTTCTGGAGCCCTCATCACCGAGATGGTCTTTGCCTACCCAGGAATCGGGTGGGTTCTCTACAACGCCGTTATGAACGGAGACTACAACCTCATCATGGCCATCGCCTGTATTTCGGTTGTGGCTATCACCACTTCGGTGTTCGTCCTGGATCTCCTCTACCCCTTCGTGGACCCACGGGTCCGCTACCAGTAGGAGGTCGACCATGGGCGTTTTCCACGATTTACTCCAGGACTACCGGTTCACCACGGCTTTCGTTATCTTCTGCGTTTTCCTCTTTCTGGCGCTCCTTTCTACTTTTTCCCCCTACGACCCCCAGAGGATGTATCAAGTCCCGCGGGGGCTTCCCCCTTCCCTGAAACATCTCCTCGGTACCACCTGGTTGGGACAGGACGTCTTCTGGCAGCTCACTTTTGCAGTGCGGAATTCTCTCCTCATCGCCCTTGTAGCCTCCCTGACCTCCCGGGCTATTGCAGTGGTAATCGGAACCGTTGCCGGATACAAGGGAGGTGCGGTGGATCGAATGCTTATGTCCCTTGGAGACACAACGCTTGTTCTCCCCTCTCTCATTGTCTTCATCCTCTTCTCTATCGTCCTGCGAGACTGGACGAAAAATTTTGTAAACCTTGGGCTACTTCTGGCCTTTTTTGCCTGGGCCTGGGACGCGCGGGTCATTCGGTCACAGGTTTTGAGTCTCCGGGAACGGGACTTCACCCTTGTGGCTCAGCTTTCCGGAATTCGAACCTTTCGGCTCGTTGCCAAAGAGTACCTTCCTTTCCTCCTTCCCATTATTTTCACCACCTTTATCAACAATATGCACTGGGCCATTGGCATGGAGATCTTCCTGGCCTACCTGGGGCTTGGTATTGACCCTACCGTCCCCACTATAGGGACCATGCTTCAGGCAGCAATATACCGTCAGGCGTTCTTCCTGGGGCTCTGGTGGTGGCTGGCAACACCTATTGCTGTGGCCCTGGTCCTTTTCATCGCCCTGTACTGGCTCTCCCTAAGCCTTAGTGAATACCTGGATCCAAGGGCCCGAATCCAGAGAATCGGCCTTCAGTAAAAGGGAGGAGAGAAGATGCTTGGGGTTTGCTACTATCCGGAGCAGTGGGGAAGAGAGAAAGTCAAAGAGGATCTCTCTCAAATGAAAGACCTTGGTCTCCAATTCGTGCGGATTGGGGAATTTGCCTGGAGCCGTATCGAGCCACATCCTGGGCTGTTTGACTGGGAATGGCTTGATGAAGTGCTCGATACAGCCGAGAGTCTTGGCCTCAAAATTGTTCTTGGGACCCCCACCGCCACCCCTCCAAAGTGGCTCATCGACCGGTACCCGGATATCCTCCCTGTTGACCGGGAAGGGCGCATAAGGCAGTTCGGTTCACGGCGTCACTACTGTTTTTCAAGCCCGTCTTACCAGAGGGAATCCTGCCGCATCGTCCAGGCCATAGCCAGTCGATACGGACGTCACCCTGCCGTCTCGGGATGGCAAACGGATAACGAGTACGGTTGCCATGACACCACTCGGTGTTACTGTCCGAGGTGTCGGGAAGCCTTCCAGAGATGGCTCAAAGCTCGCTACAAGACACCAGAGGCATTAAACCGCGCCTGGGGAACGGTTTTCTGGAGTCAGGAGTACCGGTCGTTTGAAGAAGTTGAGCTCCCAAACCTCACCGTTACTAACCCGAATCCCGCGCATCTTCTGGACTACTTCCGGTTTGCTTCAGACCAGGTTCGGGCCTTCAACCGCCTTCAGGTAGATATCCTCAGGGCATATTCTCCTGGTCGATTCATCACTCACAATTTCATGGGGGCGTTCACGCAGTTTGATCACTTTGCCCTGACAGAAGACCTGGATTTCGCCAGCTGGGATAGTTACCCCTTGGGCCACGTCGAGTGGGGTCGTAAGTTCTACGAACTTCGGGAATACTTTCCTCATTCTGGACATCCTGACATCGCTCCCCTGAACCACGACCTTTACAGGGGAGTGGGACGGGGGAGATTCTGGGTGATGGAACAGCAGGCTGGTCCAGTGCAGTGGGCTCCTCGCAACCTTTCTCCTGCCCCGGGGATGGTCCGGCTCTGGACCTGGGAAGCCTTTGCCCATGGCGCCGAGGTGGTATCGTATTTCCGCTGGCGACAGGCCCCTTTCGCCCAGGAACAAATGCACACTGGACTCCTTCGACCGGACTCAACACCGGACACAGGCTTTGCTGAGGTAGCGAGAGTCGCCAGAGAGCTCGCCAGTATTCCTCTTCCTCCACTAAAACCGTCACAGGTAGCCCTCGTTTTCGACTACGAGGCTGCCTGGGTCTTCGAAATCGAGCCTCTGGGAGAGGGAATACAGTACCTCCCGCTGGTGTTAAGCTTCTACAGCGCTCTCCGGCGACTTGGTCTTGACGTGGATATCCTTTCTCCCCAGAGTACCTTTTCGGGGTATCGTCTCCTTGTCATCCCCAGCCTCCCCATCCTCTCCGAAGCAGTGGTAGAACGCTTGAGCACCTTTCAAGGAGCGATTGTTTTCGGTCCACGTACAGGAAGCAAAACCTCGCATTTCCAGATTCCCAGAGAACTCCCCCCCGGACCACTGCAGAAGCTCTTGCCCCTCCGGATTGTTCGGGTGGAGAGCCTGGGAACTTTCCCTGAAGACCGGGTGACCTGGAAAGGCAAGCAGTACCCCGTAAGCAGATGGCGGGAATGGGTCGAGACGAGTCTTTCCCCTCAAGGAATCCTGCAGGATGGCAAAGGAGCCATTTTCGGGGATAACAACCGTTACTACCTTGCCTTTTGGCCCGACGATACCTTCCTTTTGGACTTTTTTGAGGAACTTGCCCAAAAAGCGGGAATTACCACCACAAGGCTTCCTGAAGGCCTACGCCTTCGGAGACGGGGAGACCTTATATGTGCCTTTAACTATTCCCCGGAAAACCGCGAAGTTCCCGCGAAAGAAACAGCACAATTTCTCCTTGGAGGACGAATCCTTCCGCCATACGAGGTGGCCATCTGGAGGGAAACCTTGTGATGCTCCCAGAGTACATTTTAAGGACTGAAACCCTCGAAGCTTTCTATGTCCTTGACATCTTCGGAGAGAAGCGAATCATTAAAGCGGTCAACCGGGTAAGCCTCAGGGTCAGGGAAAACGAGGTGTACGGCATTGCTGGAGAAAGCGGTTGTGGAAAAACGACCCTCCTTCGGGCACTCTTTGCCGCCGTGGAACCACCCCTCAGGATCTTCGGAGGACAGGTCTTCTATCGCATTGGTAACGAGGAAGTTGACGTTTTTTCGCTTCCTCCTGAGCGAAAGCGAAAGCTCCGCTTTGAGTACATTGCTTATATTCCCCAAGGATCCATGAGCGTTTTCAATCCGGTGAAAACCATCCGGACGACTTTCCTCGACGTCCTTGAAAGCCACGTGCGGGGAAGAGCACGGGAAGAACTCCTGGCTACTGCCAGGGAACACTTAGAGAAACTCGGGCTTCCCTCGAGAGTTCTCAATGCTTATCCCCACCAGCTCTCTGGAGGCATGCGCCAGCGCATCGCCATCGCTTTAGCTACACTCCTTGAGCCCCGCATTATTCTTGCTGATGAACCCACAACAGCCCTTGATGTTGTTGCTCAGCGGGCAGTACTCGACCTCCTCGAAGAGGTTCAGAAGAGACTCAGGAATACTGTTATTCTCGTCACCCATGACATGGGAATTCACGCCACCGTCACCCAGCGCATGGCGATCATGTACGCTGGCAAAATTGTCGAGGAGGGGAGAACAGAAGACATCTTCTCCTCTCCACTTCACCCGTACACCCAGTACCTCATTCGCTCCCTTCCCCGCATTGGCGATAAAACCCCAAGAGAGAGCGTTCCTGGGGCTCCGCCTTCCCTGGTCCAGCCTCCCCCAGGATGCGCCTTTCATCCCCGATGTCCTCACGTTTCTGATCGATGCCAGAAGGAAGAACCGGAGCTTCTTCTTGCGGGAAACGACCATTACGTTGCCTGCTTTCTCAAAGGAGGGTAACCATGGAGGCCGTTCTCGTTGTGAAAAACCTTACCAAGGTCTTCACCCTGGGGAGCCTTTTTTCGCGAATCCGTCTCACCGCCGTCGACCACATTTCGTTCACCATGAAGAAGGCAGAAATTTTCACCCTGGCTGGAGAAAGCGGCTGTGGCAAGACTACCACTGCCCGAATGATTCTGGGTTTTGAGTCACCTACAGAAGGAGAAATTCTCTACCGGGGCCAAAGTCTGAAAAACCAGAAAGATCGGTGGTCCTGGTTCCGGGAAGTTCAGGCGGTATTCCAGAACCCCTTCGAGACCTTCAATCCCCTGCGGAAGGTTGAAGAGTATTTCTTTGAAACGGTGTACAACTATCGAATCGCCACCCAGAAAAAGGAAGCAGAGGACTGGATTGATGAGAAGCTTCAAGCGGTGGGGCTTTCCCTTGAGGAAATCCGGGGGAAATACCCTGCAGAGTTTTCTGGAGGACAGCTCCAGCGGGCTTCCATCGCCCGGGCTCTCCTTACGAATCCGTCGCTTCTTGTTGCCGATGAGCCGGTCTCCATGGTCGATGCGTCGCTGCGCATGTCCATCGTGAACCTCTTCCGCAAGCTCTGCGACGAGTTTGCGGTGAGCGTCCTCTACATCACCCACGATTTAGCCACAGCGTACTACGTGAGCGACCGCATTGCCGTGATGTTC
>APCU01000045.1 GCA_000347575.1 Candidatus Caldatribacterium saccharofermentans OP9-77CS | reverse complement strand
TCACCCGGCTCTTTGACTACCACCATTACCTGCGGCACGTCGATGCCATCTTCAAGCGGGCTGGCATCTGGGAGGAGGAAGGGCATGCCTGAGCGGTGGGATTACAAAAAAGCAGGAGTGGACATGGACCGGGCTTTTGAAGTCATCAGCCGGCTAAAAGGTAAAGCCCTGAGCACGTTTCGTCCTGAGGTTTTGGAGGGCATTGGAGGGTTTGCCGGGATTTTCCGTATCAGCGACCGCTACACAAGACCCTGTCTTGTGGCAGGGAGCGATGGCGTGGGGACGAAACTCAAGGTTGCCCTGGTGCTCAACCACCACGATACGGTGGGGAAGGACCTCGTGGCCATGTGCGTGAACGATGTCCTCTGTGTGGGGGCAGAACCAGTCTTTTTCCTCGATTACTTCGCCTGTGGACGTTTAAACCCCGAGGTCTTTGAAGCGGTACTTTCGGGGATCATTGAGGGGTGCAGGGAGGCAGGGTGCACGCTCCTTGGAGGGGAGACGGCTGAGATGCCCGATATGTACCCTGAGGATGAGTACGACCTTGCGGGATTTGCGGTGGGCATTGTGGAGGAGGAAGCCATCGTCAGTGGGAAGGACATCGCCGAAGGGGATGTGCTCATAGGTCTGGCCTCTTCTGGTCTCCACAGCAATGGTTTTTCTCTCGTGCGCAAGGTCCTGCAGCATGCTGGAATCCCCTTTGATGCCGAAGTGGAAGGGCAAAGTCTTGCCGAGGAGCTCCTCCGCCCCACCCGGATTTACGTCCGGAGTGTTCTGCCGCTCCTTCGCGAAGTCCGGGTAAAGGGGATGGCGCACATCACCGGTGGTGGGATTGTGGAAAATCTCCCGAGGATTCTCCCGGAGTCCCTGAGGGCCCGTGTGTGGAAGGACACCATTCCTGTACCCTGGATTTTCCGCTTCATCGGGGAAAAAGGTAACGTTCCTGAGAGGGAGATGTGGCGGGTGTTCAACATGGGAGTGGGCTTTGTCCTGGTAGTGGCCCAAGAGGAGGCAGAGCGTACCCTGCATCTCCTTCAGAATGCTGGGGAGCGCGCCTGGATTCTTGGGGAAATCGTCCGCGGTGAGAGGGGGGTGACCCTGGAGTGAAGAAAATTGTCGTCCTGGTGTCGGGAAGGGGAACCAATCTCCAGGCTCTTATCGACGCCTCCCGGAGTGGTTTCATCCCGGGAACAATCAGCCTGGTCATCAGCGATAACCCTGTGGCTTACGCCCTGCGCCGGGCTCAGGAGGCAGGAATCCCCACGCTGGTTCTGGATTACCAGTCGTTCCCCAGCAAAAAGGCCTATGAGGCAAAGCTCCTTGAAGTCCTTGAGCAGGAGAACCCGGACCTCATCTGCCTTGCGGGTTACATGCGCATTGTGGGAAAGGAAATCGTCCAGCGTTTCCGAAACCGCATCATGAACATCCACCCCTCACTCCTTCCTGCCTTTCCGGGTCTTGAGGCCCAGCGACAGGCTGTGGAGTATGGGGTGAAGGTGAGCGGCTGCACTGTCCACTTTGTGGATGAGGGCATGGATACAGGGCCTATCATTCTCCAGGCGACCTGCCCGGTTTTTGAAGACGATACTCCAGAAACCCTGGCTGAGCGAATCCTCCGGTACGAGCACCAGATTTACCCGCAGGCGGTAAAGCTCTTTCTTGAGGGGAAGCTCGAGGTTCGGGGAAGGAAAGTCTTCATCAGGGGGGAGTAAGGGATGCGCGTCATGGTTGTGGGGAGTGGTGGGAGAGAACACTGCCTCGCCTGGAAAATCGCCCAGAGCCCTGAGGTTGAGGAGGTTTTCTGTGTTCCCGGGAACGGAGGCATGAGGAGCGTGGGGACCTGTGTTTCCCTTTCCTCCTTCCGGGAGATGCTCGATTTCGTGCGGGAGAAAGACATTGGACTTGTCCTTGTTGGTCCTGAAGCGCCTTTGGCTTCGGGAATTGTCGATACATTCCTCGCCGAGCGGCGAGCCATCATCGGCCCCGACCGGCGTGGGGCCCTCCTTGAGGCGAGTAAGGTTTTCGCCAAGGAGTTCATGAGACGGTACGGAATCCCTACGGCCCCCTTTTTCGGTCTTTGACGACCCTGGGGAAGCTCTGGAGGCGCTGAAGAGGCGGCAGAACTATCCTGTGGTGGTGAAGGCCGAAGGTTTGGCTTCGGGGAAGGGCGTATATATCGCTCAGGACTTTGAGGAAGCTACCTTTGCCGTCCGGGAGCTCATGGTGGAGAAGAAGTTCGGTACATCAGGAGAGCGGATTGTGGTGGAGGACTTCCTCGAGGGTGAGGAAGCCACAGTCATGGTGCTCTTTGACGGTGCATCGTACCTTTTCCTTCCCTCTTCCCAGGATCATAAAAAGGTCGGTGAGGGGGACATTGGTCCGAATACGGGGGGCATGGGGGCATACTCTCCGGCACCTGTGGTGGATGAGGACGTGCTCCGGAGGGTTGAGAAGGACATCATTTTTCCACTTCTTGAAGGCGTGGAGCGAGAGAACCTCTATTACCGGGGGGTGCTCTACCTGGGGCTCATGATTTCGAAGGACAAAACACCCTGGGTTCTGGAGTTCAATGTCCGTCTGGGAGATCCGGAAACCCAGGTGGTACTCCCCCGGATCCGGAACGACTGGCTTGAGGTGAGCCTTGCCCTGTGGGAAGGGAAACTTCACACCATGCGCCTTGAGGTGACCCCTGAGGCAATGCTTTCGGTGGTGCTTGCAAGCCGCGGGTACCCTGGCCACTTTGAACGGGGAAAACGAATCGAGGGACTCGAGGCGTTCCCGAATCGCCCGGGGGATGCGGTGCTCCTTTTCCATGCCGGAACGGTGTGGCAGGGTGATGGTTACTACACCGATGGTGGTCGGGTCCTCAACGTGTGTGCTTTTGGGAAGGACCTTGAGGAGGCCTACAGCCGGGCGTACGAGGCAGTGTCACGCATCCACTTTGAGGGGATGTACTATCGCCGGGATATCGGCTTTCGAGCTTTGAAGAACAGGGGGTCCCGGTAGGACCCCCTGTTTGTCACACCCGGACCTCTTCCTTTTTGCGGTTCTTCTCCGCCTCTTCCTGAAGCTTCCTGAGGTACTCCTGCCGCTCGCTCTTGTAGTCCTTGTAGTAGATGGTTCCCTTGTAGTCCCGCTCCCAGATCTCATCAGCAAGCTTCTTGAAAGCCTGAGCATATGAATCGATTTCGTCTTTAAGCGTGGTGATGAGACTTTCTGCGCCCTCATGGCTCGGGCGAGCTCCGTACTTCTCCACCACTTCCCGGAGGACTTCCGGGACGTCGATGAGCATGCAGGGCCGCATGAGGTTGTTGTCGTACGGTTGCCGTTCCTGAATGGCCCGGAAGAAGGGAGAGGAGATGACTTCCTTCAGGGATTTGTTCTTGATGTTGTCGACGGTGAAGTGGCAGAAGACGCAGGGTTCCACGTCCCCCATGTTGTTGATGTGGAAGTACCGCCGTCCACCGGCAATNCACCCACCCACGTAGGGACCGTCGTTCCAGAAGTCTCCAATGAAAATGGGNTTTTCGTAGCGGAGCCGGTGAACCTGATTGCGCAGNTGGATTCGCTGNTCNGGNGTGGGCATNAGGCTGGTNTCGGGNTTTTTCCCTACNGGGACATAGGTGAAGTACCATCCGAAGCTACAGCCCTTGCTGATGAGGAAGTCCATGAATTCATCGCTTGAGACGAGCTCGGTGTTGTAGCGGGTTGCCGTGATGGAGAAGCCGAAGAGTACCCCCTCGTCCCGAAGGGCTTCCATGGCCTGCATGATTTTCTTAAAGGTTCCCTTGCCTCGCCGAGCATCCGTTTCTTCCTCGTAGCCCTCAACGCTGATAGCAGGGTACACGTTCCCCATGCGGGCCAGGCGCTTGGCCATTTCCCGGTCGATGAGCGTTCCATTCGTGTAAACCTGGAAACAAATATCACTATGTTTCTCAAATAAGTCCAGATGTTCCTCGCGAATGAACGGCTCGCCACCGGAAATCGTCAAGAAGTGCATGCCCATCTCTTTCGCCTCGGTGAAAATCCGATCCATAAGCTCAATCGGCATGTCGCTCTCTTTCCGGTACTGGCCAGCATAGCACCCGTAGCAGTTGAGGTTGCACCGCATGGTGGGGCTCACGACAAAAAAGAACGGTACCTGGCAGCCGAGTTCCTTTTCGAGTTTTTGCCGCTTTGGGACCCCAAGGAGGATGCTCTTCACGATGAGGTTCACCATGAGCTTTTCCCGAACGTTAGGGTGGGTTTCTTGAAGCACTCGCCGGGCAAGGACGATCTGTGGGCGCTTCTCCTCGAACATCTGGCGAAGCCCCCGGATCTGGTCCCGGTAGTACTCGATAGGGGTGAGTTTCTCGGCAAGGTACGTGAGTTTGATGATGGTTTCGTCTGAGACGTTCCGCAGCGAGTTCACGATGAGTTTGACCACCTGTTCGGTTGTGAATGCTTTGATGGATTCGAGGTAGCTCATATACCTCCCTCCCTTTTCGGTATTTCCTTGCTATTATATCATACCCTGCGGGTGCTTTCCCGCAAAAGGTCGTACACCCGCTTCACTTCCTGAATATCCTGCCAGGTGAGGTATTTNGGNGANCCAGGAGCACGGGATTCGTGCCGGAGAAGGAAGCTCGGGTGGAACATGGGGAAGATTCGCTTCCCCCCGCGCCAGTCAAACCACTGTCCCCGGAGCTTACTCATGGGCTCCTTGGTGCCCAGGAGGTACCCTGTGGAGACGCTCCCCAGGGTCACGATGATCGAGGGGTTGACGATGGCAATCTGTGCCTCAAGGTATGGGAAACACGCCTCAACCTCTTCAAGNGTGGGGGTNCGGTTCCCCGGGGGTCGGCACTTCACCATATTGGCGATGTACACCTCTTCTCGCTGGATGCCCACAGAAAGGAGGATTTTCGTGAGAAGCTGCCCTGCTTTTCCGACAAAGGGGCGCCCGGAACGGTCTTCGTCCTCTCCTGGGGCCTCACCGATGAACATGATGAGGGCGTCAGGGTTCCCCTCGCCGAAAACCGTCTGGGTCCGGTTTTTTGGCCAGGGGGCAGAGGGTACACCGCTCAACCTCCTGTCTGATCTCCTCGAGAAGCTCTTCCTTCTTTCGCAAAAGCGAACGGGACACCCGGCATCACCAGAAATTCTCCTCCATTGTACCACACCCCGATTAGCCCTTTTCCGGCACGATCTCAATAACCTGGTACCCATAACAGTTGACCACAAGGGTGTCGAGGAATTGCGTGGCGACATCCTGGGCTGAGCCGTAGAGGTGCACGTGCCCATGGAGGTGGTACCGGGGACGGTACTTTTTCAGGATGTGGGTGAAGGTGGCAAACCCCCGGTGGGGAGGGTCCTGCCCTTCGTGGACGCCCTTTGGGGGAGCATGGGTGACGAGGATATCAAGGTACCTCCCGTGTTTGAGACGGGCGAAGAGGAGACGAGGGAGGAGCCGGAGGTACTTCCAGTACATCTCGCGCTCGGTATACTGGTGGGGATTCCCGTTGTACCAGTAACATCCTTCAAGCCCGGCGATGAGGACGTTCCGGTAGCAGATAACCCGCTCGTCGAGGTTGGTTCCCCCGGCGAGGGATTCTTGTTCCCTTGGGGCATCGTGGTTGCCGTGGACGAAAAAGAGTGGAACGTTGAGGGTGGAAACCACAAAGTCCAGGTAGTATTCGGGAAGGTCCCCACAGGAGATGATACAGTCCACATCCCCGAACCGTTCTTTGCAGAAGGAACTGTAAATTCGAGGGTCAACCCGGTCGCTGAGCGCCAGAATTTTCATCCTCCCCTCATTATATCCATTTCCGGAAAGTAGCGAAAGAGACTTTCTGCTATAATGGAGGTACTTCCAAGAAATAAAACGCCGGATTTCTGGTTATTCGGAAGCGAAAGGAACTTTCTTGACAGGAGGAAGAAACAGAGAATGGGTGAGCAGTTTCAGGGTGTTGTGGACAATCTGGACAAGCTCTTCGAGGTCCTGCCTCCTCACATTCGCAAGGCCCTGGAAGAGCAGGAGAACATCGATGACCTTATCGAGATTGTCATGGATCTTGGGAGAGCGCCCGAGATCCGTTTCAGTAAGGGTTTTGCCATGCTCTCTGAGCGGGTGGTGGAGCGGGAAGACATCGATTACGTGGTCCAGCGGGTGGGGATGTTCACCCGGGANAACCGGGCAGGCATTGAGCGGACGCTCCACCGCATTTCCTGTATCCGGAACCGTCTGGGTGACATCGTGGGTCTGACCCTGCGGGTGGGCCGGGCAGTGTATGGGACAATCGATATCATTCGGGACGTCATCATCTCGGGGAAGAACATCCTGCTCCTTGGTCCTCCGGGAGTCGGCAAGACCACCAAACTCCGGGAGGTGGCGAGGGTCCTGAGCGATGAGTTCCAGAAAAGGGTCATCGTTGTGGACACCTCGAACGAGATTGCAGGGGACGGGGATATTCCCCATCCTGCAATCGGCAGAGCACGGCGCATGCAGGTTTCGTCTCCAGAGCGGCAGCACGACGTCATGATTGAAGCTGTGGAGAACCACATGCCCGAGGTCATCATCGTCGATGAAATCGGCAGGGAAGAGGAGGCGCGGGCTGCCCGAACAATTGCGGAGCGCGGCGTGCAGCTCATCGCCACTGCCCATGGAACGACGCTCGAGAACCTCCTTTTCAATCCCACCCTGAGCGACCTTGTGGGAGGAATCCAGTCGGTCATCCTGAGTGATGAGGAAGCCCGGCGACGGGGAACCCAGAAGGCGATTCTGGAGCGCAAGGCAGTTCCCACCTTCGACATCGTTGTGGAACTCCGGGACCGGGATACCGTGGCCATTTACCACGATACGGCCCAGGCGGTGGACCTGCTCCTTCGGGGATACGATCCGGAACCGGAAATCCGCCGGAGAACCAAAGAGGGAACGGTACAGATTGCGGAACGCCGTCCCCGGAAGGAGGAGCTCGTGGTGGTTCCCCAGGAGGAGCCGTCCCGGAAGGTCCTGGGAATGCCCGAGGGCCGGATGCTCCGGGTGTACCTTTTTGCCATCAGCAAGAATTACATGCAACGGGCCATCGCCCAGGCAAAGGCCCCCTTGGAGATTGTGGACGACCTCAACAGGGCTGATCTCGTTCTCACCCTGAAGAGCCGGTACCGCAAACGGGGGAGCAAAATCCGTGAGGCGGAAAACCGGGGAATTCCGGTGCACGTTGTGCGGAGCAACACTTACAACCAGATTCAGAAGTTCGTCCACGACCTCTTCGGGTACTCGGAGGCCTCTCCGGAGCCTGAGGAGTCGGGACTTCTTGAGGCTGAGCGGGCGGCACGCCAGGTTCTGAAGCTTGGGGAACCGGTTGAGCTCTCCCCGCGGAATGCCTTCGTGCGGCGTCTCCAGCACAGAATCGCCGAGCGGTACAACCTCTTTTCCCAGAGCATTGGAGAAGAGCCTTTCCGGAGAGTGGTGATTTACCCGAGGTCTCTCAACAAGGACGAATGAAATGGGGTTTTTCCTGACTTTTGAGGGCATTGAGGGCAGCGGCAAAACCACCCAGGCACAGCGGCTTTTCGAATTCCTGCAAAGCAAAGGTCTCCCCTGTGTGCTGACGAGGGAACCGGGAGGAACGCCCTTTGGCGAAGCGCTGCGGATGCTCCTCCTTCGCCCTGAAACGGGTTCTCTTGACCCCCTTACAGAGGCTCTGCTTTTTGCGGCCGCCCGGCGAGAGCATGTGCTGCGAGTTCTCGCTCCGGCGCTCAGTGCCGGGAAGGTTGTCCTCTGTGTCCGCTTCACCGACTCCACGTTAGCCTACCAGGGGTGGGGCCGGGGAGTGGATTTCTCGTTCCTTCGTCTTTTGAATGAACAGGCCTCCGGTGGGTTGACGCCTCACTGCACGGTGCTCCTTGATGTGGAGCCGGAGACTGGCCTTTCCCGGTCGCTGGCAAGCCACGACCCCCGGGAAGTCCGTTTTGAGCTTGAGTTTGCCCAGGAGACCCACCTTCTTGAGCGGATACGGGAGGGATACCTTGAGCTTGCCCGCCGGGAACCAGAGCGGTTCATCGTGATTCCCGTCAACCGTTCTGAGGAGGAGGTCTTTCAGGAAATTGTGGAGAGGGTACTCCCGAGGATCAGGCAGTGGAAGGAGGGAGAGGTGTGACCCCCACGTCGCTTTTGATTTGCGTTGTGCGCGACCAGGATGCCCTGCGCCTTGCCGACGTGCTAAAAGAACGCGGTATTGCCTTTACGAAACTCGCTTCTACAGGAGGGTTTCTCCGGGAAGGGAACACTACCTTCCTCATCGGTGTTGACAGAGACCGCAGAGAGACCGTTCTTGCCATTATCCGGGAATGCTGTGCCCGTCGTGAGGAGATTGTGGAGTCCACAGTCCCGGTGAACGAACCCATTGGTCCCTTCGTCCCCCAGAAAATCAAGGTCCTCAAGGGTGGGGGCGTCCTCTTTGAAATTCCCATCGAGTACTACGAGCGGTTNTNAANCNATGTTCTGGNCCCNNNTTCTCGGTCACGTGATGCAGAAAGAATTCCTGGCCCGTGTCCTGGTGTCCCGGAGGGTTCATCATGCCTATCTCTTTTTCGGTCCCTCAGGGGTAGGCAAGAAAACCCTGGCGCTTGAGGTGGCGAAGGCCTTACTCTGTCCTGAATCCCTTGATGCGGGCTGCAACCGGTGCAGGAGTTGCCTGCTCTTTGATGCCTCTCTCCATCCGGACTTTTTCCTGATTTCACCGAAAACAAACACCATTGGCATTGACGAGGTGCGCGATCTCATCGAGCGCCTCGCCCTCAAGCGCGTGCTCTCCCCCTTTCGGATTGGCCTCATTGATGAGGCGGAGAAGCTCACTGAAGAGGCGGCAAACTGTCTCCTGAAAACGGTTGAGGAACCCCCTGAAGGTGTGGTACTTTTCCTTGTGGCTTCTCAGGTTCTGGCTTTGCCCAGGACCCTGGTGTCCCGCTGTCAGAAGATCGCATTCGCTGCACTTCCCGAAGAGCTTGTGGCAAAGTACCTCGAAGAGCACAAAGGCCTCAATCCGGATCTTGCCCGTGTTCTTGCTTTTGCTTCTTCTGGAAGCATTGGTGAGGCGCTGCACCTTGCCCAAGGGATGGAGGACGCCCTTTTTGCCGTACGGTCTTTCCTTGAGACGGTGCAGGAGGGGGATATTTTCCAGGCTGGTTTCTGGCTCTCCCAGCACCGGGAGGAACTCCGCCGGATTCTCCCTCTCCTTGCTGGGTATCTCCGGGATGCCCTTTTTGTCCGTCTTCTGGGAGACTGCTACCACAGGGTGGCAGTGCTCTCTCAGGAGGATCGGGGCTTTGTGGAACGACTTGCCCGCCTGGATTCCGGAGCACTCCGGCGGGCTCTGGCGGCTTTGGGAACATTTTCTGAGGACATTCTTTCCAATGCTCAGTGGGACGTTGCCTGTTTTCACTTTCTGCTCAAGCTGCGAGGTGAACTCTCGTGATACCGCTTGTAGGTGTGCGCTTTGAAGGAAACCCCAAGGTTTACTACTTCGACCCCCGGTCGCTTCCCCTTGAGGTGGGCGAACAGTGCGTGGTGGAGACCATCCTGGGGCTCGAGCTTGGGGTAGTGGTGAGGAAAATCACCGTCCCGGAGGTGGCTGAGCCCCCCAGGCCTGTTCTTCGGCGGGCCACAGAAACAGACCTTCTCCAGTGGGAAATCAACCGCGAGAAGGAACGAGATGCCTTCGAAATTGCCCGGGAACTCATCGCCCGGTACAATCTCCCCATGAAGCTCCTCCAGGTCCATTACACGCTCGATCGGGGGAGGCTGGTGTTTTACTTTGGAGCTGAGGATCGGGTCGACTTTCGCCAGCTTGTGAAGGACCTGGCAGCAATTTTCCGTACCCGCATTGAGATGCGCCAGCTTGGGGTGCGGGATGAGGCCAGGCTCCTCGGCGGGTACGGCATGTGCGGTCGGGAACTCTGCTGCAGTTCGTTTCTCTCGAATTTCGACCCCATCTCCATCCGCATGGCCAAGGAGCAAAACCTTGTTCTCAACTCGGCGAAGATCTCAGGAGTATGTGGGCGCCTCATGTGTTGCCTGGCCTTTGAGTACCCCCTCTACCGGAGGTTGCTTTTGCGCTTCCCCAAGAAGGGGAGCAAGGTGATTACCCCCATGGGCCTGGCGAAAATTCTTGAGGTGAATGTCTTCAAGGACAGCATCCGCCTCGAGCTTGAGGATGGCAGGGAAGTGGAGATTACCGAGGAGGAGTACAACAGGTACTTCCTGTAGAGGAGGGAACTCTGAGGGGGAAGCGTTGGTATCCCCTAATGGGGTGATGCGTATGGCTGAAGAGCACGTTCTACCTCTTGGGAAAACCCTTGAGGAGGAACGAGCCTGGTTTGAGGCACAGGTGAAAGAGTGTGAGGCCCATCTCCTCCGGTTTGCCTACTACCTCACAGGGAACGCTGAACGGGCAAAAGATCTCGTTCAGGAAGCCTTTCTGCGGGCTTTTCAGTACCGTCACAGCTTCGACCACCGCTACCCCTTTGAGAACTGGGTATCTGCGATTCTCCTCAACATCCATCGCCAGCGGGAGAAAAAGGACCGCTTCCTGAAGTTTTTCTCTGCCCTCTGGCAGGCTGAGCGGGAAGATGAGGAGGAGGATTTCGCCGAACAGCTGGAGGACGAGGGAGAAGGGCCTGAAACCATCGCCTTAAAACGGCAGGTCATCCGGGACGTCTACAGATGCATCGAGGGGCTTCCGCCCAAGATGAAGGAGGTTATGGTCCTCTGCGACATCATGGGGTATTCCTATGAGGAGGCCAGTGAGGTCATCGGTTGCCCTATTGGGACGGTCCGGTCCCGTCTCCACCGGGCACGCCGGTATGTCAAAAAAGCCCTTGAGGCGGCGTATGGTGATGAGCTTCTGGGGCTGTGGGGATGAGAACATGCGGTGTCGGGAGGTTGTAAGGAAGCTTTCTGCTTTCCTCGACGAAGAGCTTTCTCGGGAAGAATACCTCAGGGTACAGAGGCACCTTGAGGTGTGTGCTTTGTGCCGGAAAGAGTATGAGAAATTCGCTCTCGTGCGGGCAGTGGCCAGGAAACTGGGGGATATCACCCCCCGGGTTGTCCCCGGGGAGAGTTTTTCTCTGGAACGGGCCTTTCGCCTGGTGCGGAGAAGCCGGGTGCTCTGGGCTCTTGTGGCTGTCCTCGGCCTTTTTGTGGCGCTTCTTGTTTTTTGGGGGTGGCAGAGGGCTTCTTTTGAGGATCAAATCCTCGACGTGGAGCATTTCACCGCTTTCAGTAAGGATGTCCTCACGCAGAGCAAAGTCAGGGTTGAGACACTGGAATTCCTCGCCGGTGAGTACCGATGAGGGTGCTGCTCCCTCTTGTGTTTTTCCTGGTTTTCGTCTTCCCGGGGTTTGCACAGGTGCTCAGTCCTGAAGAGGCACGTTCTGTAGTGGAGAGGGTCCTCGAGGCATCTCTGGCCGGGGATTACTGGGGAGTATGGCGACTAAAGGACTTTGCGAAAGGCGAGGAGCGCTTTGTGGAAGTCCTCTTCCTGAAAGGTATGGGGTTTGCCTGGAAAACACTGGGGGAAGAAGAGGTTGTACACATGCGCTTTGGCCATTCCCGGTACGTGGTGAACCTCAAAAGCGGAGAGGTGGAGAGCGTTTACCCCCTTCTTGATTTCCCTTTTGTTCCTTTTGAGAGGGAGGACCTGCCATTGCTTCTTGAGAACTACGTCTTCGAGCTGCGGGAGGATGAACTCGCCCTGATCTCCCGGTGGACGGGAAAGGTTGCCCGGTCTATCATCTTTGGGGATGGAGGGGAAATGATTGGCCAGAGGACGTACGCTCCCTGGGGAGAGCCCCTTGCGGAGTGGAGGATGCTCTACCGCGATGCTTCCCCTGATTTCCCCTGGGTGGCACAGATGACCCGCCTTCTGGAACTCTGGAGCGCCAGGGTTCTGGGTGCCGAAGCCTCCAGAAGGAGGTTCCCGGGAACTTCTCCCTTTGCCCTTTCCGGGTTTGTCCCCCTGGGGTTCCGGTTGCGGCGAGCCTATCTCCTCCAGGATGGCGGGAAGAAATTCTATGGCTTTGTGTACAGCGATGGCCTTCGCTCTTTCATCCTCTTCCAGAGTGCGTACCCTTTCAGGATTTCTGCGTCCAGCGCCCCCCGGTACCTGCAGCTCGTCCAGGAAGGGGGAATGGTCCGGGTGACGGCAGAAAAGGGAGGGTTTTACTTCCTCCTCATTGGAGAGCTTGATCCCCGTGTGGGGCAGGAAATCATGGAATCATTTCTTCAAGAAGGAGGTCGAGAGTGATGCGAAGGGTCTGCTCCAAGGGCATTTTTGGAGTGCTGGTTCTTGTGTTTTTTGCTGCAGTAAACACCGGGTGGGCAGCTTCGGCAATACCTGAAAACCCGGATATCGTTGCAGATATCGTGGAGCGGGTGAGTCCTGCGGTGGTGAACATCGACACCCTGCGTATTGCCGTGTACCGTTCTCCCCTGGCTCCCTTTTTCAGTGACCCTTTTTTCCGTCGCTTCTTTGGAGACATTCCGGAGCTTGAGCGGCAAATCCCCCAGAGGGGTATCGGTACGGGATTCGTGTTCCGTTCTGACGGGTACATCCTCACCAACGAGCACGTGATTCGCGGGGCTAACGAAATCAAGGTCACGTTCATCGATGGGAAAGAATACGAGGGGAAAGTCGTCGGTGCGGATTCCCTCACCGACATTGCAGTGGTGAAGATTGACGCCGATAACCTTCCCACCATTCCCCTGGGAGATTCGGACAAAGCACGGGTGGGTGAGTTCGTCATTGCCATCGGGAACCCCTACGGTCTCTCCCACACCGTCACGGTTGGAGTCCTGAGCGCCAAGGGTCGGCCGATTTCGGCGGGAGACTCGGGAAGGGAATACGAGAACTTCCTGCAGACCGATGCCGCCATTAATCCCGGCAACAGCGGTGGTCCACTTCTGAACCTCCGTGGAGAGGTCATTGGGATCAACACTGCCATCCTCCCCTATGCCCAGGGCATTGGATTCGCCATTCCCATCAACATGGCCAAGTCCATCCTTGAACAGCTCATCGAGAAGGGGAAGGTTGTTCGGGCCTGGCTTGGGGTGTACATCCAGGATCTTACGCCTGAACTTGCCCAGAAATTTGGGCTTTCAGAGGCCAAAGGCGCTCTGGTTGCGGACATCTCCAGGGGAAGCCCGGCAGAGGAAGCGGGGCTGAAGCGGGGGGACATTATCCTCAAGGTGGACGGAAAGGAAGTCCTGACAGTAAGTAGTCTCCAGCAGGAGATTCGTTCTCGCCGTCCCGGGGAACGTGTGCGTCTTGAGGTGTGGCGGGATGGAAAGCGTATAATCCTTGAAGCTACCCTTGGAGAGCTGAAAGAGTCGAGTGTCGGGATACCTGAAATCCAGCAGGTGGACCTGGGCTTTGAGGTGGCCGAAATCACCGATGACCTGGTGGAGCGGTACAGTCTTCGGACCACCCGCGGAGTGGTGATCGTCAGTGTCCGGGTGGGAGGGCCTGCTGATAAAGTCGGTCTCCGACCTGGAGACGTCATCCTTGAGGTGAACAGGACCGAGATCGCTTCCCTTGCCGACTGGGAGGAAGCCCTGGCCCGGATTACCCCTGGGGACACGGTGCTTCTCCTCATTGACCGCGGCGGACGGACGTATTTTGTGCCTCTGAAAGCAGAGAAGCGCTGAGCCCATGGGTCCAGAAAAGCAAGGGTGGGGCAAGGTGTACTTCTGCCCCACCCCCATTGGGAATCTCCGGGACATCACCCTCCGGGTTCTCGATGTGCTCAGGGAGGCAGATTGCATTGCCTGTGAGGATACCCGGGTCACCCTGAAGCTCCTCAATGCTTACCAGATCCGTAAGCCCCTTTTGAGTTACCACGCCCACAACATTCCCCAGGCCACCCGGGACATCCTGAAGCTTGTCAGGGAGGGGAAGGTTGTTGCCTTTGTCTCTGACGCCGGCATGCCTGGAATACAGGACCCGGGGATGGAACTTGTGCTGCGCCTCCTTGAGGAGGGCGTTCCCTTTGAAGTCCTCCCTGGCCCCTCAGCATTCCTTCTTGGAGTAGTGTACTCGGGATTTGCGTTCTCCGGTTTCATCTTTCTGGGGTTTCTCCCCCGAAAAGGGAAGGAACGGGAGGAGACCCTGAAGAGGGCGCTCTTCTTGCCTCAAGCAACGGTGCTCTATGAGTCCCCCAGAAGACTTCTCGAAACCCTTGGGGATATCCGGGAAATTGCAGGAGGAGAGCGACGTGTTCTTGTGGCGCGGGAA